>CASFLB010000128.1 GCA_949295395.1 uncultured Pseudomonadota bacterium | reverse complement strand
CGGCGAAAACAGTTTTTTTGAAATAACCGAAGCATTTTACTCCGGCGACATCAATCGGAGACTTTCTTCTTTGCGCAGGTATTTTTTCGCAAACAAAAACGCCTCGGCGCGCCCGATTATATCCGGCCTGCAACGCCAAAATTCCCTTTTAATACAATTGAGGGCTTTAATGGACGACAAAATTCTCGTCAAAACCACTTCTCCGCAACCCCGCGGAGCCGTAGAAGAAGCCGCGGCAAAATTGGCCCATTTTTTCGACGGAGCGGACGAAAAATCGCAATACAACATATTCGAGAAAAATTCATGGCTGGTAGGCTCCAAGCTGGCTCCGATAGCCGCCAGAATTTCCATGAAAAAATTATTGGACTACCAAATGGCCTTTGCCAACGCCTTTGAAGAGCTGATAAGGCGTCCTTCAAGCGACGAGTCGGTAATGAGGGATTTGTTTTCAATCCCTTAAATTTTAACGGAATTTCCACTCGCAAACCTCTGCTTCTCCAAGAAATGGTTGACAAAATTAAACGCCTAAATACGATTTTTACCCATATGAAACGATTCAATTCTTTATTTATTTCCTTGGTACTCGGTTCAACGGCGGTTTTCGCGCAAGAAATGCCCGCCGATCTTTCAGCAAAATTGGAAGCAAAAGCTGCCGAAGTAAACGCCGGAAATTCGGCCGCAGCCAAAACTTGGCTGAAGAAGCAAATCGGGGCATGGGAGACAATCCAAAATATGTCTTTTGCCGCCGACGAAAACGATATCAAGCTCATAAAAGACATCGCCGAAAAGAAATATCCGCTCGATTACGTAAACCAGGAAAAGTTTATAAACGAACAATCGATTGTCGCCTCAGGCCTTCCGGAGTTCAAAGTTTCCCTGGGCAAAGACGGATACGAAGCCGTGCGCAAAAAGTTTTTTGATTCCGGAAAAACAGACCTCAATGAACTCATAGAAATTTTGCTGCAAAAAGCCAACGTTTTGAAAATCAACGATATTGAAATGGTTATTTTGCGCCAGCTCTTTAATCTTAAAGGAACTGACAATGAGGTTTGCGAAACTTTGCTCAAAAAATATAACCTGAAATATCTTATTTTTACCGTTGGTGAAAATTATAGCATTATCTTTTCTGAAAAAGACTGCACTTTTGTTGAAACGCCAAAGGTTAAAGTGGCAGATACCATCAGCGCAGGAGATTCTTTCGGCGCTGCTTTTATGCAAAGCATTTTGAACGGAGAATCGCAAATTGATGCACATAAAAATGCCGTGGCTGCGGCCGCTTTTGTTTGCACCAAAATAGGCGCATGGCCTAGATATAATAAGAAAAAAATTAAAGAAATCAGAGATTCTCTTTAAAAATGATTCCGCTTTCTTGCGCTTTTCTTTTCGCTTCTTCTGAGAGACCTGCCAAGCTTGTTGTCCATATGCCGCACCTGTTTCTTTGGCTTTCTATTTTTAAAATTGCCAAAAGCGCGGTAAAATCATAGTTTATTTCTTTGTCGGGGAAAGGAGCATTCTCGCAAATATTTTTTTCCAGCGAAGCAAAGTCTTTAAGCACCAAAATATCGGCAAAGGCCATAAAATCTCTTATGTTTCTGATAAAAATATCATAAAAATTTTCTACCCCAGTTTCAGTCATATAAGCAACTTTGGTTTTGTCTGCTTTGCACGGCTTGGTGCACAAAATTTTTCTGTCTCGCCAGCCAAAAAAGCTTTGATAATCCACATAGGTGAGAGAATCTGCATAAGCAATCATATTTTTTTCATGTTTGTGAAGATATGTTTGCACCTCGCCAAGCAGCAAATGCAAATGTGCCACGCAGCCTTCGGTTTTGGCCAAAATTTCAGGATTTTGGCGGAAAAATTCTTTGCTCTTGTATGAGTTTATTTTGTTATAATCATAACAACAATTGCACCAGTTTGCAAAATCGGGGTTGATGGCATATTTTTCTTTTAAGGCCAAAAACAAGGCAAAATCTTTTTTATCTTCCAATATTTCCGTTTT
>CASFLB010000127.1 GCA_949295395.1 uncultured Pseudomonadota bacterium | reverse complement strand
CAGTATGGGCGGACGTGAGGCGATGATGCCGGTATGGTGGGCGCTCTCACTTGGTGCTTGTTACGGTGGAAACGGTTCTTTGATTGCCGCTTCGGCTAATGTGATTGTGGCCGGTATGGCTCAACGCGCCGGGCATCCTATCCACTTTATGCGCTTTTTGTTGTGGTCGCTGCCGGTGATGCTGGTCAGTGTGGCGATGGCTGCTCTGTACTTGCATGTGATTCACTTTATGTAAGCTCATAAAGCTGATTGGCTTCAAGGGGCGGTCTGGTATCGCCCCTTTTTATTGGGGATTATCGTATCTAAATAACGTGACAAAGGGATTTTTTTTGGTTTTAATAGAGATTCTTGTTGACAGAGCGAAAAAGTTATGTATATTGCAATCAAAGATTTTTGTTTAATCTAAATTTTTGGATGGTTTAAAAATGTACGCAGTAATTAAAACAGGCGGAAAACAGTATAAAGTTTCGACCGGTGATGTCTTGAAAGTCGAAAAACTGGCCGCCGAAGAAGGTAAAGAAGTTATTTTTAACGAAGTTTTGGCTTTGGATAATACTGTCGGCACTCCTTTGGTTGAAGGTGCTTCGGTTAAAGCTACTGTTTTGAAACAGGCTAAAGATGCTAAGGTTATTATCTTCAAAAAGAAAAGAAGACAAAATTATCGTCGTAAAAACGGCCACAGACAGCAAATTACGCTGGTTAAAATTACCGATATTTGTGGCAAATAGTTAGAGTTAAGGAGAATTTGTTATGGCACATAAGAAATCAGGCGGTAGCTCTTCTAACGGGCGCGACTCCATCGGACGTCGTTTGGGCTTGAAAAAATCCGGCGGTCAGGCTGTTATCCCCGGAAACATCATTATTCGTCAGCGTGGTACTCAGTATCATGCCGGTGATAATGTCGGTATGGGTAAAGATCATACTCTGTTTGCAACAGCTGAAGGTAAAGTTCAGTTCGCAAAGAGTGGTGCCCGTACGATTGTTTCTGTTGTTACAGAAGACTAGTACTCGGTTTGATGTTTTGGAGGAGGGGGTGCTTTCATCCCCTCTTTCTTTTTCGGAAGAACAGACTTTTCAAAGATTGAGGAAAATATGAAGTTTTTGGATCAGGCTAAAATTTTTGTTAAGTCAGGCGACGGCGGTGCCGGTTGCGTCTCGTTTCGTCGTGAAAAATATATTGAATTTGGTGGGCCGAACGGTGGTGACGGTGGAAAAGGCGGCAGTGTCTATTTTGAAGCCGTAGAAAATCTGAATACGTTAATTGATTTTCGTTATCAACAGCATTTTAAGGCACAAAAAGGCCAAAACGGCATGGGTTCACAAATGACCGGTGCCAAAGGCGAGGATATTATCATCAAAGTTCCGGTCGGAACCGAAATCGTGGCCGAAGACGGGGTTACGGTTTTGGCTGATATGGTTACGCCAGGGCAGAAGTTTTTGATTGCTAAAGGCGGCGACGGCGGTCGTGGTAATATGCAGTTTAAATCGGCGACCAATCAGGCGCCACGCTATGCTGAGCCGGGATGGCCGGGGCAGGAGATGTGGGTTTGGTTGCGGCTCAAGGTGATTGCCGATGTCGGTTTGGTTGGTTTGCCTAATGCCGGAAAATCAACCTTTTTATCGGTTGTTACACAAGCGCGGCCGAAAATTGCCGATTATCCGTTTACGACGCTTCATCCGAATCTCGGGGTGGCTTGGGTTGATAATTATGAACTTGTGATTGCCGATATCCCAGGGTTGATTGAAGGGGCGCACGAAGGTGTGGGCTTGGGTGATCGTTTCCTCAAGCATGTGGAGCGTTGTGCGGCTTTGTTGCATTTGATTGATGCCAATGAAGATGTGGTTAAGGTTTATAAAGCCATTCGTAAAGAACTTGATCTTTATAATCAGAAACTGGCTGAAAAGCCTGAAGTTGTGGTCTTAAATAAAATCGACTCGTTGCCTGAAGATGACGTTGCCAAGAAAGTTGCGGCGCTTGAAAAAGCTTGCGGCAAAAAGGTTATTGCCATTTCG
>CASFLB010000126.1 GCA_949295395.1 uncultured Pseudomonadota bacterium | reverse complement strand
CAGAGCTTTTCAACAGAAGGTTTTTTGATGATGCAATTGAGCGCGAGGCAAATCGGGCTTTGCGTTTAAACCAGCCCTTTACGCTTATCGGGCTTGATTTAGACCATCTGAAACAAATAAACGATACATATGGACACTCTATGGGCGACAGGGCTATTTCAACGGTTGCGCGAGTAATTTTGAGAAATGCCCGTTCGGTTGATATTGCTTCTCGTATCGGCGGTGAAGAATTTTCAATAATTCTCCCCGGTATTGATGCTCAAGGCGGGCTTGCTGCAGCAGAAAGGCTTAGAGCATCAATTGAAAAAGAGCCCGTGGAGGGTCTTGGAAACGTTACCGCAAGTATCGGAGTTGCAACATTTATCGAACATACGCTTGATTTGGATGATTTAATTGAAATGTCGGATAAAGCTATGTATGACGCCAAAGAACAAGGCAGGAACAGAGTTTGCCTTGCTCAACCTCAAAAAAATGTTTCTTGGCAAGATGTTGCGGTGAATGCTTTTGTTGAAATTCTTGAGAAACACAGAATACCTTTTAACAATAAGCTTGCCCTTGAGCTTTCAAATAAATTGCAGACACGCCAAGAGAATGTAAAAGGAAATTCTGCCCAAGAGCTTTTGTATTCGGTTGTGGACACTATTTCTCAAAGCTACACAGCTTCAAATCAAGACGGCATTACAAAGGCTAAAATGTCGTTAGCTACACTTGTTGCCAAAAAATTTAAGCTTTCAAAAACCGAAATTGACAAACTTAAAATTGCAATTTTGCTTTATGATATTGGTAACACTATGTTGCCTGATGAAATTCTTAAAAAACCCGCACCGCTTACAAAAGAAGAAAAAGATAAAGTTGTTGAGCACCCGCTTTTGGCTGCACGCGAGATTTTAAAACCGATTACAAATATCTCGGATATTATTCCGATTATTGAACATCACCATGAAAACTGGGACGGCAGCGGCTATCCCAACCAAATAAAGGGCGAGAAAATTCCTATAACTTCTCAAATTATTTTAATAGTGGACTCTTATTTTGCGATGATTTCAGATAGACCCTACAGGCGTGCTTATACTCAAGAAGAAGCTATAGAGGAAATAAAGCGTCAAGCAGGAAAGAAATACTCGGAAGAATTGACAGACGAGTTCATTGCTGCGCTTGATGAATTTTATAATATTACATAAGCCACTTTTTGAAAAATTTTATGCCTGCCTCAGAACTTTTTTCGGGGTGAAATTGTACTGCGCATATGTTGTTTTTTTGCACAGATGAGCAAAAATCAATATGATAGTTGGTAATTGAGCTTATAATGCTTTTATCCTCAGGTACAACATAGTATGAATTAACGAAATAAAAGTAATCGTCTTGAAGATAAGTATTTGCTTGTGTTGTTTTGGTAGGCCACGCGGCTCACGACCACCAAGGAATTCGGAACTACCTCGTAGCTACGCGTTACGCTATTCAACTAAAATGGATTGTACTGGTCGTCATCAATGTCGATTATATCTAAAAAGTGGACAGAGACACGAGCAAAGGACGCAGGCGCGCGATTTGCACTATTATGAATCAGCTCCGAAACCTAGCTATCAGAATCGATCTATTTTCAAATACCTTCTTCAATCTCAGCTTGGAAGCACGCTTTCCAAACACAAAAAGCATAGCATCAATTACATTTGATTTCCCACTTCCATTGGGCCCCACGATCGATGTAAAGTTCTTGTGGAACGGCCCGATCTCCTACACCTTCCTCACTTCCAAATCAACACCTACTTTGACTCCGGCATAAGATTTAAAATTTTCGAGTACCAGCTTGTCAATTACAAGTCGAGGGATTCCTTTCTTGGGAAGATCCGCATCCAACTCTGGCGTTTTGCTTGCTTCCGTAGCCGCTGGCGTTTCTTCGACTTCCATTACAGAAATAGAGATTTCGGTACTGGAATACCCCGAATAATGTCAACAACTCCCTATTCAAAATAAGAAAACGCCCTCGGCACCAAATTCGTGGGTTCCCACCGCTCCCTA
>CASFLB010000125.1 GCA_949295395.1 uncultured Pseudomonadota bacterium | reverse complement strand
TTAAATCGGAAAGCGTACCATGATTTGCACCGGCCCAATCGCGGGTATAATCAGTCACCAATCCAAACGGTGCGCTTAACGACAACCCAACGCTCATCCGAGAATTGAGAGCATGGGTCATCACAACAGAAGGCAAAACAGACTTATCAACCACATGATCCATCTGTCGGTCATAACTTCCGTTCGGACCATGGGCATCATAACCTTTGGCATCACCGACAATAGCGGTAGCGCTGACCGAGGCCTGAGTTCCCATTTGACGAATAATTCCCGCGGGATTATAAAAGGCATAAGTTCCGTCTTCGGCACCGGCGGTTGCACCGGCAAAAGCGTTACCCATACCGGCAACGGATTGTTCTCTAAGCAAAAAACCGGCCGAATAAGCCGAAGAAGATGCTAATAAAATCGAAGCAAAAGCTGTAAGGGGTATAATTTTTTTCATAAGATAATCACTTTTATAGTTAGTCCAAAAAATCAACGAGCCGCAAACAAACTCAAGCCTCCCCACAGACTTCTGCGGCACCCTAGTACAAGGATTATACAAATTTTGCAGAATAACAAGGGAAAATTATCCCATTGTGGACAAGCTCAAAAAGTATTGAAAATCAAGATGATAATCAGCTCTAGCGGAAAGGGACAAATTTTTTCCTTTACAAATGATTAAAATATGGGTTTAATTTTCCTATTGATAACTTCGGAGTTATAGGACTTTGCGTAACTTTATAAGATTTTGCCTAAGAATATTTTTTACGATATTCAAAACCAGATGCCACATTGACTTTGACGAAAAAGATCTTCCGCAAAAAGGCGTCTATGTCTCAAACCATGTTTCCTTTCTTGACCCGATATTGTTGTTTGCCTTTCTCCCCGGCAACCCGATATTTGCGTTAAACGGACATTTATACCGCAAACCGCTGATACGCTTTTTAATGAAATCGGCAGATGTCATACCGTTTAACCCGATTGAACCTGGAGAATTAAAAGAACTGATAAATAAAATCAGCAACGGAAGGCTATGTGTGATTTTTGCCGAAGGACGAGTAACGGAAAACGGCGGCTTGATGAAAATTTACGAAGCCCCCGGTCTGGCGGCCGACAAAGCCAAAGCCCCGATAATTCCGGTCTGGATAAGCGGCCCGCAATATGGCTTTTTCTCCAAAACAAAAGGCAAATTACCGCATCGCCCCTTGCCCAAGATGAGAATTACGGTCGGCAAGCCTCGCCCCTTCAAACTCAAGGACGAACTCCGCCGTCAAAGAGACCACATCAGCAACGAAGTTTATATGCTTTTAAGGGAAATGTGCTTTGAGGTCAATTACAATCCCAACATTTCACTTTTTGCTCAATTGATGAAAACCGGAAAAGTCCATTCCAAAAAAGGCCTGTTCAAACGCCCGAAATTCATTGAAGACATCAACCGCCAGCCCAATTCTTACAAAGACATTATCATCAAGTCGTTTGTGCTTGGCCGCTATTTCAAAAAGAGAAGCGTCCATGAAGAACCGATTGGTTTATTATTGCCGAATTCGATTGCCACCTTATGCACCTTTTTTGGGCTTTCGGCCTATGAACGTATTCCGGTTATGCTAAATTTCTCGGTTGGCGCGCAAAATATGCTCTCAATGTGCAAAACCGCACAAGTCAAAAAGGTCATTAGTTCCATAAAATTCATCAAAACCGCCAAAATGGAAAATGTGGTTGAAATCTTAAAACTTAATGGCATTGAGGTTATTTATCTTGAAAATTTGGCAAAAAAAATCACCCTTTGGAACAAAATCGGCGCATTTATAAGATACAAAATAAAGCGTGTACCACACCGCTCTGGCGGCAGCAAAAAAGCCGTAATTTTATTCACCTCCGGCTCAGAGGGCGCCCCGAAAGCGGTTGTGTTAAGTCACGCCAACATAATTTCAAACATCAAACAAATGTCTGCAATTGAAACAATAAACACAACGGATACCGTCTTTAATGCTTTGCCGATGTTTCATAGCTTTGGGCTAACAGTAGGTACCTTATTCCCTATCTTAGAAGG
>CASFLB010000124.1 GCA_949295395.1 uncultured Pseudomonadota bacterium | reverse complement strand
AGGCCGGTGCCCAAACTGACGCCCGTGCGGCCGTGTCCCGGGACCATGAAGTCTGCGTGGGCTTCGTTTGTGACCGGTGTTTCGTGCCAAACGCCTGCGCGCAGGGCAAGCCAGTCCATGGGTTCGTATTCCACACTGGCATTGAAGTTCCATCCGTTGCGCCATTTTTTGGCGGAGTTGGACTCAAAATTGGAATCAAATCTGATGTTCAGGGAATCAAAAGTTGACCAACGGGTAAAGACGGTTCCTATTTCGAAGCTGAGATTGTCCAACGGATAGTAGGTCAGGCCCACGGCAAGGGAGTCAGGCAGACGCACCCTGCCATGTACGCCGGTATCGACAGCATGCGGTACTTGATTCAATTCAGCCAACAGATTTTCTTCTTCCAAAGCCTCTTGCTCGGCTTTTTCCTCTTCATAGCCTTCCGGGTCAAGCTGTTGCTTCAGGCTGTCCAAATATTCTTCATACTTAGACAAGTCCAGAACATTTTCACTTTCCGTGCTGTCTCTTAACGATATGGCCAGTTTGCCGTTGGATTGGACCTGAACTTTATAGATATCTTGTGAATCGTAATCTTCTGCCAACTTGGCTACTGCCGTTGTTCGGGCATAGTTTAAGCGCACATAGCCTAAATCTCTGGCATTGGCAAAGGTCTCATCGACATCGTTCATATCGGTAAGTGTTTTTTCCCAGGTTTGGGAGCTTGCGTTTGCCATTGCTTCTGAAATCGTAACCATTTTACGTCTCCTCACAAATATACCTTGTTAGTATAGCATATTTTTTGTAATAATTCAATAAAACTTTAATATATAAGTTTATATAACGCTATCATTTTGTTGGTTTTATTCAACTTTTTCTCACCTAAAAACTCAAACTCATATTTTGCGGCATACATATTCTCTTTGACTTTTTCCGTGACCAAAATTTCATTGTTGTAGGTATGCTCCAAAATGTCACTGACATAATCGTCCAAAAGCGTTTCCGCATCAGGATAATCAACAATATTGCATTTGCTCAAAAACAGCAAATTATCATCATCCAAGTCTTCTTTATATTGGGACACGTCTTTTAAAAATTCTGACGCAAATTTTGCCGCCGTTTCCGTATCTTCATAGCCAATTTCGGTAAAACTTTCTTTTTCCTTGACATCCGAAGAATGATATTTGCTCAATAAATTATATACAATATTCTGCAAATCGGAGCGATAAGTGTTTAAGCTTTCTTCAACATTGATATTGCTCTCGTCATAAAAACGAAACTGATAACTGATATTGACCAAGCACGGAAATTTTACATCTACCTTCTTCAATGGGATGTTTTCTTCTTCCTGCTCTTGGAAATTGCCGTTTAGTTGGTCTTCCCATTTTTTGAAACTACGCCTCAATATGCCATAGTCTGCGGGAACTCCCGCTTGGACTTGCGACATGATATGAGCTCCAACGCCGGTTAAAAACAGCGCAACCTTATTATCTGAAAAAGTTTTTTTGCTTTCATAAAACTCTTCCAAATTAACATTTTCTCCATCAATTATCCTAAAAGCATCATAAAGCAACGAATTGGCTTCCGGCAAAGATAAATTGCAATATCTGGCCAGTTCCATTGTGCCGCCGTATACAATCAATTTGACGCCGAATTTGGAAAATGTGTCTTCAAACATGGTTTGTGATTCTAAATTTTCCATAACTTCGGTGATAAAGTCTACTATATAATGTCGATACTCCAACGGTGCCTCCGGCCAGGCCGGGGCCAACGCCGGTTCATAATCATTTAAATGATATAGCTTTATAATCTGATTGGCTTTTTCATAAAACTGGCTCTCTTTTTTTTGCGGCCGTTCTTTTTTGGCTGATCCCCTAAAAACATACCAAGGGATTTTGTTGAGCAACAACGGTATGGCTAAGGCCAAAAAGATTACAAAAAATGATGAAAATAATATCCGTTGAACATATTCTTCCGGCGCCAGCTCTTCAACTATCGGCAATAATAACGTGACGACGATGTTGGCCAAGATCAAGCTCAAAATGATTATGGACACAAG
>CASFLB010000123.1 GCA_949295395.1 uncultured Pseudomonadota bacterium | reverse complement strand
GTCAGGATTAATTTCGCGATTTATTCCAAACTGAATATTATAAGAAAGCGGCTGAAACATATTATTAATCGGAGAAAGAGACTTTATACCCAAGACATCAAAATCTTGTAAAACATAGTTATCCGAAGAATCATAATGACGAGCCGTAAGATTAAGAAAATTAATCTCAGCTCCGCGTAAAAAACCATAAGTATTATCGGTTAAAGAATGATAAGCCGGACGAAAAGAAACTTGTTGAAAACCTTCACCATTACGAACCCCTGCTCCAACCACCACTCTTTTAGGTTCATGAGAATCTAACGGAGAATTTGCCGAGGTCAATTCCTCAAATGTTCCGCTTGATGTAATTTGGCTTCGAGCCATAAGCAACTTAAAGCTTCGACGTCGATATTCTTCCAAAGACAGTTCTTTCGCCACATTTTGATATTGTACATAACGATAAACAGCCTCGGAAACATCGGCCTGTTCACTCATTGACAGTCCTTGAAAAGAGTAATTTTGTTGATTAAGAGCAGAAACAAAAGCATCTTTCTGCGCCTCATTCATTTGTTGATATTGATACATTAGCTTGTGTTGACGAGATGGCCGATAATGAACCTTTTTAACGAAATTTGGCTTACGATAAACCGCCTTAAACGTATCTAAAGGAATAGTCTGAACAGGAAAATCATCCGCTAAATGTAAATCCGGACGCACGGCATCAAGAAGTTCCATGAGCATATAGGAGCAATTTTGCGTAAAAAAGAAATAACGTGTTTGCGTGTGTCCAAGTTCCCACACATGAGCAACAAAAAGCTCTTTTTCTTCTGGGGTAAAATCAAGAGACAACTCCCAAATATCTCGATTTTCAATATTATTATACGTATTAATGATATCATAATAAGGCTTAAGCGTAAAACCGCCATAATATCCGCCCGTTAGCCCCCATAAAGCATAGAGCGGCCCAGGATTCGGACCGGTAAAAGCTCCATAGTTCAAACCATGAGCCAAAAGCTGTGTTCCTTTACGAGCCGTATCAATGCGAATAAGCGTGTGCCCAAATAAAGAAGACGGATTATTCATATAAGCATCGGTAAAAAGAAGCGTAACCCCATCTGGCCGCAAATCATCGACCAACTTTTCATATTCAGAACATTTCGGAAAGTCGGCCACAACCAAGCCGTTTCGCTTCAAAAACAAATAACGAGCCGGAAAAAGACATATTGTTTCAACATCTTTCTGCTCTTCAAATAAATTAATTGTCGCCTTTAACTCACTTTGAGGATTCTCGCGCCCATCAACCGCAAGATAAAAAGTATCAGAATCAATCGAACCATAATAACCGCCGAGCCATGTTGGCCGATAATGTCCCAAAGCCAGCCACTGCGGAGAAAACGCAACATTTTCAACCGCATAACAAGAAAAGCTCAGAAAAAGCGTAAAGATAAAAACAAAAAACTTTAACATATAAATAAAGCAAAAGGGCAAACGCCAACACGCTTGCCCTACAAAACAAAAGCTATGCCTTCATAATTTCAAATACGGCTAACGTAACCGATACAGCATCAGCATCTTGAGACGGAAAGATATAAGCAAAATTAGCTTTACTCTTTTGAGCCAACACATCGCGATCAACATTCATAATACCAGCCAAAGTATCAATCGTTTCTCCCTCGCCGCGAGCAGCATCCATAGCATATTGCTCCAAATTATTTTCTAAGAAAGCAAGAGCCATCTTCTGAGTTCCACCGGTAATACGACCTTGAGGATCACAGCCCGATGTTCCAAACGTAATACCAAATGTCTGAGTACCAAAAATCCCGTTGGTCGTAACAGCCAAAATCTGGGCAACAGGACCGCTTTGTCCACGCCAAGCCATAGAACCAAGACCGCAACCGGTACTATCAATAGCCATAGCTTGAGAAGAAAGCATCATTGCCCCACCCAACAAAGAGGCAAAAAAGATTTTTTTCATAAGTATCTCCTTTAATAAAATTAGCATAGAGGAGTTTATCATAACAAGAAAAAATGTATAGCAAAAAAAGACAATAAAGCACAACAAATCAAGAAAAAGCTGAACAACAAAAAAAAGAGCTTGCAGAATAAAAATAGAATGATATAGTAGAGAAATTAGAAAGTAATGGAACGGCTGTGACGGAAGATTTTCCCTCGCAGTCAAATTTTTCTGA
>CASFLB010000122.1 GCA_949295395.1 uncultured Pseudomonadota bacterium | reverse complement strand
AAAAATCATCAATCGAACCATTTTCTCAACTTCCCGAACGTCTTTGGTAAGAATTGAGGTCAGTTTTAATAAACCGTCATAGTTAATGCTGGATGTTCGGTGGTTGGCATGCAATAACCCGCAGGCCGTATGGATATGCACCTTTTGATCGCCAATCCGGTCAAAACGTTTGACGCCGAAATGACCGACACTGTTTTTCGAAGGGAATAAATGAGTTTCCGGTATTTCAATACCGGCGTCTTGGGCCATCTTTGAGTAGACATATTCCTCAGCGCCGATGTTTTTATTATCAAGAGACGACGCAAACTTAATTAACCACGGACTATAACCGGGTTTAGCCAAGTTACCGTGAATAAGCGTTTGCTTATCATCTGAAACTAACGCCACAAGGCTATATCGATCAGCGATTTCAAAGAAATCTCGCCGCTTCGTTCAAAACGCTTGATACTACCCAAACTAACTCCAGAACGCAAAGCCAAACCTTCCTGCGTCAGATTTTGTTCCAAACGCTTAAACTTAGCCCTCTCGGCAATCTCTTGCATAACCTCTTGCTGTGATTTAAGTATAAAAGACAATATATTATCTCCAAATATAATTATATATCATTTATAGATATTATATTATCTGTTAAGATAAAAGTCAAGAACGCAATTCCCCGCCGAAATCACATTTTTCAAAGGAAAAAACTAAAGGAAATGCTTTATTCCTTATTTTCCAGTTCTGCAAATTTTTGCGCCATTGTCGGATTATTCTTTGTAAGCCGTTTAACGGTTAAATATTGTTCCTCATCATTGGGAAAATTGGGTAATCAATGAGCATGTTATACGGATATTACCTCATACAAAAGAGATTGCTGGATATATATATTGTTGGTTAAATACCGAATATGGCGATAGTTTAATTAAAAGATATACATACGGTTCAGTAGTCAATGAAATTGATACGAGCCATGTAGCTAATATGTCTTGCAGCTTTCTGAAAATGTCCGCCGTTCTACGGAGTTGAAAACCAAAAACGGAGAAAGGTGCGGTGTCGCGCCGCTCGGGTATGAAAATTATGTTGACGAGCGGGGCAAACATAATATTCGCCTCAAAGAACCGGAAGCCGGTATTATCAAACAAATATTTGAACTTTATGCTCTCGGCAAGATGAGCATATTGGAAGCCGTGCATTTTGCCGATTTAATGGGACTTAGAACCAGAGCCGGCAAAAAACTGGTCAATTCCAGCATTTATTATATATTGGACAATCCCTTTTATTACGGCGAGATGAAAACAAAAAGAGGCATTATCAAACATGTTTATCCGCCGCTGATTTCGCAAGAGCTTTGGGAGCAATGCCAAAAGCAAAAAGCCCTGAACAATCATAACGGCGCGGGGCTGAAATACAGCCAAAAGCCTTTTGTACTGAGAGGTTTAATCACCTGCGGAAGAACGGGAAGGGTTTGTCCCTGTGAAGATCAACTGAGAAGAAAATACTATTCGTGGGTGGTTTGTTACACCAAAACCGGGCAGAGGCGATACATCCCGGAACAAGATGTTTTAAGTGCGATAGAAACCGTCCTAAACCGTATCAAAATACCGGATTCCTTGATAAATCCGTTGTATGAAGAGATTAAAAATGCTGAAATTTCAGAAAAACAATACTGTCAGCAGGAAATCGGAAAACTGAGACAGGAACAGGAGAAAATGAAAGCAAAATTGGATAATTTGTTTGATTTGCGTTTGGACGGAGAGCTTGACCGAGAAACGTTTGAAACCAAGCGCAATGAAATCCAACTCAAAATTGACCGTATGGGAAGAAAGATTAAAACCTATGAAAAGACGGGAAATGCCTTCACTTCAACGATATTAGACCTCATAAATCTTGCGTCGCAGGCAGGAAGAGTGTTTGCTAAATCCGATAATCTTGAGCTGAAGCACCTGTTGTTAAAATTTGTTTTTAAGGAAATGATATTAACGGAAGGAGAATTGACATATGAGCTGAATTTTCCGTTCAGCGAGTTTGAAAAAGCGTATTTTTACGAAAAAAGAAGCAAATTTTTACAAGGCTCGCAACACGAGGAAAACCAAGGCCTTGAGGATAATAAAACGGATGAAAGCGCAAAATCGTTCGGGCCGAAAATTGCTTTTAAAAATCAAAGAGTTGCGTCAAAAAACGCAACTCTTCTCCAGTCTGGCTGGAGACGACGTGCAGAACCCGAACT
>CASFLB010000121.1 GCA_949295395.1 uncultured Pseudomonadota bacterium | reverse complement strand
TTTCCGGCTGAAGCTTCTAAAAAGGCTTTTATTTGCTTACGCAGAATCGCTCGCCGGTCTAACGTAATGCGAATCGAGCGCCAACCAATAGCCGGGTTACCTTCGTTTAATCCGGCCCAATAAGGCAGAAGCTTATCCGAGCCGACATCTAAACTGCGGAAAATAACTTTTTTGTCTTCGGCCTTGTCCATTAACTCTTGGTAATAGACTTTTTGCTCTTCAACATCGGGCATTGATATTGAGGACATAAACGGAATCTCGGTTCGGTACAGGCCTATGCCATCACAATTTGTGCTTTTGAGATAATCCAAATCAAAGGATAAACCAACATTGATGTAATGACCTATTCTGACGCCGTCCAACGTGCAGGAAGGCTTGTCTTTAAGCTCCTCAAGCTTGGCCTGTAGGCGGGCTTTTTCCTCAAGCTTTATTTGAAATTTTCTTTGGGTATCTTCACTTGGACGCAGATAAACATAGCCTTCATTGCCGTCGATAGCGATGAGCTCTCCGCTTTTAATTTCATCAAAAAGGTCTTTTATTTTGGCAATCACCGGTATGTTTAGTGCCTTGGCTACAATGGCAACATGCATTGTCGGTGTTCCGTCTTCAAGAATTAAACCGCGTATTTTGGTATAGTCATAATCCATTAATTCGGCCGGACCCATCGTTTGCGCGATGATGATGACATCTTTGCTTTCAGCCGCTACGGATAGACTTTCGCCAAAGTCCCCGCTTAGGTAACCTTGCAAACGGTCTGAAACATCTCTTAAATCATGAAGACGTTCTTTTAAGTAATTGTCTTTTGTGGCCGATAAGCGGTTCCACATATCTTCATAAGCTCGTTCAACGGCGGCTTCTGCTGTTAAGCCACTCATGACGTTATCGGCAATTTTTTTAAACCATCCTTTGTCTTGAGCAAACATCAGGTAAGCATCTAAAATGTCCATATGTTCGCCAATACCCAGTTTGGTTGTGTTAAATTTTTCCTCCAAGTCATCGTTCATTTGTTGGTGCGCCAGTGTTAAGCGCTCCAATTCTTTATCTTTGTCCTCTGAAAAAATTTTGGTCACTGCATGGCGCCGACGATGCAACACCGCACGCCCAATTCCATAACCTTTGCTTAAGCTTAAGCCCTTAATTCTCTCTTTTGTAACAATTCCTCGAGACTTTATCAGATTATTTTTATACTCCGTCATTTCATCAGATGACACAACGTCGGATAAAAACATGGCAATTGTTTCAAGTGTTTCTTGCTCTTGACGGCTAAACTCGTGTTCAGCTTTTGTTTCGGCTACCAAGACACCGATGGCCCGGTGACGTCTCATCAACGGAACGCCTAAAAACGAATTATAACCTTCTTCTCCGAGTTTTTCTTTGATAACATATTTCGGGTGATTTTTCGCATCGCTTAAAGCTAACGGGCGCCCGTTTTTGGCAACACTTCCGATTAAACCTTCGCCAAAGCGAAGCGATACTTTATGCATAGCATTCGGATTAAAGCCGTATTCGGCAAAAAGCTCTAGGTAGCTGTCATCAATCGCAACAAAGCATGAAACGCCGTCATAGCCCATTTGCTCTGCGATTATTTTCATTATTCGACTCAGGCGTTCTGATATTTTTGCTTCCTCATCAGCGGCCTGACGCAACTGCTTCAAAATCACAATTGCTTGATTTGTCGTCGAGTTCTGCATTCTCTTTGCCTAATTTTTAAAATTATCTTGCGCTTTATTTTATATCTTTTATATTCTCTTTCATCAAGCTAATTTTTCGTTAAAAAGGACTAAAAAAATCATGGCTAATTCTTATATTCGCGGAAGTCACGATAATCGTCCGTGGGGAACTTGGGAAGTTTTGGACTGCGGTGATGATTATTGCGTTAAAAAAATTAAGGTTATTCCTGGTGGAATCCTCTCGTTGCAATCGCATAATTTTCGCTCAGAACATTGGATTATTGTTTCCGGCGAGGCAATTGTTACTCTCGGTGAGGATAAAGTAACAAAAAAAGCTAACGAATCGATTTTCATACCAGAGAAAGTTAAACACAGAATCCAAAATAATTCTCAAGCCGATGTGGTGTTTATTGAAGTTCAAGCCGGAGAAAATCTCGACGAGAACGACATCATCCGTTATGAAGACGTTTACGGTCGCGCTTAAAGTTTTTTTGAAACAAGATAATATCCCCGAAAAATTAACTTCGGGGATATTTTTTATAGTTGGAATT
>CASFLB010000120.1 GCA_949295395.1 uncultured Pseudomonadota bacterium | reverse complement strand
CAACGGCAGCAATATTATGCTCATCCTCAAAATAATTTTTGGAAATTTATGAGTGTTCTTTTTTCAGATGTTAATCTTAAAGAAGACTATGAACAACGAGTGGCTAATTTGTTGAAAAATCATATAGGGTTATGGGATGCTCTTAAATGTTGCGAACGAGTGGGCAGTATGGATAGCGCTATTCGTCATGCTGAACCCAATGATTTTTCTTTTTTATCGAGCCAAGCTCCTTCTTTGTGTCGATTGGTTTTTAATGGAAAAAAAGCTTATCAATCTTTTATTAAAAGTCCTAATCTTGACTGGGCTCAAAAAAAATCTATTCATCTCGTTTGCGTGCCGTCAACCAGTCCGGCTAATGCTTCGATATCCTATGAAGAAAAATTAAGATTGTGGGCTAAGGCCTTAAAAATCAGTTGAAAAAATATTGTCGTGCTTTATACTTCCTCTGATGTTTGTGAAAGGTTTAAGAAATGAGTAATGGTTTGCTGTTACTTTCGTGTTGTGCACCGTGTTCTTGTGCCGTGATAGAAAAATTGGCTCAAGAAAGACGAGCTTTTACCGTTGTTTTTTATAATCCTAATATTCGTCCTTTAGCGGAATATCAGAAGCGTTGCGAGGAAAATAAACGCTTATGCGACTTATATCAGGTGCCGTTTGTTGAACTGGAATATGACAATGATAACTGGTGCTCTTTAACAAAGGGGCTTGAAAATGAGCCGGAGCGCGGTAAGCGTTGCTCAATTTGTTTTTATATGCGGTTGAAAAAAGTTATGGAATATGCCAAAGCTAACGGATTTGACGGTGTGGCTTCGGTTCTTGGGGTGTCTCGTTATAAGAATTTAGCACAAGTTAATCAGGCCGCAGAACTTGCCTCTCATGAAATTGGTGTTCCCTATATTCAGATTGAGGGGCGAAAGGGCGGTATGCAGGAACGACGTGCTCAGTTAATTAGCGATTTGAATCTTTATCGTCAAACTTATTGTGGCTGTAAGCCAAGATTTGCTGAGGAAGAACCCAATGCCTGATTTTTCTTTTGAAAATAAATATCCGTATGTCGTGGCCGGAATTGATGAGGCCGGACGAGGTCCTTTAGCTGGTCCGGTTATGGCTGGGGCCGTTGTGTTTCTTGATAAAAATCTTCCTCAGGCTTTGTTGTCAACACTTGATGATTCAAAAAAACTTTCATCTGTCAAAAGAGAAAAACTCTATAACCTTTTGTATGAACAAGAAAGTTTAGGGAAACTTCTTATCGGGTTGGGTATCGCTTCTGCTGAAGAAATCGACTCGCTCAATATCCTTAATGCAACATTTTTGGCAATGAAACGGGCTTTTGGCGCCTTATCTCAATCTCCTTTGGCGGCGTTGGTTGATGGTAATCAGCATCCGAAAGCTTTTCCTGTGCCGACTCAGACGATTGTGAAGGGCGACTCTTTATCTTATTCTATTGCGGCGGCCTCAATTATAGCTAAAGTAACAAGAGATCGTTATATGTCTGAATTGGCTGAAAAATATCCTTACTATGGGTTCGAGAAAAACGCCGGTTATGGTACGAAACTTCATATCGAAGGGCTTAAAACTTATGGGCCGATAGTTGGGGTTCATCGTTTTTCTTTTAATCCGGTTTCTTCTTTTATAAAAAAATAATTGTGTTTTATCAAAAGATTCTGAATCCGATTCGGCTTTTGTTTTATTTTTTTTCTTGCGTTAATAAAATTATAACTTTATTCTTACATACTGTGAGCGTTAAAGAAATTAATAACAGGAAAGCGGTTCGGTAATGAGCAGTATCCATACAAAAAAGATTTTAAATACTATTATAAACGATGATTGTATTAAAATTATGAATCAGATGGAGCCTAATTCCGTCGATCTTATTTTTGCTGATCCTCCTTATAATCTTCAACTCGGTGAGGCTTTGACACGTCCTGATAATACTCATGTAAACGGTGTTTATGAAGAGTGGGACAGTTTTGAAAGCATGGCTTCTTATGATGAGTATACTCGTGCGTGGATGTCTGCTGCTCGCCGTGTCTTGAAAGAAGATGGGGCTATTTGGGTTATCGGCTCTTACCATAATATCTTTCGTGTCGGTTATATTTTGCAAGATTTGGGCTTTTGGATTTTAAATGACATTATTTGGAATAAGACTAATCCAATGCCTAATTTTAAGGGAACTCGCTTTACAAATGCTCATGAAACGCTTATTTGGGCCGCTAAAAATCCAAAGTCAAAATATACGTTTAATTATGAGGCAATGAAAGCTCTTAATGAAGATATGCAAATGCGTAGCGATTGGAGTATTTCTCTTTGTACCGGAAAAGAGCGCCTTAAAGACAATAAAGGTGAAAAACTTCATCCGACGCAAAAGCCAGAAGCTTTGCTTTATCGTGTGATTTTGTCGTCGACAAAAGTCGGTGATGTTGTTCTTGATCCATTTTGGCATAAACAACTTGCTCTAGTTTGTCTGGCAATTCTTTTAAGACATCTTTTTT
>CASFLB010000119.1 GCA_949295395.1 uncultured Pseudomonadota bacterium | reverse complement strand
AGAAAAGCTAATGACACGTTCCGTTTGGAAAGGACCTTTTGTTGACGGCTATCTTCTTAAGAAAGCTGATGCAGCGAGAAATTCAGGTCGTAATGAAGTTATTAAAATCTGGTCTCGCAGATCTACCATGCTTCCGCAGTTTGTCGGGTTGACTTTCGGCGTTCATAATGGTCATAAATTTATCCCTGTTCTCGTTACCGAGGATATGGTTGGCCACAAGTTCGGTGAATTTGCTCCTACCCGTACTTTCTTTGGTCATGGCGGTGATAAAAAGGCTAAGAGAGGTTAATTATGAGCAAGAGTAAACAAAATAGAAGAGTTGCCAACAATCAGGCTATGGCTTTTTGCAACTCCATCCGCACTTCTTCTCGTAAACTGAACTTAGTTGCACAGTCTATCCGCGGCTTGAGCGCCGAGAAGGCTGTTGCCGAACTGAGCTTCTCTAAGAAGAGAATCGCAAAATCAGTTCTTAGCGTTTTGCAATCTGCTATCGCTAATGCTGAAAATAATCACCAGCTCAATATCGACAAGCTTTATGTTTCTGAAGCTTATGTCGGTCAGGGCTTAGTTATGAAACGTATGCACGCACGTGGTCGTGGTAGAGGCGCTCGCGTTTTGAAGCCGTTCTCTAACTTGACTATCGTTGTTACTGAGCGTGGGGAGTAAGTTTATGGGACAAAAAGTAAATCCTACCGGTCTTCGTTTGGGTGTTAACCGTACATGGGACTCTCGCTGGTATGCTGATGAAAAGTTCACAGACTACCTCCACGAAGACTTGAAAATTAAAGAGTTCTTGAAGGACAAATTGGCTCAGGCCGGTATCAGCCGTATCGTTATTGAACGTCCGGCTAAAAAGGCTAGAGTTACCATTCATTCGGCTCGTCCGGGTGTTGTTATCGGTAAAAAAGGTCAGGACATTGAAAATCTGAGAAAAGAAATTCAGAAAATGACTGATTCCGAAGTCCAGTTGAACATCTTGGAAGTTCGTAAACCTGAGTTGGATGCTCAGTTGGTTGCTGATTCTGTTGCACAACAGTTGGAACGCCGCGTTGCTTTCCGTCGTGCTATGAAGAGAGTTATGCAGTCTGCTTTGCGTTTGGGTGCTGAAGGTATCAAGGTTAGCTGCTCTGGTCGTTTGGGCGGTGCTGAAATTGCTCGTACCGAGTATTATCGTGAAGGTCGTGTGCCTTTGCATACTCTGCGTGCTGACATTGATTATGCAACCTCAACAGCTCATACAACTTATGGTGCCTGCGGTGTTAAAGTTTGGATCTATAAGGGTGAAATTATGGCTCATGATCCGATGGCGCAGGATAAAAAGTTGGCTGAACAAAAATAATGTATTAGTTGGCGGTAGCCGGAGCGAAATCCTTGCTCTATGAAGTATTGAAAATCGCTTCGGTTGCCAAAAACTCTAAACCGCATGAAAGTTTTTCAGTTTGAAACTGTGGATAGAAAAATCCTTGTTGACAAAATTTTGTATACAGTATATACTTACGCGAATTTTGCTCATCAGTCTCACTGATTTATACTCCATGAGATTAGAATTAAAGGTAATATAAGAATGTTAAGTCCTAAAAGATTAAAGTTCCGCAAACAGCACAAAGGTCGTATTCACGGCTTGGCTAAGGGCGGTTCCGAATTAAGTTTCGGTTCATATGGCTTGAAGGCTCTGACTCCGGATCGTGTTACCGCTCGCCAAATCGAGGCAGCTCGTCGCGCGATTACTCGTGAAATGAAAAGAGCCGGAAGATTATGGATCAGAATTTTCCCAGATGTACCGGTTTCTGATAAACCTGCTGAAGTCCGTATGGGTAAAGGTAAAGGTTCTATTGAATATTGGTGCGCAAGAGTTAAACCCGGTCGAATCATCTTCGAAGCCGGTGATATTGATGAAGCTACCGCTCGTCAGGCTTTTGCTCTGGGTGCTGCTAAACTTGGTATCAAAACTAAGTTTGTTAAACGCCTGAACTCAGATTTGGGAGTACAATAATATGGTTAAAACAAAAGATCTTCGTGCTTTGTCGCTCGATGAATTGGAAGCCAAATTGGTAGAGAACAAAAAAGAACTCTTCAATTTGAGAATTCAGCAGGCTACTGGACAACTCCAGAATACTGCCGTTTTCAAAAATATTCGTCGCGAAATAGCAAAAATCAACACGCTCATCGCTGAGCGCAAGAAGAATAGTTAGGGAGTGTTAAATTATGCCTAAAAGAATTCTTCAAGGTGTTGTTGTTAGTGATAAACAGGATAAAACCGTAATCGTCAGCGTTGAGCGTCAGGTTATGCACCCTGTTTACAAGAAGTTCGTCAAGAAGAGCAAAAGATTTGCTGCTCATGATGAAAATAATCAGTTCAAAGTCGGTGATGTGGTCTCTATTCAAGAATCTAGACCTTATTCTAAGACTAAAACTTGGACTGTTATCGTTGATAACGCCTAAAGGAAAAGGAAGTAAGAAATGATTCAGATGCAAACCAACCTGGATGTTGCAGATAATTCAGGAGCACGTCAGGTGCAGTGCATTAAAGTTCTTGGCGGGTCCAAGAGA
>CASFLB010000118.1 GCA_949295395.1 uncultured Pseudomonadota bacterium | reverse complement strand
GAAATAAGAGCAAATATCCGGCGGTGTGGGCGGCAAATGAGTACAAAACGGAAGGGACAAATGCGGGAGATTGGTGCCTACCGGCAGCCGGAATATTTAATTCATATTATAACAATCAAACATCGATTAATCTTGGTTTTGGAAGGGTGAATGGAACAATATTCACAACCAGCACCGAAGCTTGGTCGTCGTCCGAGTTCAATATTTACTACGCGTGGTACTCGTGCTTTGATGACAGCTACGGGGTGAACGGCCTCAATAAGGATCGCGACTACGAGGTCCGCCCCGTATTAGAGTTTTAGTTTGATAATTTAGAAAGGAGCCGTTACAGCTCCTTTTTTCTTATTACAAAAAAAATAAAGCCGCGATTTTCGCGGCTTTATTAACACTCAGTTAAAATTAATTAGCCGGTTGTGCCGGAACGGCAACAGCCTCAACTTCTTCAACAACAACGGCAGCTTCCGGAGTCATATAAGCTTCATAAGCATACCATCCCAAATAAGCAACGATAACAAGAGCGATAATCCAAAGTAAGGTTTTCATAAAATTTCTCCTTATAAAATAACAAAACCCACAATTAAAAATAATACCAAAAATAAAAATTTTCAACTTTTGTTTTTGACGTTGTCTATAAGATTTATTTTATAGAAATTTCAACCTCATTATTGGGCAAATCTTTAAGAACAATTCCCTGTGCCAAAAGCTTATCGCGAATTTCATCAGATTTTTTCCAATCTTTAGCCACACGCGCCGCTTTTCGCTCTTCAACAAGGGCTTTAATGGCATCATCAATAACTGGGGCATCCATTGCTTTGTTTTCCTCAACTTTTGCCAAATCAAGAGCAAAAACCGTATCAGCCTCGTCCATAAATTTAACTTTAAGAGACGCCGGCAGATTTTTATCTTTAACCACCTTCCACAAAAGAGCCATGGCTTGCGGTGTGTGCAAATCCATATCAAGATGAGAATTAAATTCATCAAGATAAGCCTGATAAAGCTTCAAGTCATCATCAGAAACAGAAACCTCGCCCACCTGCTTAAATTCGACATATTTCGCTTTCAGATTATTATAGGCCGTTGCCGCCGCATCAAGATTTTCATAAGAAAAGATAAGCGGAGAACGATAGTGCGAAGTTAAAGTCAAATAACGATAATGCAACGGAGAATAACCTTTTTCAATCAACGTATCCAAAGTAATAAAGTTGCCTTTAGACTTTGACATTTTAACATCATTTTTCATCTGTAAGAATTCACCATGCAGCCACATTTTGCACCACTTATGCCCAAGATAAGCCTCGCTTTGAGCAATTTCATTTTCATGGTGAACGGCAATATGGTCAACGCCGCCGCAGTGAATATCCAAATGTTCTCCCAAATATTTCATCGACATGGTTGAGCATTCGATATGCCACCCCGGATATCCTCTACCCCATTTAGAATCCCATTGAAGAATTTGGTCTTTAAATTTAGAAGACGTAAACCACAAAACAAAGTCAGAAGGATTGCGTTTATTTGTATCTTCTTCAACACGAGCTCCATGGCGCAAATCTTTACGATTCTGACCAGACAACATTCCATAAGCCGGAAATTTTGCCGTATCAAAATAAACATTTCCGTTAGAAAAATAGGCATAGCCCTTTTCTTCCAGCTTTTCGACGAATTTAATCATATCCTGAACATGATCCGTTGCACGGCAAACGATATCGGGACGCATGATATTTAACGCAGCCGTATGTTTGAAAAAAGTGTCTTCATATTTACGTGCAATATCGAGCACACTTTTTTTCTCACGTTCCGCCGCTAAAAGCATTTTATCATCACCTTCATCAGCGTCGCTTGTCAAATGGCCGACATCGGTCACATTCATAACATGAGTCAACTTAAAACCATTACGAAGGATAGTCCGTCTTAACACATCTTCAAAAATATAGGTTCTGAGATTACCGATATGAGCATAGTTATAGACGGTCGGACCGCAACAATACATTCTCACCACACCATCAGGGTTAGACGGAACAAGTTCCTCAATTTTATGAGAATAAGTATTATGCAGTTTTAAGGACATCAAATTTCTCCTATCAATAAAAAAAATAACTGTGTAGGAGTAGCACAAAAAGCCTGTTTTGTCAACGTGATATTACGAAAAAAGGAACTAAATTTTCAACATAACTTGTTGAATAAATTCCATCAACTTCATAATTTTCGGTGTATGACGATCGGCATGATGAGAAACCACCCAACAAGAATGAACTAACTTAACTCCCAAATCCAAAAACACCCAATTGTCCTGCGCCATACCATAGGTAATCGGCTGCAACGAAACACCGAGACCACAATTCAAAGATTGAATCAGCAAGTTTGAAGAATCAAATTTTGCCACAGGGCGCTTAGCCTTTGCCATCATAATTTGCCACTCTTCCCAGTTGTCGGCATATTCTTGTCTGGAACAAATATCAAAATTCTCCAGCAGATCATCAATATTTTTCGGCATTCCGTGTTGAGCAATAAAGTCTTTAGAAGCAAACAACCCAAAATCGCGATGATATTCATTAACGACAAGAGAATCATCTCGTACCGGATAATGATAAACAATGGCAATATCTGACTTTCTCTCCTTAAGATTAACCTCGTTATAACTAGAGA
>CASFLB010000117.1 GCA_949295395.1 uncultured Pseudomonadota bacterium | reverse complement strand
CATTTTTATCTCTTTTTAGGGCCTCTTTTAAACAGGTTATCGACTCCGGATATTTTTCAAGTTCATTATAGGCGTTCCCCATAATCGTATAGGGCAACTTACTATCCGGATTGATTTTTATTCCCTGAGCGGCACACTGGATTGCCTCCTGATATTTTTTTAATTCGATACACGAATTTGCCCAGTTTATCCAGGCCGAAAAATTATCAGGTGCGCGTTTTAAGGCCTCCCGATAATAGCGGATTGCTGCCTCGTATTTTTTACTGACATAGAAAACATTGCCGGCCGTTATCCATAAACTTACATAAGACGAATCGTTTTTTAAAATATCCTGACAGAGCTTAAGTGATTTTTCATACTCACCGCTCTCATAAAGGTCCATTGCCTTATTTATTTTTCCTCGTAACCCGAACATTTTCCTTAATCTTTTACTTTGATTTGCTTATTTAATCATTTTTTAGTAAAAAAACTATTGACGAATAAAAATATTTATTAGGTATGGCGGAACTGGTAGACGCGCTAGACTCAAAATCTTGTTCTCTCTGAGAGTGTCAGTTCAAGTCTGACTACCCCTACCAATCAAAAAGCCTTGCAGTTGCAAGGCTTTTTTCTTATTCAATTTCCTCACTGATTGTCAACCAATCTTCTTCGGCTTTAGCTAAGGCCGTTTCGACTTCTTTTAATTCTTTTTGCAATGAAATGATTTCTTGCGTTGTCAACTGATTTTGAAATTTATTTTCTATTTCTGTTTTTCTTTGGCTTAGTTCTTCCATCATTTTTTCAGCCTGACGAAGTTTTTTCTGCCGTTCTTTCTCAACAGCTTTTTGTTCTTGCGCCTTAAGCTTAGCTTGTTGTTTTTGACGTTGCTCTTCTTCCTTGGCCTTTTTTTCTTGTTTGTTTTCTTTACTGGTTAACAAGAGCTTTTTATAATCTTCCATATCGCCGTCGTAAGGTCTGCACGTTCCCCCATGAACCAACCATAAATCATCAGCCACGGCATCAATAAGATATAAATCATGGGTAATTAAGACAACCGCACCGCGATATTCGTTTAAGGCCTCTGCCAAAGTCTCTCTGGCTGCCATATCCAAGTGATTGGTCGGTTCATCGAGTATCAGCAAATTCGGCGCTTGATAACTTATTGACGCAAATAGCAAGCGTGCTTTTTCTCCGCCAGACATCAGTTCAATTTTGGTTTGCGATTTTTCCTGCGTTAAACCGAATCGTCCTAAAAAAGCCCGAATCTGTGTTTCGGTTGATGTCGGCGGCATAATGCCTGCCATATATTCGGTCGGCGTTTGATTAAGCGGCAATTCTTCGGTCTGATGTTGGGCAAAATATCCTACTTTCAATTTCGGGGTTCTTCTTATCTCACCCTTCATCGGTTGCAGGCGTTCTGACAGAAGTTTGGCCAAGGTTGACTTTCCGTTGCCATTTGCACCGAGCAGAGCAATACGGTCATTTTCGACAATGCTTAGATTTAATTTTCGCAGAACTTCTTTGCCATCATACCCTACCGACACATCTTCCATATTTATCATCGGTGAAGCCACTTCTTCGGGAATCGGAAAATCAAACTTGGTTTGCGCCTCATTTTCGGGCAAGGTTAGCTCCGGCATTTTTTCAAGCATTTTGATACGGCTTTGCGCTTGCTTAGCCTTTGAGGCTTTATAGCGAAAACGTTCCACAAAACTCTCCAGATGTTTGCGGCGTTGTTCCTGCTTTTTGAACTGGCGTTCTTGAGTTTCTCTCTGTTCAGCTCGCAAACGGCAGAAGCGGTCATAATTGCCCGTGTAGCTGACTAATTTTTTATTTTCAAAATGGATTATTCCGTCACAGATTTCATTTAGAATCGAGCGGTCGTGACTGATGATTATCAAGGTGCCACGGTAGCGTTTTAAATGTTCGGTCAACCAAATTGAGGCCTCTAAATCCAAGTGGTTGGTCGGCTCGTCCAGCAACAAAATATCGGACGGACGAAATAATGCCGCCGCTAGGGCCAGCCTCATTCTCCAGCCGCCAGAAAACTCTTTTATCGGACGTTCAAAATCAGCATTTGCGAATCCCAAGCCATTCAAAATTTCTGCCGCACGCGCCGGTGCTGAAGCGGCTTCTATCACCTTTAATCTTTCATGAATTTCGGCTTGTTCTTGTGGGCTAACCTGTTCCAGTTTTTGCAATAATTCTGCTCGTTCTTTATCTTGAGCCAAAACATAATCAATGATTTTTACCGACGTGTCGCCAATGTCTTGCGCCACATAAGCCACCCTTGCGTGCTCAGGAAAATAAATATCACCGCTTTCGGTTTCAAGCTCTTTTTGAAACACGCGAAACAAGGTTGATTTTCCGCAACCGTTATAGCCGATTAATCCGATTTTTTGCGAATCGCCAATATGGGCCGAAGCCCCTTCCAAAAGAACTTTTGCCCCAATACGCAAGGTAATGTTGTTTATATCTATCATTTTATTCTTATCTGTTTTTGTTTCTTTTTTGCCTGATGTTAAAGTTTTTTTGTGCAAATTGCAACCTTAAAGAGTTTGTTAGCTTTTGCGTGATATGGTGCGGGATAATTTATAAGGAGAATCGATTATGAAACTGTCTCAACTTCTTTTGAAAACAAAGCTTGTTACATCCTTGCCGGATATGGAAATTACAGGACTGACTTCTGACTCGCGCAAGGTTCAAAAAGGCTTTTTGTTTGCGGCGCTTAGCGGTGTTTCGTTTGACGGAAGACAGTTCATCGAATCGGCCATTCAAAACGGAGCTTCGGCCATTCTTTCCGATGATATTTCTTTGGCTGAAAAATTTCCTGATATCGCATTTTTGAAAAGTGAGAATCCGCACCGAGATTTCGCGCTTTTGGCGGCCGCTTTTTATCAGAAACAACCTTCTCATATTGCCGCAGTTACCGGCACGAACGGCAAAACATCCATCGCTGATTTTACACGGCAAGTTTTAAATATGATGAACAAAAAAGCCGCCAGGATTACCTTACATCAAGATTTAGCAGAATTAAAAGATGAAGGAATCGATTATTTGGTCATGGAAACATCCAGTCACGGTTTGTGCCAATATCGCGTCGGCGGAATCGAATTTGAGGTGGCCGGATTTACTAACCTGACGCGCGACCATCTTGATTATCACAAGACGATGGAAAATTATTTTAACGCAAAAAAAATGCTGTTTACTACCTTTTTGAAAAAAGGCGGAAGTGCGGTTCTTAATGCTGACTGCGATGTATTTATGCCACTCAAAGAAGCTTGTCTTGAAAGCGGAAAAAAGGTTGTTGCATATGGGCGCAAAGGTGATGTTATCCGCCTTATCGAATCACAGGCTTTGGCGCATGGGCAAAAACTCAAGCTTGAGTATTACGACAAAAAAATTGATTTGGAAATTCCACTGGCCGGAGAATTTCAGGCGATGAATGTTTTGTGCGCTTTAGGGATGTTGGCCGAGCTCACGCATGAACCGTTTGAAGTTATTAAATATATTTCAAAAATTCACGGTGCCAAAGGGCGTTTGGAATTGGTCGGACAAACATCTAAAGGTGCGGCGATTTATATTGATTATGCCCACACGCCCGATGCTTTGGAAAATGTTATTAAAGCGCTTCGTCCGCATTGTGAAAACAAGTTATGTGTTTTGTTTGGTTGCGGAGGTGATCGCGACAAAGGCAAGCGTCCGCAGATGGGAAAAATTGCCAATGATTTGGCCGACGTGATTTATGTGACTGATGATAATCCTCGCTCGGAAGAACCGGAAGTT
>CASFLB010000116.1 GCA_949295395.1 uncultured Pseudomonadota bacterium | reverse complement strand
AAGTTTTTCTTCCAGCTTTTCATAACCGCGGTCAAGATGATAAACACGATTGACGATAGTTTCGCCTTCGGCCACCAGGCCGGCCAGAATTAATGCAAACGAAGCGCGCAAATCCGTAGCCATAACCGGCGCTCCCGAAAGCTTTTTAACCCCGCGGACAATTGCCGAAGCATGACCGTGAACATTAATATTTGCCCCCATGCGCAACAGTTCAGGAACGTGCATAAAGCGGTTTTCAAAAATTGTTTCCGTAATCATTGAAGCGCCTTCCGCCGTCAGCATCAGCGCCAAAAATTGTGCCTGCAAATCAGTCGGAAAACCGGGAAAAGGCTCGGTCATAATATCTTTGCCGACCAGAGTGCAGCCCTTGGCATCCACCAAAATGCTGTTTTCATTTTCGGTCACGCGCACGCCCATGTCGCGCAAAACCTGCATCGGACGTTTCAGGGTAGAGGGCAGGGCGTTGATCAGCTCAATTTTGCCGCGGGTAATTGCCGCCGCCACGGCATAGGAACCGGCCTCAATACGGTCCGGAATAACCTTGTGTTTGGCACCGTGAAGCTTGTCTACGCCGTCAATCGTTAAAACAGCTGTTCCGATACCTTCGATTTTGGCGCCCATGGCATTCAGCAAATTTGCCAGATCGCCGATTTCCGGCTCTTTGGCAGCGTTTTCCAAAACCGTACGCCCTTCGGCCAGTGTGGCAGCCATCAAAACATTGCAGGTCGCGCCGACCGATACCATCGGAAAAATGATATGCGCCCCTTTAAGGCGTTTATCGACTTTGGCATGAATATAACCGTTTTTGATTTCAATGGATGCGCCCATTTGTTCAAGCGACGAAAGGTGAATATCCATCGGCCGGGCACCGATGGCACAGCCGCCGGGAAGCGAAAGCTCGCATTTTCCGTAGCGTGCCAGCAGCGGGCCTAAAACATAATAAGAAGCGCGCATTTTGCGAACATAATCATAAGGCGCCGTCAGGCTGGTTGCCTCCTTGGTCCGATAAGAATAAGTCTTGGACGGATGATTGTCTGCAAAATCGTCAAACTCGTCAATTTTGGTTCCGAGTTGCTCCAGCAGGGCATTCATGGCTTTAATATCCGAAAGCATCGGCATATTGGTAAGCGTTACCGTTTCGTCAGTCAGCAGACTGGCGCAAATGAGGGGTAAGGCGGCGTTTTTGGCTCCGCTGATATAGATTTTGCCTTCCAGACATTTTCCTCCGGTAATTTTGATTTTATCCATGATAGCCTCCTTTGGTTAGTTCTGACGGGAATTTGACTTTTGCCGTTTGGCCTCCTCGCGTTTTTTTTGCTGTTGTTTTCTTTTTTCGAGGTTTTTCTGCAGAGCCTTGGCCTCGCGCTCAAAACGGACATCTTTGCGGGAATTGTTTTTTCTTTCTGTCATTTTAGATCCTGATAAAGTGAGAATACACGGCTTATTTTACTTTTATCCCCATAAGATTAAAAAAATCATAAAAAAGCCAAAAAATACCTTGATTTTTATAAAATGATTTTGTATGTTACCACTCGAATGACAAGCAAGTCATGCCGCTGTAGCTCAGTGGTAACGCTAAGCAAAATTGATATGAATATCAATTTTGTCTGTAAGTTCTTCGGAACATCTTAGCGAAACAGGGAAGTGATAACGACCGCATTGAGCTTAGATGCCGAAGGTACGTCATTGGCAATGACGTGGAAGCAAAAGGCAAAAGTGGCTCACAAAGTTTTATTATTATGCCGCTGTAGCTCAGTGGTAGAGCACGTCATTGGTAATGACGGGGTCGCAAGTCCGATTCTTGCCAGCGGCACCATTTATCAGTTTCTGGCGTTTTTAGTAGTTCATTGAATGGCTTAACTATTGAAAACGCTATATTTTTTCCTTCAGTTTTGCAGTCCGATAATATTAATTTCAAAATGTCTCTTTTTTGTGAAATAATCGGACTTTTTAAGAATTTTCCAACATTTGTAGCCACTTCAGCGATATTTGCCAATATTTCATCTGTTTCGGTATCAATCTCAAGGTATCTGTCCATATCTTTTTGAAGCTTTTCTTTTTCCAATTCAATTTCAGTTTTAAGTTCATTATACATTTTTTCATCACATTTGCCTTGGATATAGCCACGAAATAAGGTTTTTATCTGTTCGTCAAGGTCATGCAGCTTTATTGTAATGTCACGTTTAAGATTGGCTGTATTGATATTTTCTTCTTTAAGCCGCTTTTTAACTTCCGCCTTAATATTTTTCAACATATCGTCACTGATGGCAAAAGGTAAGCAAAGCTCATTTTCCAGCTGTTTTAAGATTTTGGCTTCATTTAATGGTTTTTGACTGCATTTTGAACGTAATTTATTGCATTTAAGATAATTATAAGAATGTTTGTCATCTTTTACTTTAGTCTCACAAGTCATTAAACTACCGCAACAACCACATCTGACTAAACCGGTAAAGATATATTGCTTATCGCCATAGTATAATTTGCTTGGCGCCCGTTTTCTTCCTTCCATAGTATCCTGGACAATACGGAATAAATCTTCATCAATAAAAAGCGGATAATTATGCTTATAAACTTTGCCTTTTTGCGTGAAATATCCAATATAAAAAGTGTTTTTCAGTATATTTTGAATCTGGGCTCTGCTGATTGTTTTATTTACACGACACATTTTAGAAGATAATCCCAAGGTTCTGGCTAGATTGGTAATGTCTTGCAAGGTTCGGCCGCCTTTGGCATATTCTTCGAAAA
>CASFLB010000115.1 GCA_949295395.1 uncultured Pseudomonadota bacterium | reverse complement strand
AATAATCCTGCCATCATCAAAACAGCGGACAGCACCGCCTCTTGTCGTGAATATAACATAATTCTTCTCCTTATCATTTGCCTTCACGACTCGATTATAACATATCTTTGCCATGCTTTCAAGATAAATTTTACAAATAGGCCGAATTTTGGGCGTAAAAAAAGGTCTTGAAATAAAATCAAGACCATAATCAAAACTACTGAATAGAAGCATCAAGTGGATTAAACCTTAACAACAACGTGCTCCACATATCATACCTATCCGCATATTTTTCAGAAAAGATTTTATACGGCGCACAAATATAAACCGCACGGCGAGCACTTTCAGCCACAGAACGGAAGAATGTGTCCGAATTATATCGGCTCTGATCCAAAATCTCAACCCCTTCAACACTACCATCTTGACGTAAAGAAGCCCGAATTTCAATAATCATATTTTGCGCACCTTTAGCACCGGGGTCCAAGTTCCAACAAGCCCGCAAACGTCCGGCAATAGCATCAAGTTCCGACACCGACAATTCGCTGAAATAAGAACCGCCGGTACCACCTTCAACGCCCATATTTTTAACATCGGTCCCTTCTTTAATTTCAGCGGTTTTATTTTCTTCGGACAAAGTCTTTTCCAAACTATCAACCGAAGCCAACAAACTCTTCAAAGGATTAGCAAGTTCAGGCGTTTTTTGGGCTTGCGGTTTCGGTTTTGTTTTTGGTTTTGGACGACGTTGCTGAACTGGAACAACCTTTTCTTGCCGTTTTTTGGGCTGCGCTTTTTTTTCTTCTTTCGTTACCAAATAATCATTTTTTGGTTTTTCAGGTTCTTCAACCACGGCCTTAGGCTGCGCCATTTCCTTTTTCGGTTGAGGTTTTTCCTTTTCTTTCGGAGCTTCTTGTTTAGGCTCTGGGGTTTTATAATTTTCAACCTTACGCTTAACCGTACTGGCGGCTTTATCTTCTTTACCGATTTTTGCCTTAGGCGGAAGGTTCGTCATCTCCGAAATCTTCACCTTATTTAAATCGACAATAATCGGCACTTGCCGCATCGCGCTCGAATCATGCCAAAACATGGGCAAATCCACCAAAAATATGATAAAGACCACCAAGTGCAAGGCCAATGATTTATATAAAGAGTCCTTCATAAGCGCCCAACAAATTCCTATTTTTTAGACTTGATTCGCAAAGGCTTGCTTTGAGTTTGCAAACCGACTTTTTCAAAACCGGCTTCTTTAAGCAACGCCATAAGACCGATAACACGGCCATAGTTTGCCCCCTGATCACCGGAAATCGTTACGGTAACATCTTCATTCTCGCCGCGAATAGCCTGCAATTTTTCAATAATTTTTTCTTGAGGAATCTCATTTTCCCCAATGTAATAATAGCCTTCTTTATCAACGCTGACGGTAATGCTAGTATCTTTACCTTCCAAAGATTTTCCACCGACTTTTGGTAGATTAACGGCAATACCGGACGTCATGAGTGGTGCCGCCACCATAAAGACAACCAACAAGACCATCATCACATCCATCAGATTGGTCATATTGATATCCGCATTACGACGTTTAATACGTTGATGATGTCGATTAACGCGCTGAGGAATAAAAGTCATGATTATTCTCCGGCCATTTCAGCTTTAATAGCGGTATCATCGATTTCACGAGACAAAATACTTGAAAACTCAGCCATAAAGTTTTCCAATCCACCGGCATAACGGTCAATATCGGAAGAAATTTTATTATAAGCAACAACAGCAGGAATAGCGGCAATCAAACCAAACGCAGTTGTAAACAAAGCCTCAGCAATACCGGGAGCAATGGCAGACAACGAGTTTGTCTGTGTTGCGGCAATTGCGTTAAAGCTGTTAATAATACCCCACACCGTACCAAAAAGACCGACAAGAGGAGCAACCGAACCGGTTGAGGCCAAAAATCCCATACGCATATCCAAAGACTCAAGTTCCTTATCCATTGAAACTTCCATAGCTTTTTCAATACGCTGTTGCAAAGAAACACCACGCAAACCGCGATCGGTTTTTGACTTCAAGATATTTGTACGCTTCCATTCCTTCATAGCCGAAATAAACATAGCCGACATCGGATCTCTCGGACGATTTCCGATAGAATCATAAAGCCTGTCAAGAGAACCGCCGGACCAAAACTTTTCTTCAAAAGCCTTTGACAAGCGCTTAACCTGACGCAAGGTTCCGATTTTTTCAATAATAATGGCCCAAGACCAAACAGAAGTCGCAATCAAGCCGATCATCACGACTTTTGTAACCATATCGGAAGCCCAGACCATGTCCCACATAGACATCTGAGAAGCAACATTTGTTGTAACATCGGTTAAAGTTTGTGTATCCATAAGCATCACCTTCAGGGTAAAATAAAAAAAGTTTCTCAAAATTAGAGATATTCATAACATAAATTATTAAATTTTCAATTAATTCCGTAACGATTTACCAAAATTTTTTACGCCCAAAATTTTGCCTGTTTCTAAAATTAATCTTGAAAGCATTGCAAACATATGATATACTCGAGTCGTGGAGATAAGTTAAAAGGTGCTATTATGTTGAAGATAAGACACAAAGCGGCGATAGCCGTAATGCTTTTTGCGGCAGGATGTTTGCCCAAAAGCGCAACAGCAGATGTTTCTTTTTTCGAGAGTGGAGAGCGACACATTCTCCACAAACAAAATCACAAGAAATTAAATTAGCTTCGGTTTGTTTTATCTCGGATATCGAAGATTGCAGCGGCTATTTGTTCGGTAATACCGAAGATTTGATTGACGGAAACCCAGAGGATTATAATCCCGATGATGACGAGCGTTGTAAAAAAGAAGGTTATTTAATTTCTTCTTGTCCTGATGGCTATAAACCCGGAGGCTTAAAATGCCCCTATGGAAACTATTACACTGAATGTGTTCCGTCTTGCCCAAGCAATTACGTGGAATGTAATGAACCCTATGTCGGTGTTGGTGAAGCCTG
>CASFLB010000114.1 GCA_949295395.1 uncultured Pseudomonadota bacterium | reverse complement strand
AAAATTATAGACTGAGAGTCCTCGTGGAATGCGGGGTGAATCTATGAAAGGCAAATCTAAAAAATCAACCTATTCCACAACCTTTGGTGTTGACCCTTTCCATTCCATAAGCGTTTTAAAATTGTGGAGCCGATGAGGTTCGAAAACAAATTTAAATCTTTATTATCAATAACTTATGAAGCTATATGGTTTAAGTGTGTGTTTGGTGTGTTAAAATTAAATCAAGCAGGCCTTTTTGAAAGCCTCATGCAAGAAGGTTGAAACCGGCTTAGATTCTCTTTTAGCAAGCTTTTTGAGTTTCTGCTTTTCCGCAAGGGTGAACTGTATCGTAACTCTTTCGGAGCGAAGCGGTAAATTTGTTCTTTTGCGCCCCGCATCTCGGCGTGCGCCGCCGCGGGTAAGCTTTTCAATGGCCTCAAGCGATTCCTCGTAAGTAGGAATAGGATTGCCCATCTTCTTCTCCGCTTTAATTGCATCTGTTTCCATCGCAACAAGATTTTCCATCGCTTCAAGGCGTGTTTCCCCGTATGCGACAAGATACAAAACCGGTATGCGCGCAACAAATACTCCGTCTTTTGCCTTATGAACCTTGTATGCCAATTGTGGATTCCTAATGCTTTTCATTTTACGTGCCTTTCTTATTTGATAAAATTATCTTTATACCATCGGCGAATTTCCTTTATAGTTTCGGGACGAATGTCTTTTCCGTGCCGCGCAATCGTAAAACGCCTTTTTTCTGCAAGATTTATGAATTGGTAATGGCTGCCTGCCACTCTATCTTCTTCAAAACCCATGCGGGAAAGCATTGCTTTTACTTCTGAAAACGTCCAAGAACTGTCGCTTTTGCGGTCGAGCAATTTCTTTATTTGTTTGTCTTCTTTTGTCATTGCGGGGCCAATTATTTATTTTATACATGCAGTTAATCAAATGATTTGAATAAGTCAAGCACTCTTTCTGGTATATGGGGCGGCACTCTACCTATAATCAATAATTCGGAGAATAGGCCTTCACAAACAGCTTGAAACAAAGACTTAAAAAAGGCGTATGATTTTCTTCCCGCAATTACAAAGGGCTGCGCGGCGGGGAAGAATTTTCTTGTTTACAAACGGGAAAATTGGTCGAAAATTGCGGCCAGAAAATGAAAATTTTCCGTTGGCGGGCACCGCGTGAGCCGCCCGCCCACTCTCCTGTGGAGAGCGCAGTCGTTCGTGAGGCGACTTAACCCTGCCTAAACGCTCTGGCAGTGGAAATGAGCTATAAATCACATCACAAAAGGCAGCCCCGCAGGGGTTGAAAACTAATATCATGACGAATAAACTCATTCACGCACGCTCCGATAAGAAAAAAGATGTAATTGAAGGAGTTGAATTAAAAATAAAAATAGCAAAGCCCTATTATGAAGAGCTTTGCCATGTTAAAAACGAAGATGAAGCCGTTTTATGGGCGCAAAGTATTCCAAATGGAATCGAGCGCACATTACTTTTCCTTATTGCGCTTAATCGCCTCTAAAACCAAGCGCAAATCTTCATCAGTTAAATGCTTTGTCAGGTATTCTGATATGGCTTTTCTGATGAAGATCGAGCGCGTTAGCATTTCTTTTTTTATGTATTCATCCATTTCTTCCAGTAAAGATCTTGGAAGTCTAAATGATGTTTGAACGAATACTTCTTCTTTTTTTGGTCTGCCTTTAGGATTCATAGATTTTTTTATTTTAGGTATGACAAAAACATTTTTTGAAAAATTTATCAATATTTTTGTTGACATTATTAAAAGTGTAGCAATAAATAGCAAATAATGAAAAACAAAAATCAAATCACCTTAAAAATTCAGCCTGAAATAAAGCGAGGACTTAAGGCATTGGCCGATAGAGAGGACATTAGCGTATCAGATGTTGTGCGAATCGCCATCAGGGAAAAGCTTGGAATGAAGTCATCTTTTTTTTGCATTAAAAGTGTAGCAAATAATACCAAAAATTCAAACAAGCCGGAGGGGAAGTAGTATGAAGGATTATGTAACAATTTCTTTTATATGGGGTGGGCTTGTCGCCGGAGTAGGATGCTTTGCCGCTACAACCTTAACGCTCGGATTGAGCGAGTCGTTCGCGGATAAGGTCGCGCGCAAGGTTGTTGACGATGTACAAAAAGACCTTCTGTCCTTCTCTGGTTGCCCCGCCTGCATAAGTTATAAGATTCCTAGCCTTAAGCGTGGACACGGCGTCACTTTTCTTGAGCCGCAGCCCGTCTCCCTCGCGTGCAAATCTTTCCAATATGGCCAAGCACTCGAGGCTAAGCCCGTCGATGGCACTTTCGATTTCAGCCCGGCGTTTATCCTCACGGATTTTGATTTTCCGCTTCCAGATATGGAATGCAGCAAACGGAGCCCCGATGGCTCCAATCACTGAAGAAACAAACGACAATATCACTGTAGCCAAATTTATATCAAATTCCATGAACATATTTTTTCCAAATGGAAAGGCTATGTCAAACAAATCGCTAAAGGGAAAGTAATATGACTTCGTTGGTGCCATTCAGAGTTCCGCAAAAGGAAGCAATGAGGCTTGTGTCCATAAAAGACCCTCACGCATTCAACAAGTGGGTATTAAGGCACAATGTCCCTTATACGCTTCAGGGAAACACGAAATTGTTCCGCGTAAAGGTGCTCGAAGAAATATGCGAACGCCAAGAGGCCGAAGACATCGGTGCCATACGCAAACCGCGCAAAAACGCCAGATTGAGGATAAATCAGGAGGTCTCGGCATGATTGACTACGAGCAACGTTTCAAAACACCCGAAGAGTGTTTCTGTTTTAATGGATAT
>CASFLB010000113.1 GCA_949295395.1 uncultured Pseudomonadota bacterium | reverse complement strand
CTGAGCATGGTGTTTGTGCCGCTTGTTATGGTCGTGACTTGGCTCGTGGTACTCCGGTTAATATCGGTGAGGCTGTCGGTGTTATTGCTGCTCAGTCAATCGGTGAGCCGGGTACTCAGTTGACGATGAGAACCTTCCACATCGGTGGTGCGGCTTCTAAATCAGCTGAGCAGGCTTCAGTTGAAGTACCGTTTGCCGGTGTATTGAAACTTGACAATGCTCATATGGTTACTAACAGCGAAGGTCATGGTTTGATTTTGTCACGCAACTGTGAAATCGTGATTGAAGATGCTAACGGTCGTGAAAAATCACGCCACCATGTTCCTTATGGTACCAAGATTTTGGTGGCTGAAGGTGCTAAGGTTAAGAAAGGGCAAAAGGTTGCTGAATGGGATCCGTTTACCGTTTCTGTTATTACCGAAAAAGCCGGCCGTATTGAATTGGTTGATTTGATTAATAATGTTTCAATTAAAGAAACCGTTGATGAAACAACCGGTATTGTTTCTAAAGTGGTTGTTGATTGGCGTTCAAATTCTGCCAGCTCTAACCTTAAACCGAGTATTATGCTGAAAGATGAAAATGGTAACTATGTTACCTATGATAATGGTAAAGAAGTTCGTTATTATCTGTCAGTTGATGCGATTTTGAGTGTGGACAACGGCGACGAAGTTCAAGTCGGTGATGTTATTGCGAGAATTCCGCGTGAAAGCTCTAAAACAAAAGATATTACCGGTGGTTTGCCTCGTGTTGCCGAGTTGTTTGAAGCTCGTCGTCCAAAAGATCCGGCTATCATCTCTGATATTGATGGTGTGGTCGAATTTGGTAAAGACTACAAAGCTAAACAACGCATTACTGTTGTTCCGGCTAAGGGTGAGCCTTTAGAATATCTTATTCCGAAGGGACGTCATCTTGTTGTTCAAGAAGGTGATGTTGTTAAGAAGGGTGATATGTTGGTTGAAGGTACACCGGCTCCGCATGATATTCTCCGTGTTCTCGGTGTTGAGAAATTGGCTGAATATCTGGTTAAGGAAGTTCAAGACGTTTACCGCCTGCAAGGTGTTAAGATTAACGATAAGCATATTGAGGTTATTGTTTCTCAGATGCTTAAGAAGGTCGAAATCACCAACCCAGGAGATACAACTTTCTTAATCGGTGAGCAAGTTGACCGTGATGTCTTTGAAGAAGAAAATGCTAAGGTTGTGGCCGAAAACGGTACACCGGCTGTCGCTGATCCGATTTTGCTCGGTATTACCAAGGCATCATTGCAGACCAAGTCATTTATTTCAGCTGCATCATTCCAAGAGACAACTCGTGTCTTGACCGAAGCTGCGGTTGAAGGTAAGGTTGATGACCTCAAAGGTTTGAAAGAAAATGTTATCGTCGGTCGTTTGATTCCGGCCGGTACCGGTACTGTTCTGCGTGCGCTGCGTAAAGTTGCCGCTCAGAATGACAAGGAAATTCAGACCTTGAAAGAGGAAGAAGAGGCTGAAAAAGCTAAGGCAGCTTTGGAAGCTCCGCAAGAGACTTCAGCTGAATAGTTTAGGCCTTAGGTTTGAACTTTAAGGAAGGTAGAGAATTCTACCTTCCTTTTTTGATATTGTTTTTTGGAAAGGTTAACAAAATATTTGGAATTTTGAGTTGACAAAATTATAAAAAATAATAGAATCGCTATAATTGTTTATTATTTTAGTTTATAATCTTTATACTATTATGGAAGTGAAAGAAAAAAAGTCAAAAAAAGAAATTTGGAAGGGATTTTCTTTGGAATTTCTTTCGTTATGCTGTGAGCTGCGGTGTTGGTGTTTTCCAAAAGGAACAAATCTTGAGCCCAAAGGGAAAGTTCAGAGAAAGAAAGTCGGGATGTTTTATTATGCCGAAGACAAGTCGTTTTCTGAAGAACTCATTCCGAACAAAACTGTGACCGGTGTTGTGGGGTATGTAGATAAGGCTGGTGAGCATGGGTTGATTGTGCTTTTGCATCAAAAGCTGTTGTTTTGGGCCAATGCTGGTTTGTTTTTTGATATGCCAAATGGATTGAGCGGAAAAGAAAATACCCGTTTGATTTTAAATGTGGCTAAAGATAACTGGATAACAGCAGAGGCTGCGGAGTATTGTGCAGAATACGCTGTTGATGGTGTTAAAGCGGGAGAAGCATTTTTACCAAGTCTTGATGAGCTTAAAAGTCTTTATGGCAATAAGATTCTTATTAATGCAAAATTGGCTTTAATAAAAGGTGCTGATTTATTTAGTGATTGGTACTATTGGTCTTCTTCTGAATTTTCTGTTGATTATGCTTGGTATCAATATTTTAGTACTGGTTATGTTGGTAAAAATCATCATAGAAAAGGTAGTGGTGGTTATGTTTGTCCTGTTATAGAATTTTAATTATTTATTTAATTTTGTATCCGGTTGGTGTATTGCCGCCGGATTTTTTTGTTGACAAAAAAATAAAATTTTGTACTATAAAAGCAATTAACTATTATTGTTTCACTAAATTATTTTAATATGGTTTTACATTATGTTTTGATTGCGGTGGTTATTATCGCGGCTGTCGTTATTTCGCTTTTGTGTGTTGCGTTAAACAAAGCTAAGCGTGATTTGAAAACAAATGAAGGGATGTTCGGTTTGCTTCTTCGCAAAGTTGGGAAGGAAAAGTGCCGTGAGATTCTTAATCATTTGCAAGAAGACATTGGTAATCGCGAGGTCATTGGTTTGGGCGATTGTGTTATACATGTCTTGATATATGCTCTGTAGTGAACCTTTTACAGCGTCATTGTTGTAATCAAAAGCACGATAGGCATCATAATATTCATTTCC
>CASFLB010000112.1 GCA_949295395.1 uncultured Pseudomonadota bacterium | reverse complement strand
AGAAGAATGAAAAGGGTATTTGCGAGCAAATGAAATAAAATACCAAAAAGCTCGTATAACGGGCAACTAATACAGATTTAGCGGGGCTCCGCCATCCTCACGTACTCGTTTGTACGCTGCGGTGTCGTCGCCCTAAAATCTTATTATTTGCCGCGTTCTCCAAACTTTTTGAAAACTGTGTATAACGGGCAACTCGTAGAAAATTTATTTTGTCTAAATTTGCATTGACATTTGGAGCGGAATTTGTTATTTTTTGCTTGTTCGTTTTATTATTAACTCTAAAAAAAATTATAAATTTATGGAAAAAAATTATTATTTTGTTATCGGTCAAAAAAATCTTGATGTGGTGGAAGCCATTAAGCTTTTAGAGGCTTATCATTTGCCTTATCGCTGTTTGGAAGATCCTTATATTTTTACAAAAACCGAAGAAGACGCGCTTAAGCAACAAGGTTATGAGCCTTATTATGTTCATGTGACTTATCGTTCTTTTCCGGATGGAGAGGAAAAGTTTGACAGTTCCTTCCTTTATCGGTTAATCGGTTTGTTGGGTAAAACCATTTCGGATTGGCAGTATGATGTCATGACTTATTGCGAAAAGCCTTTTGCAAAAGAGTGGTCAAATCGTCTTCGGGGCTTTGTGATACGTGAGCGTTCACGCTCGTATATTGAAAAATTGCAAGCTGAAAATCGGAAAGCTTTGGGCTTTAATGACAAGGCGGAAGAGACGGCTATTCAGGCCGTGGACGAGGCGATGAAGCGTTTTTCATCAAATCGAGATTATTTGATTGTTCACTGGGATTATAAGCCAGAAAGTTCGGAATTTGAAAGCTTTTTGCCAGTGTTAGACCGAGTTTTTTGGTTGCAGAACTTTGTAAACGTTCTGATTGTCACGCCGGAATGCGCTTTGTATTACGGCTATCGGGATATTGCTCGGGATATGGTGACTTTTGCCACGGCGACGGCCTGTGTTACGGATAATATGACAGATTTTCTTTATTCAATTGCTCATCATCGAATGGAAGATGCCGAAAAGTTCTTAAAAACCAAAACCGCAGAACTGCGCAAGCTCGGTCTTTTGTGGTAAAATCTTAGGAGAAAGGAAATTTCCTTTCTCCTTTTTTGTTACAATCTTTAATATCTTGTTATCGGTATAACCGCAGGAAGGGCTTGTCGATAGGGTTTTTTGTGTTTATGATGTTGCTATATTTTTTATTAAAGTGAGAGGGATTTTTTTATGAGTGATAAATTATTTGGAACAGACGGTGTGCGCGGTGTGGCCAATCAATTTCCGATGACGGCCGATTTTGCGCTTAAACTGGCGATGGCTGCCGGAAATTTGGTTTGCACGTCAAAGAAAAAAGTTGCGATTGCCCGTGATACCCGTGTTTCGGGAAAAATGCTCGAATCGGCTTTGGCCTCCGGTTTTATGGCGGCCGGTGTTGATGTGTTGTTGCTCGGGGTTTTGCCAACGCCGGCTTTGACCACGGTCACGCCGACGCTTGATGTTGATATGGCGGTGATGATTACCGCGTCACACAACCCATATCATGACAATGGCATTAAACTTATCAATGCTCAAGGCAACAAGTTTTCTGATGAAGATACCGCTAAAATTGAAGCGGCGCTGAAAGCCGAAAATTTTTCTCTTTCTCCCGATAATATCGGGCAAGTGACGGAAGTTCCCGACGCGGTTGTCGCTTATTTGGACAAGGTTTTACCGATTGTCGGCACAGAAGAGCAGCCGCTTAAAGGCTTGCGTATTGTGCTTGATTGCGCCAATGGGGCTTTTTATAAAATTATGCCCGAGATTTATAAAAATCTTGGTGCCGGTGTGATTGCTTTGGCGCATGAGCCTGATGGTTGTAACATCAACAAAGACTGCGGCTCTCAGCATATTGATACTATGCTCAACGTTGTTAAAGAAGCCCATGCTCATCTCGGTATTGCTTGCGACGGTGACGGTGACCGAATTATTGTTTGCAACGAGAAAGGTGAAAAAGTTGCGAGCGAACAGCTGATTGCCTTTATTGCGCAAAGCATGAAAAAGCAGGGCGTACTTAACAATCGACCTGTGGTTTCGACAATCGTTTCCAATACCGGATTAGACAGTTTTATCCGTTCTTTGGGGGTTGAGTATTATGCGACCAAAGTCGGTGAGCGCTATGTGATTGAAAAAATGAAAGAGGTCAAGGCGGCTGTCGGCGGTGAAGAATCGGGTCATGTGGTTTTGGGGGATTATTCAAAAACCGGTGACGCCTTAGTTGTCGGCTTGTTCTTGAGTTTGGCTTTGGTCAACAGCAAAAAGAAAATGAGTGAGCTGTTTCCGGTCTTTTCTTTGGAGCCGGTGGCGGCGTTTAATCTGCGTTTTGCTGATAATGCCGTGGTTAAAAAAATCATGGCCGATGAACAGGTTTTGAAAGCGGCTGACGAGGCTTCACAAAAAGTTGCGGCCTGTGGGCGTGTGGTTTTCCGTGCCTCGGGAACGGAGCCGGTGGTTCGTATTTGGGTTGGCGGCAAAGATGAAAACCTTGTCAATGAGGCGGCTGCCGATATTAAAAAAGCCGTTGAACAAGCGGCCTAGGTTTTAAGGCTTGGTTATATGAAAAAAACGCGGGGATTTGCTCCCCGCGTTTTTCTGTTTTTGGGGTTAAAACTCAAGAACTGGTCGGACTTCATTTATGTATCTTTTGTCAGAAGTTATTAAGTAGTCGTAATTCTTTAAGCCCCATGCGTTTCCGTTGCTCTGCTGAGACGATGACCAATGGAATTTGTTATTTATGTCAGGGACTTCTCCTCCAGCTTTGTTAAAACTTGCATCTATCGTCTTTTTATTCTTACGATAAGACGTTAATATTCCGCCTGCCGGTAAGCACCAATCGCCATTTTGGGTTCCCGCGGTTTTATAATAATATGTCGACCATGCGGCTGGAAATTCGCCAGAATTTCCGGCTTGTTGCATCATAGCTGTATTAAAACAACTTGAAAAATCTAAGGCCGCCTCACCTGCGGACGAGTATGGTGGCGTTGGAGCCAGTGTATTATTTATGTTTCCATGATAGTCGTATCTATATTCCCAAACGTAATTTCCTATTGAATTTAGTGCTAAGGCTTGTCCGTGACCTTTACCATCCATGTAGGCAACGACCGCAATCGGAGTTTTGCCGGATACTAAATCCGTAGAGCAGGACCAATCGGAATAAAAGATATCTCCGATTTTGCAGTTATATGTTTTATCATCTGTATTGCCTGAGCCGCTTGAATCACCGCCGGAGCCGCTGTTGCTCGGACAATACCAATAACTTCCGAACGGGCATTTCAAGCCGCCGTCACAAGACGAGGTTTCGGTATAACCCAAGGTGGTACAGCTTGGTGTGGCAATACAAGCCGCCTGACTTTGCGCTATGCCGCAAAGAATAAAGGCGGTGGTGGTGTAAAGTATTTTTTTCATTGTCGGTCTCCTTTGCTTTTCTACATCGCGCAATAATCACCATACTCCGAATATCCGTCTTTACAGCCGGTCACATACCACAAGCCCGAACAGTCTTCATAGGTACAGACCGAGCTACTTGGGCATGAGGTTAGCGTGCCCAAG
>CASFLB010000111.1 GCA_949295395.1 uncultured Pseudomonadota bacterium | reverse complement strand
ACCATGGATAAAAATTCACGTGATGTCTTTGTGCATATTACATCTTTTGATCGCAAAAAAATTCCTTATCTTCGAGCCGGAACAAAGGTTGTTTTTGAGTTATGCGATGACTGCGGCAAAAAAATGGTTAAAAACCTAAAATTGGCCGAAGCTTAGTTTTTAGAATATTTTTAATTTCGGCCAATCTTGTTTTTTTAATCAACATAAAGAACTTGGTTGTTCCCGCTTAAACAGCGTTGGCTGACAACGCCGGTTGATTTGGAAACAACGGCAAAGCATTGCTGATTTTGCGGAACATTGACGGTGTATAGCGTCGTCGGGGTTGAGGCGGCGGTTGCGGCGCCGGCGACAAAGCCAATTAATCCTGAAGCCAAAGCAATGGCAGGTGTATCGGTATGATAATGATCATGAATGATTATCGGTGCCGGCCGGTGCGGGCGAGGCGGTAAGGGGTGGTGGAACGGTTTAGCCACCGCGGTTGAACTGATGATAGATAGTAACGCTAAGCAAAGCAAAAATTTTTTCATCATAAAACTCCTCTCTCTTGTTTTATCTATCCCCTATAACGAGAGCGGCGCCACGAAAGTTCAGAAAAAATTTTATATGTTAAATCTCTTTGACCATGCGGGCGAAGGTGATGCCTCCTTCTTCAAATATATCGCCTTCTTGGTGAAAGCCTAAGTCTTCATAAAATCCGACAACGGAGAGCATGGCGTGCATGACAAGTCGGGTATAGCCGGCTTCTTTGGCTCGTTTAATTGCATAATTAACCAGCTCGTGGCCGACGCCTTGTCCTTGACATTCGGGAGCAACAGCGACTTGCATCATGCGGATTTCGTCATTATCAATCGGAACAAGAATTAAACCGCCGAGAAGTTTGTCATCGAGCTGTTCAATGCAACCAATATGCAGATATTCGGCTTCTTTGGGGCGGTATTTATCTAAAAATTTTAATCCCAGAGGTTCAAGCAAAACTTTATAACGCAAGTTGACCAGTTCATCATAACGTGATGAGCCAAAATCAATATCTAACATTTTCCGCATGAGAGCCTCCCCCTAAAAAGCCACAACGAACATAATACATAATATATATCACAAAAATAGGACCGCGACAATATATTTGTATTGCCTTATGCAAAAAATTCATATAAATATAGGGAAAACATAGAAATATAAGGATAATAAAAAAGAAATGACCACGCCGTTAAGCTTGATTCGAAATTTTGCGATTATTGCCCATATTGACCACGGAAAATCAACCCTTGCCGACCGTATTATTGAATATTGCGGTGGTTTGCAGCAGCGAGAAATGCAAGAGCAGGTTCTCGACTCGATGGATATTGAGCGCGAGCGCGGTATTACGATTAAGGCTCAGACTGTGCGCCTTAATTATAACGCTAAAGATGGTAAAACCTATCAGCTTAATTTGATTGATACGCCGGGGCATGTCGACTTTTCTTATGAAGTGTCGCGCTCTTTGGCCTCATGTGAAGGCTCGGTCTTGGTGGTTGATGCCACGCAAGGGGTTGAGGCTCAGACTTTGGCAAATGTTTATTTGGCGATAAATAACAATCACGAGATTATTCCGGTATTGAACAAAATTGATTTGCCTTCGGCTGATGTTGACCGTGTGAAACGCCAGATTGAAGATGTTATCGGAATTGATGCTTCCGAGGCGATTGAAACTTCCGGAAAAACCGGATTTGGTGTTGATAATCTGCTCGAGGCGATTGTGACTAAACTTCCGGCACCAGTCGGTGATGATTCCTTACCACTCAAAGCTTTGTTGATTGACAGTTGGTATGACAGCTATCTCGGAGTGGTTATTTTGGTGCGAATTCATGATGGTACTCTCAAGAAAAAACAACAAATCCGCATGATGTCGAATAACGCGGTTTATACCGTTGACCGAGTTGGTATCTTTACTCCGAAAATGCAAGATATTGATGAACTTTGTGCCGGAGAAGTCGGCTTTATTACCGCAAGCATTAAAAGTGTGGGCGATTGTCATGTCGGAGATACCATAACCGATAACCGTACGCCTTGCGCTCAGCCGCTTCCTGGCTTTAAGCCTTCTGTTCCCGTTGTTTTCTGTTCAATCTTTCCGGTGGATAGTAGTGAATATGGCCTTTTGAAAGATGCTTTGGCCAAGCTTAAGCTTAATGATGCCAGCATTGATTATCAAAACGAAAATTCAGCGGCTTTGGGATTGGGCTTCCGTTGCGGCTTCTTAGGTTTGCTTCATATGGAGATTATTCAAGAGCGTTTAGGCCGCGAGTTTGATCTTGATTTAATTACAACCGCGCCGTCGGTGGCTTATCACATCAACTTAACCGACGGAACTCAAATTACGCTTCATAATCCGGCGGATATGCCTGATGTGACCAAAATAGCCAGTATTGAAGAGCCAATGGTTCGGGCAACCATTCTTGTTCCTGACGAATATTTGGGCAGCGTTCTAAAACTTTGTACCGAACGCCGCGGTGAGCAAGAGGATTTGACCTATGCCGGAAGCCGTGCGATGGTGGTTTATAAAATCCCCTTAAACGAAATCGTGTTTGATTTTTATGACCGCTTAAAGTCAATTTCCAGCGGTTATGCCAGCTTTGATTATGAGCTTATCGGTTATCAGGTTTCCGATTTGGTTAAAGTGCAAATCCTAATTAATGAAGAACCGGTTGACGCTTTGGCCTTTTTATGTCACCGTCAAGAAGCCGAAGCCCGCGGTCGTCAAATTTGTGAGCGTCTGAAAGACCTTATCCCTAGGCATCTGTTCAAAATCCCTCTGCAAGCCGTTATCGGCGGCAAAGTCGTCGCTCGTGAAACCATTTCCGCCCTTCGCAAAGATGTTACCGC
>CASFLB010000110.1 GCA_949295395.1 uncultured Pseudomonadota bacterium | reverse complement strand
ATGCCATGAAATAGTTCAATACGTGGTTTTTCACGTCGTATTTTTTCGCTATTTCATTGCATACACGGCTGGCCATAGGAACTGCACTTAATCCGGTTGCGCCAATAAGTGGATTAATCTTCTTTTTACTGAATAGATTGAAGATTTTAACCATGATAATTCCTGATGCTATGGATAATGCGAATGCCAGAAAGCCGCCTATTACAATGCCGATGGTTTGCATGTTCAAGAATGCTTCTGATGTCATTGTTCCGCCAACACATAAGCCTAAAAATATGGTGGCAGCATTCATAATGGAATTTGAGGCTGCGTCAAGAAGGCGTGAGGTATCAGCACCTATTTCTTTAAGCAGGTTACCGAACATTAGCATTCCAATCAGCGGAACTGCCGTAGGAACGAATAATGCTACGATTGTAGTAACGGCGATAGGGAAAATAATTTTAAGTACTTTTAGATTCTTGATTTCTGTACTGGAAGGATATTTCTTTTCCTGTTCCTTCATGTTAATCATGAGCTCTTTCTTTGTACAGGTGAGTTTTACAACAAGAGGTATGATGACAGGAACAAGTGCCATATAAGAATAGGCTGCGATTGCAATCGGGCCAAGTAAATGTGGTGCCAGTTTGATGGTGGTGAAAATGGCGGTCGGGCCGTCTGCGCCACCTATGATGCCCAGTGAGGCTGCCTCACGTGGAGTAAATCCCATCAGTATGGCAACAAGCAATACTGCGAATATACCGAATTGGGCTGCTGCGCCGAATATTGATAATCGTAGATTGCGAAGCATTGGGCCGAAATCAGTTAATGCACCGACACCCATAAAGATGACAGGTGGAAGAAATCCTGTCTTAATGAGCATGTAATAAAGGAAGTTCATTAATCCGAATTCATGCGCGATATCATGAAGGGGCATTTCCCAGATGATTTTACGCGTTCCGTCTGCACAAGTTACAAAACCGTCTGAGTCGGCTTGAATGACTCCCATTTCACCACCGGGAAAGTTGGCGAGTAATACACCGAATGCGATGGGTACCAACAAAAGTGGTTCGTAATGTTTTACGATACCTAAATAAAGCAATACGAAAGCCAAGGCATACATAATGAGAAATTGTGGTTCCTCTATAATGTTGCTGAAGGCTGTCATTTCATATAGCTTTTCCAAAATATTCATTATTTCATTCATGGCTATTTGGCTATTTTCATGATTACATCGTCTTCTTCAACATTTATCCTTAACGGCAATCTCGGAGCATAATGTTTCAGCAACTGCCCCGGAGCGGTCGGGCGGCTCGAACTCGTGTCGTTTATTAAAACTTTTTCTCCTAAAAATTCTTCTAAGTCTTCTTTGGCTAATCCACCAGCCCTTAAAATCGTGACCTGTTTGCCCGTTAAGTCAATAATTGTTGTTTCAACTCCAATCTTGCAGGCGCCGCCGTCTAAAATCATGTCAACTTTATTTCCTAAGCTGTCTTGGACGTGTTGCGCGGTGGTTGGGCTGACTGTCTTAAATTTATTAGCCGATGGGGCGACAATAGGAACACCGCTGTGTTTAATCAATGCCAAAGCAACCGGATGGTTCGGCATTCTGACCGCCAAAGAACCTAACCCTGCACAGGCTAAGTCAATTGATGGATTGTTGTCTTTTCTCTTTAATACAAATGTCAGAGGCCCCGGCCAAAAATGACGAGCTAAATCCATAACGCGGCTGTCGGTTTCGGCATATTCGGGAAGAAAATCAATCTCGGCTATGTGAGATATCAAAGGGTCAAACAACGGGCGCTCTTTGGCCTTAAAAATATTGGCAACGGCTTGCGCGTTATAAACATTTGCTCCAAGCCCGTAAACCGTATCTGTTGGAAAAGATACTAATTTTCCGTCCTTTATGGCTTTAGCGGCGCGCGCGATGTTTTCAGCCGTCGGCTGATATATGTTTTCAATCTTCATTGTTTTAAATCTTTATGATATTTTCTATTGCTTGTTCGAAACTTGCGTATTCTTCTAACACGTTAAGGTCTTGTTTGTCAATGATTTTATAAACTTGGTGCGAGGCGTCGTAGATTAAAAAGTCAAATTCATTTTCGGCAATGAGAAGGTTGTTTTTTGGTAATTTGTCTTGATAAAAAATATTGATGTTTACAATATCCATTAAATTGTTTGGTTCGGGGATAATGCCAAAAATATGGCAACCTTCGGCCGAAAAACCGTTTTGTTGGTGCCAAAAGTCTGTTAATTCTTTGGGAAATGTGGTAAAACCAAATTTTTTTAGTGTCTTTTGAGCAAAAATGATGTTTTCGGTTTTAACGGCAGGCAGCGAGCCTTCATTTTCTTTTGCTAAAGTCTTTAGCATATTTTTCATTGGTTTCGAGCCTTCTTATTTAGCACTAAAAGAATTTGATTGATTAGTTTTTCTTTCTTTTGTTCTGATTTTTGGGCTTGCGCGTTTTGTTTTATTGCGCTGATTAAGCTTGCAATGGCCTCTTTCTTTTTTCTGGTCAGAATTTTCTTTTGATATTTTTGTCGGTTGTTTTTTATCTTTTTCTTCTGACTTTCGATGGCTTTGGCAATAACGTCTTTCATACTGACGGTGCGCGTTGTTGAGATTTGGGGTTGTTTCGTTTCTTTTTCTTTGCTTTGTTTTGCTCTTGTTTTTGCTTTTGAGCTGCAGCCTTTTGTGCTTGAATATCCTGTTTTGCAGCATCTTTAACCGCATTTATATCACTTTTAACAGCATTTTTAAAAGCACTGCCAAAACTGCTTGCTGCAAAAACCGAACTAACACTTAGACATAGCGCAAGTGCCAATCCCAAACATCTCTTCATAAAAACAACACTCCTTTTTTAACTACCCTATAATGATAACATTAAAAATAAGCATTGTAAACCAAATAAGGCGGCAATATTTATTTGCCGCCCATTTAGGATTGTTCTTTTATCCCCCG
>CASFLB010000109.1 GCA_949295395.1 uncultured Pseudomonadota bacterium | reverse complement strand
TATTAAGTAAGGTGACGGCTTCTTTGATGCGATTGCTTCCACCGGTCAAGACAACAATAGCATCCGTTTTTGTTGTGGTATCCAGGGGATAATTACGAATGTAATAATTAAACACCGCTAATCCGGAAAACCAAACAAGAGCCAAAAATAACAATGATTTCAACGTCAGCTTCATACTACATCATCTTTTCAAGGGTTCTTTTAACGGTATAATAGGCGGTTATCATCGAAATAAAGGCCGAAAACAGTGGTAAGGAACAAATCAAAAGCCAAGATGCAAAAGAAAGTCTCGCATCACTGATAATACCACCTTCAATCTGCTCGGCCAATCCGGCAATCATAAATATTGTTGGAACGGCAAAGCATAATCCAATAAGTCCGCCGATAAATCCGATACCAAAATCACGATGGGCATATTGCTGAGCAACGTAAGTATCTTTTGCGCCCATGATATGAAGAATTTCAATAATATTTCGATGCAAGCCGAGGTTGGTCTGTGTTGTATAGAAAATGGCACCAGATGTAATAGCAATAACGAGAAGCAAAATACTCATTGCCAACATTTTGAGGCCATCAGCAAAGCGAATAAGCTTGTTAAGCCATAACTTATGATTATCCAAAGAAGCCAAAGGTGAAACTTCGGCAAGCTGTTCAGCCAGTTTAGGAAAATCAATCTCAGCATCTTTTTTAAGGCGCACGTCAATTAACCGAGGGGTTGGTAACTCCTCAACGGAAACACCGTCTCCCAACCAAGGTTGCAAGAGCATCTGTAATTGATTATCCGAAAGAGCCGTTGCCGATTCGACTTGAGGAAGTTTTTTAAGAAATTCGAGAGTTTTTTCTTGATGAGAAAGAGTCTCCTCCCGAGCCTGCTCTTGATTAATATTATTAACCGGCATAATCTGCACGGTAAGCGAGCCAAGAATGCTGTTATTCCAATTGGTCAGCATGGAATTAATAGCCAACACACCGGCCAAAGTCACGGCAAAGAGAAAAACAGCAATAGAAATCATGATTTTTAAGAACAAACCGGTCGCATCATCCTTAAGAGGAAGTTCTTGCTTGCGAGCAATAAGAGAAGACGCCGTCATATCCCAACTCCTTTCACGATTCCTTCAAAGGGTTGAAAAACACGCAAGCCCCCGTTAACCAAATGAAGCCGAGGATAAGGAAAGTCAGTAATCAGCTTATCGCTATGGGTGGCAATAACCACGGTGGTTCCAAGTTTATTAAGTTCAATAAAAAGCTTCATGAGCTTGCGGGCAATGTCGTTATCAACATTACCGGTCGGCTCATCAGCAAGCAGAATATCGGGGCGATTAATGACAGCACGGGCAATGGCGATTCGTTGTTTTTCACCACCTGAAAGCGTGCTTGTTTTTTCAAACATATGCTTGTCGAGTTCGACCCAAGATAAAAGCTCTTTCACGCGTTTTTTTATTTCCTTCTCGCTCATACCACATACGCGCAACGGAAGAGCAACATTATCAAAAGCCGAAAGATGTTCAATAAGGCGAAAGTCTTGAAAAACAACGCCGATTCGTCTCCGCAAAACAGCTAAAGCCTCACGATTGGCAAAGTTAACATTTTGCCCAAAAACACCAAGAGCACCGCGGCTGGGACGTTGAGCCAAATACATAAGGCTCAAAAGAGATGTCTTACCGGCGCCGCTTTTTCCGGTCAAAAAGTGAAAAGAACCTTTTTTGAGTGATAAATTGATATCACTCAAAATTTCAGGCCCTTGATCATAGCGAATACCAACGCCTTTCATTTCAACCACGGCCGGAGCGTTAATAACAGAATCTCTCAACAAAAAACTAATCTCCGATAAAAAATTTTCCCTATAAGTGATAGCATAGAAAAATATTATACTCAACAAAATATTTTTTTCTTTCCTTAAAAAGAAATAAGCATAATAATAGAAGAAAACGAGAGGAGAAGAAATGCTGATAAGATGTCCGAAGTGTCAGGTCTGTTATCGAATAGAAGAAACGCTGTTAGCCAAAGGCAGCCGCAAGCTTCGCTGTGCCAAATGTGAAGAAGTCTGGGAGGCAAAACCTGAGGATTGCTTCGAAGAACAAGATGTCTCAGAAGAGGAAGTCTATGATTTGTCAGGAGCCTCGGCAAACACCCCGGAAAACGAAAGCCCGGCAGAAGATAATAAGCAAGAAGATAATAAGCAAGAAGATAATAAGCAAGAAACCGATTCGCTGTTTAAAATAAGAGAAAGCGGCGGCCAATTAGATGCTGAGAACGCAACAATTCCTGATGAGGAACCGGCTCCATCGGAAGAAGAAGCCAAACCGGCTAGCGAAGAGGCTCAAGTTTCTGAAAATGACAAGGAAGAAAAAATAGATGAAAAAGATTTAGCCCTCGGCAGTGATATGCAGCAGATTTTTTCGAGATTGAATAAACAAAATGAACTAATCGAAGAAATGGAAAAAAACACCTCCGCGTTGAAAAAAGCCTCTGAAACATTTAAGGAAAGGTTTTGGCAGAACACGGGGCTTCGCAACGGCACGATACTGACATTGTTGGGTTTAATAATTTTATCTCTGTTGTCGTTTCGGTATGAATTGGTACGTAAATTTCCGAAACTAGAAGAAGCCTACACGGCGCTTGGTTTGCAATCAAGAATAATCGGGGAAGGTTTGGAGTTTCAAAACGTCAGCCATCGAGAATATGAAGAAGACTATGTTAAAAAGATGGAAATTAAAGGTTTTATCATAAATCGAACGGATAAAAAACAGCAAATTCCTGATATTAAGGTAGAGGTTTTAGATAAAGACGGTATTACCTTGCAAAAAGTCAACACCAAAACCCCGATAGCTGAAATTTGGCCAAGAGAACGAGCGGCATTTTCTTTTATAGTAACTCAACCGTCGCCATTAAGCAAATATGTATATCTGACCTTTGGCGAATAAAAAACAAACTCAGTCGAAAGGCTGAGTTTTTTTTACGCCCAAAATTCAGCCTATGTCAAAAATGTCTATTGAATGTATACCGAAAATATGTTATAATCGAGTCGTGAAGGCAAATGATAAGGAGAAAAATTATGTTATATTCACGACAAGAGGCGGTGCTGTCCGCTGTTTTGATGATGGCAGGATTATTACCCTTTAGCGCGAAGGCTCATGATTTTTTTCTTGA
>CASFLB010000108.1 GCA_949295395.1 uncultured Pseudomonadota bacterium | reverse complement strand
ACCGCTCTATATTTTTGGATTTTTGGGAAGCAAACAAAGATTGTTTTAACAACAATTCCGTTGATTTTGACATGGTTAAAGAAAACGGAGAAAAACAAAAGGTTTGTGCTCTTAATTGGAATGAAGAAAAACATTGCCTTACCCTTACCTCCCAAACGGATGACGGACAGATGTATGAGGAGGATGTTCTTTCAACCAAAGCTGAAGACTCTTATCGGACTCAAGCCATTAATGATTATCTCTGTCACACAAGTAAATCTTTTGATGATAATTACAACAAACTTCTTTTAGCTGCCGCGCAAAATAAACATTCTGTTGATATAAACGGAAAAGAGCTATTTACCGAGCGATTGGCTATAAAATATTGCGGACAAGAACCTATAAAAGATATTGAACTTTCTTTTTTGCAAGGTGAAATTACCGTTGCGCCGGATAGAGGAATTAATAATCCAAGACCTGGTGATGTAGCACACGGTTCTTCTCCTTATCGTCTTTATTACGAAGAAAAGAAAGTTAATGTTGAAATGTATCAAAAACTGAAAAATCTTAAAGACAGAGTTCATGCTCCCTCAGCGCAAAAAAACTTTAACCCAATAAATAATATTCTTTTGCAAAAAAAGCAGCAACATTCATTTGGCAAATAACTTCTTTCTTAAGATATTTTGATTAAAAATAATTTGACTTTTCCTTAAAATCTTTTATAAAAGTTAAACATTTGTATTTTTATGTCTTACTTTAAATTTATATGATTATGAAAACAAAAATTTCGTTATTTAGTGTTTTGAGCTTTGTGCAGAAGCAGAAAAGCGTTACCGCTGATGAGTTGAAAGAAAATTTTCAAGTTTTTATCGGTAATCCTCAAAGAAACAGGGATTTAAGCTTTTTGTTCCGCTGTCGGCTGTTAAACTGGATGGTTATTGACCATGAATGCGGAGAAGCACGGAAGCGCATAGTTTTAGCTGAACGAGCTGAGCGTTATCTTCAACGCATACTCAATTAATGTATTCAAACTTTTGCACTTTATAACAAAATAAAAAAGCATCACATTTGCTGTGATGCTTTTTTATTGTCATTTATACTTTACAATAACACTTGACAACTTTGATATATATTTATTATACTATGTATAATTTATTATATATATTGGAGTCGTAATATGTTTTTATTTTTATTCTTCTTCTGTTTTCTTTTTCCTGTTTTGGCTTATGCCAATCCGGCATGTAGTGTTTGTACAATTGCCATCGGGGCATCACTCGGAGTTGCTCGTGAACTCGGCGTTCCTGACGCAATCGTTGGGCTTTGGGCCGGTGCGTTGCTCACTTTGCTCGGATACTGGTCTATTCTGTTTTGTGAAAAGCGGCATTGGAATTTTTTTGCTCGTGACTTTTTGCTTATTGCTACTTCTGTCGGAATGATTGGCTTTATCTATCTGTCCGAAACACCCTATTCTCCGGTGATTATTTGGAATGTGTTTTATCTTGATCCTATTTTATTCAGCGCCATTCTCGGTATGTTGATTTATATTTATTCTCAAAAATTTTATCAGTGGATGAAATTGCGCAATGGCGGTCACGCTCATTTTCCTTTTGAAAAAGTTGTATTACCGCTCGGCTTGCTCTTTGTTATCAGTGTTTGGTTTTATCATTATCCGATTTAATTTTGTTTTTCTTAATAAAATAAAAACCTTGTCGGGATATATTTTTTTATTATTAAATTCAGAAGAAAAGGATTTTTGTTATGGCTAAGATTTCTTGGAAAGCCGGAACGATGGTTTATCCGGTGCCGCCGGCGCTTATTTCTTGCGGAACGGTAGAAAAACCCAATGTGATGACGGCGGCTTGGACCGGTATTATTAACTCTGAACCTCCAATGACCTATGTTTCTATTCGCCCGTCACGCCTTTCTCACGACATTATATCCAAAACAAAAAATTTTGTGATTAATCTACCGACGCTGAACATGGTTTCCGCCGTGGATTTTTGTGGTGTTAAATCCGGTCGGGATACGAACAAATTTAAAGAGACCGGGCTAACCCCGATTGCATCATCGCACATTGACGCGCCGCAAATTGAAGAATGTCCGATTTCGGTTGAGTGTCGTGTTCTTGAGATTAAACCCTATGGTTCACATGATATGTTTTTGGCCGAAATTGTTTCCGTTGATGTTGATGATAAATATATTGACGCTTCAGGCAAGTTTTGGCTGGAGAAAACTGGGCTTATCGCTTTTGCGCACGGACATTATTACACGCTCGGGCGCAACCTCGGAAGTTTCGGCTTCTCGGTCAACAAGGCGCGTCTTGAAGCTATGAAAAAAATGGACAAGGTTGAGGTTATGGTTAAAGAGCGCAAGGCTGTTTTGCTTGAAGACCGTGCCGAATCGGAAGCACGTCCGGTCAGCAAGCCGTCGAAATTTGCTCGGAAAATTAAATCTGCTCAAACTCATTCTTCTCAGAAAAAATTTGACGGCAAGAAAAAATTCAGCAAGGCTCGCGGAATCGACACTCCTCTTCCTCAGATGTCTGCAAAAAAGCGCTCTTTTAAGAAAAAAGCTTAGGTTAAAAACCTAAGCTTTTTTCTTATCCTATTTTCTAACATCAAACTTTTCAAACTGACCTTTTAAGCGAGAGATAAGTTCTCTATCTTCAAAAAAATGCTCGCAGGCGCTGTCGCTGGTGGTCTTATCGCTTTCTATCGGGCGATATTTTTGCAAGTAATATTCCTTTACCCCCATTTGCGCCAAAGAATCACCTATTTTTCGGATATCTTCAAGGCTTAAATGGCGAGGGTCGCAGGTGGTGCGGCATTCAAAATCTTTGCCCGAATTTATCAACATTTGCAGACTCTCTTTAACTTGCTCCAAATTATCCGGTCCGGTTATTGACTGATATTTTTCTTTTTCAAACGGAGCCTTAATATCAAAGCCAACCCAGTTGACCTCAGGCAAAACTTTTTCAAAAACCTTCGGGCGGTAGCCGCCGGTGTGCAGGCCTATTTTATAACAGCCCATGGCTTTAACCTCTTTAATGGCATCAACAACATTTTCTTGTACCAAAGGCTCGCCACCGCTAAACACCACGGCGTCTAATTTTCCTTTTCTCTCTTCTAAAAATTTTGTGAATTTTTCCCATTCGAATCCGCTTTCTTTGCCTATTTTTTGAAGTTCTCCGTTGTGGCAAAAGGGGCATCTCCATGGGCAGCCTTGCATAAATATTACAGCACTCATCTGC
>CASFLB010000107.1 GCA_949295395.1 uncultured Pseudomonadota bacterium | reverse complement strand
TTATTCGTTTACATTAATCCTCATAGCATAGAACGAACGCCATACGAAGATTAAGGCAATAACCATAAAGACCGCACCGAGAATCAAAGATACATGACGCGGAGCTGAAACGGCGATTTCAACCGCCAACAGACCGAATAGTGTTGTAAATTTGATAATCGGGTTGAGAGCAACGGATGAGGTATCTTTATAAGGATCACCAACCGTATCACCGACAACAGCGGCCGCATGCAAATCCGTACCTTTTTCGCCAAGGTCAACTTCAACGACTTTTTTAGCATTATCCCATGCACCACCGGCATTAGCCATATAAAGTGCTTGGAACAAACCAAAGACAGCAATTGAAATCAAATAGCTGGCGAACAGGTTCGGATCAAAGCAAGCAAACGCCAAGGTGAACGAGAAGATAGCGATAAAGATGTTGAGCATACCTTTCTGCGCATAGAGTGTGCAGATACGAACAACCTCTTTGCTGTCTTCAACCGAAGCGGCTTTTTTGGTATTAAGTTTAATGTGCTTTTTAATAAAGTCGACCGCGCGATAAGCACCGGTAGAAACCGCCTGCATTGACGCACCGGAGAACCAGTAAATAACCGCACCACCGAGAATGATACCGAACAAAACTTCCGGAGCCAAAAGCGACAGTTTCAAGTTAAGCAACAGAATGATTGAGAAAATCATGGTTGCCGCACCGATAACAGCCGTACCGATAAGCACCGGCTTAGCAGTTGCTTTAAAGGTATTTCCGGCACCGTCATTGGCTTCAAGGAAGTGCTTTCCGTTTTCAAAATCAGGTTTAAAGCCGAAATCTTTTTCAATTTCTTTATTAATGCCTCTGATGTTTTCGATTTGAGAAAGTTCGAAAACAGATTGAGCATTATCGGCCACCGGACCATAACTGTCGACAGCGATATTGACCGGCCCCATTCCAAGCATACCGAAAGCCACCAAACCAAAGGCAAAGATGCTGGGATAAACCATATAAGCATCAAGACCTTCACGAGCGGTAACATAAGCGATAGCCATCAAAGCGACCATAACGATACCCTGCCAAAAGGCTGAGAAGTTACCGGAAACAATACCGGAGATTATGTTCAAAGAAGCACCGGCTTCGCGGCTAGAATTAACAATTTCCTGAACATGTTTTGACTTTGGAGAGGTAAAGATTTTGGTAAATTCCGGAATCAAAGCCGCGGCCAAAGTACCGCAAGAAATGATAACCGAAAGTTTCCACCACAAATCAGCGCCCATCGGTCCAATCATCAGATAGGAAACACCGAAGGTAACCAAGATAGAGATGATTGAGGTCAACCAAATCAAGCTGGTCAGCGGTTTTTCAAAGTCAAAGATTTTCTGAGAGCCGTAAAGACCTTTTGACAACACACCGTTCAACCAATAAGAAACGAGCGAAGTCAAAATCATCAAAACGCGCATAGCAAAAATCCAAACGATTAAGCGAGCTTGGATATCAATACCATTAGACATCAAAACAAGGTCACCGTTCGGAGCATACATCATACCGGCACCAAGAACGATAAAGCTGATAAGAGCCACACCGGTCACACCGTATGTTTCAAAACCATCAGCGGTTGGGCCAACCGAGTCACCGGCATTATCACCGGTACAGTCAGCAATCACACCAGGGTTGCGAGCATCATCTTCATCAATTTTGAAAATAATCTTCATCAAGTCGGCACCGATATCAGCGATTTTGGTAAAGATACCGCCGCAGATACGCAAAGCAGCCGCACCGAGAGATTCTCCAATAGCAAAACCGACAAAGCAAGCACCGGCGCTTTCTCTCGGAACATAGAGCAAGATCATAATCATCATAATCAGCTCAACGCAGATTAAAAGAACACCGATAGACATACCCGAACGCAACGGCAAGCTCATAACCGGATAAGCTTTTCCCTGCAAAGACAGGAAGGCGGTACGAGAGTTGGCATAAGTATTAATGCGCATACCAAACCAAGCCACGGTGAAAGATCCGAGAATACCGAGGATAGACCACATCAAAATAGTCAAAACTTTCGACATCGGGGTATTGTTTAAGTAATAGAAATAATAGAAAATGCAAGCCGCAATAAACAATTCCAAAAGGACTAAAAGTTTGGACTGTTGTTTCATATAGGTTTTGCAAGTTTCATAAATTGTGTTTGAAACATTGAGCATCGACTTGTGAGCCGGAATAGCTTTAATTTTATAAAACTCATAGAGCCCAAAAATCATACCCAAGATACAAATACCGATACCATACATGAGGATTTGGCTTCCGGTCACATTAAAACCGAAAAGCGTATATCCGACATCAAGGCTCGGCACTTTTAAATCAATTTCCGAAGCATAAGCTTGAGAAAGACCGGCAGCCAAAACCGCAAAAAGCGTTAAGGCGGCGGAACCGATTCTCTTTAGTGCTGACATCATAGATTCCTTATAAAAGTTAAAACAAAAAACAAATAAAGCAAAACCACAACAGAAACGTGATTCCTTTTTATTATGGGGGAATGATAGATTCCTGAGTCTAAAAAATCGGTTAACACTTTAAAATGATTCAGAAAAATTATTGACAAAGAAAACAAGACAAAAAAATTTTACTCAAAAATTCAGCCCATGTCAAAAATGCCTGTTGAAAGTAAACGGCATTTATGATATAATCGAGTCGTAAGAAAAAAAGGAAGACATCATGCATTTGCGGTTCACATATTATTTACTGGCTTTCGGATTTTGTCTTTGGACAAGCTCCGCTTTGGCTTCGGTTTGTTTTGTGACCGACACCTCGGATTGTCAGGGCGGCTTGTTTGGCAATACCGAGGATTTAGATGGAGATGGAACGCCCGATAATTATAATCCCGAAAACGATAATCGCTGTCAAAAAGAAGGTTATGTGGTTGCTTCTTGCCCCGAAGGCTATAAACCCGGTGGCTTAAAATGCCCTTATGATGATTATTTCACCGAGTGTGTAAAAGCCTGTCCGTCCAACTATAAAACGTGTGACGCCCCTTATTTTGGCGTCGGTGAAGCTTGCGACGGAAAATATGCCTCTTGTGACTGCAACCCTTGCGGTGAAGGCTATGATGTGACCGCCATTCCCGAGGGCTATGTGCAAGACGGAGAAGCCTGTTTGGATTGTGACGGCTTGACCAAATATAAAATCAAGCCCAATCCTTGCGATGGTTTTATGGATTGCGGGTCAATGGGAGGTGCGGCCGGTGCCGAAACCTGTTTGTCGGGAACTGAA
>CASFLB010000106.1 GCA_949295395.1 uncultured Pseudomonadota bacterium | reverse complement strand
TTTTTTTAGTAAGGAGCGTAAGGGTCGTCATAATCGGTAAAGAAGGTCGACACCTCGGTCATAAACACTTCCTGATAGGTATAAGGGTTAAAGTTTTCATCATAAGGGATTTTCAGAAACTTTGTTTTTAACCCGTTTTCATTAACATCTTGCAAGACGATGGAAAGCGGTTGGTAGAGATTATAGTTATCAACATTGGCATAATTTCCGGCCGCTTCTTCTTCCTCATAATTAATCATCGAGAAGTTATATTGCCCCTGCCAGCCGTTATTGTTATAGGATTGCTCAATATTTTGAATAGCCTCAAGGCAGGAATCACAAGGTTCGTTGTTAAAAAAAACATAGATAATCGGCTGACCGTTAGGAGAATAAGGCTCATTATCTTGACCGGTTTGACCATAATAGCCGCTATCATAAGGATTATATTGAGCCCAAGCCACCGATGTCAAAAAGACAAAAGCCGCCGCAATAAAAAGAAAGGACTTACGCATAAACCACCTCGTCAAAAAGATAAGACTAAGAAAGAAATAATCTGTAAAACAAAATAATCAAGAGTCGATAATATTCAAAATTTTGCGTGGATTTTTTCCAATTCGAGAGAGAATTTCATAAGAGATAGTACCGGCATCACGCCCCATATCATCAAGAGTGTAAAAGTCATTAAGCAAATAAGCATATTCTCCAACACTCACGTCAGGAATATCGGTAATATCACAAATAATATTGTCCATGGAAACACGCCCGAGAATTCGAGCTTCATAGAGTTTTTTACCACGCGGGAAGAAAAGCTTTCCGACATTGGACAAGGCGCGGGGAACACCGTCGCCATAGCCGATGGAAACAATGGCAATTTTTCGTTCCGAGGCGGCACGGTATGTGGCTGAATAGCCGACAAAATCTCCCTTAGGCAGCGGCTCAACCTGCAAAACAGGGGCTTTAAACGTCACCACGGGCTTCATCTGATTTTGGCGATAAGGCGCGGTGTTAATGCCATAAAGAGCCGCTCCGAGGCGAACAATATCAAATTGAAATTTTTCGCCAAGAAAAGTTCCGTCCGAAGCCGAGAGCGAGGCCGGAAGCGAGGGGAAATATTTATCTTTGAGACGTGTAAAGTTATCAAGCTGATGCTGATTCATAAAATGGTCTTTTTCGTCCCCACAGGCCAAATGCGACATAACGGCACCAAAAAATTGGCGGTCTTCAGTTGATAAAGCCTCAAGCTCATGTTCGCGAAATCCAAGGCGGTTAAGACCTGTTTCAATATTAATCATTGGCTTGAGAGAATTAGGCTTATGTGTTTTCCAAAAGGCCAGCATTTGCGGTGAGCTTATGACCGGAATCAGATTGGCTGATTTGAACAGGGAAAAGCTATCGTCACCGATTCCCTGTAACACATAAATATCCGCATCGGGAACAACAGGGCGAATTTTTTCACCTTCCACGGCATGAGCCACAAAGAAAATGCGGCATCCTCCGTCTTGATAGAGTTTTTGAGCGACAATTTCAGCGCCCAAGCCATAAGCATCATCTTTAACCACGGCCGCCGCCTGAGCATGAGGTGCAATTTTTTTAAGAGTAAGATAATTATCCAACAGATTTTTAAGGTTGATTTCAAAGATAGGTCTTGTCAAAACGCTCATCACGACATACACTTTCAAACAATGAATAAGGAGCAATAATTAAATGAATTTTATCGACACCCACGTCCATTTGCAAGCCTATAATTCAAACTATACCCCCGAGCTTTTAGCCATGGCAGAAAAAGCGAGGATAAAAAAGATGATATGCGTCGGTATAAAACTTTCTGATTGGGACGAGATAACAGAGTTAAAAAAACACTATGGCGAGAAGATTATCGCAGCTTATGGACTTCACCCATGGGAGGCAAGGAACGCAAAAAACGGATGGCTGGGCAAGCTTGAAGCAAAGTTACAAGAAGACAAGACAGCACTTGTCGGAGAATGTGGATTAGATGGTATAAAAGACAAGGAAGAAGAGCCTCAAAACAGTGTGTTTGCGGCACAGATAGAACTGGCGCAAAAATACGAGCGAGCTTTGCTTATCCATGCCGTTCATTGCGGCAAATGGCTGGAAAAACATTGGAAGGAGCTGTCTAAGACCAGATTTGTGCTTCATTCTTATAACGGCAAGCAAGAGATAATGAAACAAGTCCTAAAGATGGGGGGATATATTTCTTTTTCATTATCAATTTTGCGTAACAAAGATGCCGCCGAATTGCTAAAGCAAATCCCGCAAGACCGCTTGTTGATTGAAACAGACAGCCCGTGGCAAGGATTAGAAAAAGGCCAAGAAAACACACCGTTAAATTTGCCGTTTTTAGCATCAGAATTAGCAAAATTAACAGGAGAAAAACTTGAAGATTTTGCCGCGCGGGTTTACAAAAATTCAGAGGAGTTTATAAATGGCTGAACCACAAGATAATGATGATCGCTTTCAACGAACCAAAGCCTTAATCGGCACCGAAAAACTGCAAAAATTAAAAAACGCGCGCGTGATGGTTGTCGGTTTGGGTGCGGTTGGGGGCTATGCCTTAGAGGGCTTGGCCCGCGCGGGAATAGGGCGCTTGGTTTTGGTTGATTTTGACAGCTTTGAATTAAGCAACATCAATCGCCAAATTTTAGCTTTGAGCTCAACACTTGGGCAGAAAAAAACAGTTGTCGCTGCGCAAAGAGTAAAGGAGATAAACCCCACTTGCCAAGTAAAGCTCAAAGATATGTTTGTATCTTCTGAAAGCATCAATGAGCTACCGCTTGATGAGGTTGATTATGTGGTTGATGCCATAGATTCTTTGGATTCAAAAGCCACCTTGATTGCCGAGTTGGTAAGAAAAAACAAAAAGTTTATATCATCAATGGGCGCAGCACTCAAAACAGACCCCAGCAAAATCAAAGTCTGCCACTTAAATCAAACAAGCGTTGACGGGCTGGCCAAACAACTAAGACATCGGTTAAAAGATAAAGGCGTTGATTTAACTCAGGTCAAATGCGTTTCCTCAACCGAAGAGGCACATAAGATAAACAGCTCCGAGCGTCAGCCTTTAGGCTCGTTACCGACAATCACGGCGATTTTTGGTCTTACAATTGCCAATGAGGTTATCAGAGAAATTATTGAGGGGTAGTAAGAAAAATGGAAAAAGTGCAAAAATCTTTAAGGCTGCATATTGTTCTAGTTGGACGTGTTAATTCAGGCAAATCAAGTTTTTTGAATCTTGTTAGCGGTCAAGATGTGGCGATAACTTCTCCTTTGGCCGGCACTACGACCGACACGGTAGAAAAAGCTCAAGAGCTGATACCCTTGGGACCGGTTGTATGGCTGGATACGGCAGGCTTTGGCGATGA
>CASFLB010000105.1 GCA_949295395.1 uncultured Pseudomonadota bacterium | reverse complement strand
ATCTCTGTCAGGGCAGGTAATGGTGTAAAGTGCATAAGCCGATTTGCAATCATCTAAAATCTTTTGTTTACCGAAATATGAATCAAGTTCGTTGTCATAACGAGAAGCTACTCTGTAACGGTCTTTTAGTTCCGTATCAAAAATAGAGAGCTTTTGCAATAAAACAGCTGCTTGGAAGGTGTTCATACGGCCGGTCATACCTAAACGAACATTATCATAGTGATCTTCAGGGCTCATACCATGAACACGGCAAGATTTTACCAGCTCATTTTCTTCATTGGTATTTGAGAATGTGGCCCCGCCGTCACCATAGCCACCGAGCGGTTTGGTCGGGTAGAACGAGGTGGCGGTCATATCAGCAATGTTACCGGCACGTTTGCCTTTATAAACCGAACCGAATGATTGGCAAGAATCGGCCAAAACCTTCATACCATTGTCATGGGCGATTTTGATAATCTTGTCATAATCGCAAGGAGAACCAAAAATATCTACCGCAACAACAGCCTTCAGATTAAGCTTGCCTTCTTTTTTAACTTCATCAATTGCACGCTGTAAATCTTCAGGGTTCATGTTGTAGGTATTCGGATCTGAATCAACAAATATCGGGGTTGCACCTAACAAAACCGGAGCTTCGGCCGAAGCCACAAAGGTGAATGATGATACAAATACGGCATCTCCGGGTTTTACGCCCCAAGCCATTAAAGCCAAGGTTAAGGCATCTGTTCCTGAACCGCAAGTTGAGCAATATTTTGCCCCACTGTAAGCCGCTAATTTTTCATCCAGCTCTTTGGTTTCAGGACCTTGGCAATAGCCGCCGTGATCCAAAATCTTTTCAAAGGCTTTCATCAAATTTTCTCTGCCAAAAACATTCTGCGATGTTTTGCAGTCAAAAAGCATAATCGGTTTTGCCGGTTTATTGGTCATTTTATTTTCCTCACATAAGTTTCAACTGTGTTGGATATTAGAACAAAAAATTTTGCTTGGCAAAACACAAAAGGTTTCGACTTTGTAACAAAATCAATTCAGCTCGACAACGTAGGTGGTGAATGCCTTATCATTCCAGCTATGAATTAAATAAGATAGCGGCCGATTAAAATCTCTTTTGGGCTCGGGATTGTTCTTATTTAAAAGCTCTTCGCCCCAGTTGGTGCTAAATCCCGAAACAATTGGAATTCCGGCAATGCTTGAGCTTAAAGAATTGTGCAAATGGCCACAAAGAACAAGTTTTACCGTCTCGTTATGCTTGGCAATGATTTGGTTAAATTCCTTATACCATGGGGCCGCATGACGGTCAAAAAAGCCTGAGCCGGTCGGCAATGTGTATTGGTGTATTAAGATAACCGTCGGTTTACCTTCAGAGTTATCCTCAAGGGCTTGTTCCAACCATTTTTGACTTTCTAGGCTTAACTCTCCGCCCCCGACTTCGGCTTTATAGGTATCAAGCCCAATAAAGCGAATGGGAAATTTGTCGCATACATAGTTGAGTTTGCCTATGTTTTCAAAAATAGGATGCTCGGGATAAAATTGTTTTATCGCTGCTTGCAAATCTGCTGAGGCGTCATGGTTGCCGCCGATAACAAGATAAGGGGCTTGTAATTTGTTTAACTCCTTAAAACATGAGGCATAAAATTCTTTATGGCATTTCCAAACCAAATCTCCGGTTATAACGACGACATCGGGTTTTGTGGGTTGAGAATTTATGTTCTCAATGATTTTTTGAAGTTTTTTTATTCCTTCAACATTCTCTTCATTAAAATGAATGTCTGATATGTGGTAGATATACATTCTTTTTTTCCATATAAATCGTTTTTTTCTAGTTGATAAAACAAACTTTATACGTTATATGTAATGGAAGAAATGTTTCTTGTACAGCAGAAAGGATATCATCGTGAATAAAAAGCTGTTTCTCGGACTGTTTTTGGCCTTTGGTTTGTTGTCGATGCCGACAAAAGCTAATGATACCGAGCCTGATGCTTTTGAACAGCCTCGGGAAAACTCTACATTAGAGGCTTATAACCGTGCAGCCTTTACGTTTAATAACTATTTTTATCACTATCTCTTGATGCCGGTTTCTCGCGGTTATCGAAATATTACGACTCCGTCTATTCGGCGTAGCGTCCGTAATTCTTTAGATAATATCTATGAGCCTGTTTCGACCGGTAACTATATTCTGCAAGGAAATCTTAAAGAAACCGGCGTGACGCTTGCCCGCTTTGCCATTAACTCGACCCTTGGTTTGTTTGGGTTGTTTGATGTGGCTGAAGGTTGGGGCTTGAAGAAAAATCCAACAAGCTTTGATGAAACTTTTGCCAAATGGTGCATTCCTGACGGACCTTATTTGGTTCTACCGTTTTTGGGATCCTCAACACCTCGTGCCGCTACCGGAATGGGACTTGGCTTTGTCTTTGATCCTATCTTTTGGGGAACACGTCATGATGCTAATATTAGTGACAAGTTTGCTTATGGTTATGCCGGCATTCAAGCCATTACCTATATGGAAGCTAATATGGATTTCTTAAACGATTTGGAAAAGAATTCGGTTGATTATTATACCGCTGTTCGGTCCGCTTATATGCAGTATCGTAAAAATATGGGCTGCCGGAGTTCGGATGATGTTATTAACTCAACCGCTAGCTATGATTTTGATTTCGATATGGAATAATTTGTTGTAGGAGTTGAACTTAATGAAAAAAATCGTACTATCTTTGGTTTGTGCCCTGTCTTGTCTTTTCGCTTTTGGCGCACAGGCGGCCGTTGATGCGGCTAAGGCCGAAGCTTTTGTTAAAGGGGTCACACAGAACGGTATCGAAAATATTATTAACGCCAATATTCCCCAGGCTGAAAAAGATAAACGCTTTGCTAAATTGTTTAACGAAGCCTTAGATATTCAGTTTATCGGACAATTTGTTTTAGGACGTTACTGGCGCACGGCCACTCCTGAGCAACGTCAGGAATTTATTGATGCTTATCGTGATTTAAATGTTCAGACATGGTCAAAGCGTTTTGATGAATTTAAGGGACGTGATTTTGTCTTTAAAGGAACCGATGCTTCAAACAGTGCCAATCAGGTTTTTGTTAATTCGACCGTTCCGATGGAGCAAGGTGAACCGGCTAAAGTTGTTTGGCGCGTAAAACAAAACGGTAATGAGTTCAAAATCGTTGATATCATTATTGAAAATGTCAGCCTTGCCATTACCGCTCGCAACGAATATACGGCCTTTATTAAACAATCTCCCGATGGCGTTGCCGGCTTGATTAAAAACCTGCAAGAAAAAACCAAGGGAACCGTTCAAAAGGCCTCCTAGGTATTTTTGATTTCTTTCATAAGCGTTCTGAAAAAGAACGCTTTTTTTACGCCCAAAATTCAGCCCATTTGCAAAATTCATCTTGAAAGCTTATCGAAAATATGTTATAATCGAG
>CASFLB010000104.1 GCA_949295395.1 uncultured Pseudomonadota bacterium | reverse complement strand
GACTTCCTTCAATTCAGAAGAGAAGTCCTTGTAAATTTGGTGTTTTTTAAATTAATGTAAGTTTCTTTGCATATAGCGGTGGACAGTAAGCCACGAGCAACCCAAACTGCGTGCAATTTCAGCCTTAGTGAGGCCTTTATCTAATAAGTTCATCAGCCTGTCATGCTGTTTTTGCAACTTTTGATAAGATGTCCCGTAAGGTCGCCCGAGATGTCTGCCTTCATTTTTTAGGCGTTGGAGAGAAATTTTAGTCCTTTCGGAAATCAACTGCCGCTCAATTTCACTCGCCAAACTAAAAGCAAAGGCCAAAACTTTAGACTGAATATCGGCACCCAAGCGATAATTTTCTTTCAACGTCCAAATCTGACAGTCTTTTTCCAAACATTCTTGCAAAATCCCCATAACTTCAAGCAAATTGCGCCCCAACCGTGAAAGTTCGGTTGCAATCAAAATATCGCCTTTTTTGAGTTTTTTTAAGACTTTTCCTAGTCTACGTTCCTGCAAAGGCTTGCGGGAAGAAATAACTTCTTCAACCCATTTATCAATTTTCATATCATTCTTCGCGGTAAAAAGCTCAATTTCGTGATGTTGATTAGCCGTATGTTGATGATCTGTGCTAACTCGTATATATCCATAAATCATAATTTAGTCCTCATAAATAGTTTAATGAAACTATATACAAGAACAAATTAAATACTAAAAATAAAGCTTGCAAAGACAAAAAGGCTTCAAAAAAACCGCAAAACCGCTTCCGCGGTTTTCTAACTGGAGCGGGCAACGGGAATGCGCGATTGCATCGCTCGGCACAGCGGCATCTAAACTCGCTGCGGGCGCTACCTCGCCCTTCCTCGTTAAGATGTTCCGCTACTCTTGCAGATAAAAAAACAACAGCGAGCCCTCTCGGGTTCGATACCCCTTGGCGCTCCACTAATAAAACCGCTTCCGCGGTTTTCTAACTGGAGCGGGCAACGGGAATCGAACCCGCATTTTAAGCTTGGGAAGCTCACATTCTACCATTGAATTATGCCCGCTTTATTTTTCTTTGCCAAATCTATATCAAAAAATTTTAATAATCAACCTTTAATAAACGATTATACACCTTGCATGGATGCTGATCGCAATTATCCCTTATATAACTTCTTAATACCGCATAGGCTTTTCGTACCGCTCCTCCTTTGATTTCATCATCCGAAACAAAAGTCATGTCCATACAATAGCCGGCAATGTTCCATGCCTGTCTTTGGGTATCTCCCGTCATTAAGGCGCCGCTCTTGGCCAACTTCTCCGCCTCAATCTCTACACATTGTGTATATTGTTCCTCCGGCGATAAAGTCAAGTCTATGCGCGACGGCAATTTGCAGCTGCAAGCAATCAAACTCAGTCCGATTATTAAAATTTTAGTTTTCATCTCCCTACTCCGCTTTTCATTCTACTTAATCAAAACTTTCTCCGCAACTGTTTTTTATAAAAAAAAATCCCGAAAGAAGCCTAAGCCGCTTTCGGGAAATAATTTACTGTTTAAATTTACGGTAAAGGCCATAGCTTACACCGCAAAAGACAATTGAGATAAACAAATTTATCATTTTTAGCGTTATGTTGCTTGGCGAAACCCAAAGGCAAGCACAAACTAAATATACAACGAACAACGTGTTTATCACCAGCCAAATGAATGAAAACCTTACGGTTCGGTTCGTTTTTTTCTTATTCATAAGTCTTAGCGTTTTAATCCGACATAGACCTGTAAACTGGCAATAACCAAAATAATCGCCACAATCAGATTAAAAATTCCTATTCCGGGAAAAACCGAAAAGACCATCATGCTGTTGGTTAACAAGAAAATCAACGCTATCAACTGAATAAACATCCAAAACATTTTGGTGTTTGATGGTTGGCAGATTGTCTTTAGTGCGCGGTCATCGCGATTTTCCGAATCGGATAATATCGTAACAACCTTGATTTTTTCAAGTGGCGACAGACACTCTTGATGTTCCCATAACCATTTGCTATATGGGGCAAAACCGTCTTTTTTTGTTTTACGCAGATGTTTTATCATCAAAACCGTAAATATCCTCTTTATTTGGTCTTTTCGTATTCCGGCCGGTGGACATTCAAGGCACAAGCTTATCAGATATTCAATCCTCGGGATATCTTGTCCCATGGTTGCCAGCAAGCTATAGGCCAACCAAAACAGCTTTGCTTCTAGCTTTTTGGCCTTAATAAAAGGCACAAGCTCATGACGATTTCCGGCAAAATAAACAAAGCCTCTGATATTTTTTTCTTGCCGCTGGAAAAAATCCCATATGGCATCCATCTCGCAACTTCCCTCCAAATAAAGAGGATTGTGTGGCAAAACATCAAGTGAAACACGTTTACATGAAGCGTTATGCAACTCGGCATAAAAGGCTTTTAACATACTCTCTACCGATTGTTTTAAGGCTTCTGCTTTTTCAGCTTCAACGGCCAAACAATTCGTTTGCTCGACTTTTTCATAATATTCTTTCATAATTGTATAAAATTTAAGTGTGACATAATAACTATAAAATCTTATTTACTATACTCACTTGGACAAAAAAGTCAAGCATTCTGTTGTTTGTCCAGCTTTTTTTGTGGTTCTTCATGCTTTTTTTGATGGATTTTTGATTTTTTTAATGCTATAAAACGCGCATAGAGAATCTATGGCTCTATGTGATGAGTATGCCTTTATACTTGTTAAATAAGCTTTTTATTAACTTAAATTAAGGAAATACAATAATATGTCTGATGTTAAGATGAAAATGATGGATGGTAACGAAGCTGCCGCTTCCGTTGCTCACCGCATGAATGAAGTCTGCGTCATCTACCCGATTACTCCGTCTTCTCCGATGGGTGAATGGGCTGATGCGTGGTCTGCTGCTAATCAGAAAAACCTTTGGGGTGTTGTTCCTGAAGTTCAGGAAATGCAGTCCGAAGCCGGTGCTGCCGGTGCTTGCCACGGTGCTCTTCAAGCTGGTTCTTTAACAACCACCTTTACGGCTTCTCAAGGTTTGCTTCTGATGATCCCGAACATGTATAAAATCGCTGGCGAACTTTGTCCGTTTGTTATGCATGTTGCCGCTCGTTCTTTGGCTTACCATGCCTTGTCAATCTTTGGTGACCACTCTGATGTGATGTCTTGCCGTCAGACAGGTTTTGCTATGCTTTGCTCAAACTCTGTTCAAGAAGTTCATGATTTTGCCGCTATCGCTCAGACTTCCACTTTGCGTTCTCGCGTGCCGTTCATGCATTTCTTTGATGGTTTCCGTACTTCTCACGAAATTAAGAAAATTAAGCTCCTCTCTGATGATGATTTGAGAGCTATGCTTGAGGGGATCGACACCAATATTAATTCTAAACACGCTCTGCGCCCGGAAGCTCCGGTTATTCGCGGTACGGCTCAGAACCCGGACGTTTTCTTCCAAGGTCGTGAAGCATCTAATAAATATTATGACGCTGTTGAAGGCATTGTTCAGGAAGAAATGGACAAGTTTGCTAAGATATCCGGTCGTCAATATAATGTTGTTGATTACGTTGGCCCGCAAGATGCCGAACAAGTAATCGTTATCATGGGTTCAGGCGCCGAAACCGTTGAAGAAACCATCAACTACCTCAACAACAACGGCTACAAAGTCGGCTTGGTAAAAGTTCGTCTGTATCGTCCGTTCCCGGAAAAATCTTTCTTAAAAGCTCTGCCCAAGAGTGTTAAGGTTGTTAACGTTTTGGATAGAACCAAAGAGTCCGGCTCTACCGGTGAACCTCTCTACCTTGACGTAGTTGCCACCTTGACCCAAGCTTTTGCCAATGGTGAAATCGCCAATATGCCACGCATTTTCGGCGGCCGCTATGGCTTGTCTTCTAAAGAATTCACCCCTGGCATGGTCAAAGCTGTTTATGACAATGGCGCTTCTGCTAAACCAATTAATGGTTTCACCGTTGGTATCAATGATGATGTCAACAAGACTTCTTTGCCGTATGACGATTCTATTGATACCGAACCCAAAGACGTTGTTCGTGCCGTATTCTTCGGCTTGGGTGCAGATGGTACCGTTGGTGCTAACAAAAACTCCATTAAGATTATTGCTGAAGATGCCGGTAAATACGGCCAAGGTTACTTTGTTTACGATTCTCGTAAGTCTGGTTCTATGACCACTTCGCACTTGCGTTTTTCTGACAATCCAATTAAAGCCGCATACCTCATCAGCAAAGCCGATTTTGTGGCATGCCACCAATTCCCATTCATGGCTAAGGTTGACATCTTAAAGATTGCCAAACCCGGTGCCACCTTCTTGCTCAACGCTCCATACAGCGCT
>CASFLB010000103.1 GCA_949295395.1 uncultured Pseudomonadota bacterium | reverse complement strand
TTGACAATCCGAGGTGTCGGTTACAAAGCATACCGAAGCCAAAGCGGAGCTTGTCCAAAGACCAAGCCCGAAAGCAAGTAAATAATATGTGAGCCGCAAACGCATGATGTCTTCCTTTTTTTTCTTACGACTCGATTATAACATAATTTTGGTATACATTCAATATACATTTTTGACGTGGGCAAAATTTTGGGCACAAAAAAAAAGACCTTAGAACATCTTTCTAAAGTCTTTTATAAGCATAAGTTCAAACCTAATTTACCATTTTTCCCAATGAACTCGCTCTACTTTATGGCGTTCGGGCTGTTTGGGCTCTTCAGCCGGATATCCCAAAACCACAATTGAAAACGGACGAACATTATCGGGTAATTCGAAATATTCTTTAATGGCGTGAATAGGACCAAGCATCGGCGCAGCTCCGCACCAACAAGCCCCCAATCCGAGAGCATGAGCGGCAAGCAAAATATTCATCGTAGCGGCCGAACCATCAATATCAATATAGCTCCACCCCTCTTTTTCGCGGTGAAAAGCAATATCTTCACGACAACAAACCAAAATTACGGCCGCCGCATTTTCAGCAAACAGAGCCGAACGCTGCAACACACGAAAATGTTTAAGCTTTTCTTTGTCTTGGATAATCAAAAATTCCCACGGCTGAGTATTATGCGCTGAGGGAGCATATTCACCAGCCTCAACAACTTTTTCCAACACATCTTTGGGAATAACTTTATCCTGAAATTTTCGAACCGATCGTCTGGTTAAAATTCCTTCCATTAAATCCATAAAAATTCTCCTTTAATTAACCGTTCTTTTCAAAGAATCAATTCGTGGCAAAACCGAATTTTCAATCAAAAAAGAAAGGGCTTTTTCCACCATTTTATCGCTGTGTTGCACCACCGGCAAAATAGTTTGATAATCATCACCTTTTTCAAGTTTTTTAGCCAAGCTGGAATAAACGCCGGCCAAATCGCTCAACGAATCAACAATTTCGGCCAAATAAGCCGGTAGCTTCAGATTATCTTTGCCGCCCCAAAAACCTTCCAAAAATCCCGATTCGATTTCATCAAAGCGCAAACGACACAGCACCAGCAAATCATCAGCATTTTTTTCTTTTATTGAAGAAAGCTTCACCTTATTTTGAGCCACTTGCACAAACAAATCGTCCCACAATCCCATAAAAAACTTAAAAAACAACTCGGCCTCATTTTTCGTTTCAAGCCGCGGTGCTTTACCTTCCGGCCAAAAAGAAGAGATAACATCAGTGGGACGCAACTCCAAATTCGGCGAACAAATTGATCCGATAAAGCGCATTTTTACAACCTCAAGAGGCATAGTGCACTCATAATGGAGCAACATTTTTACAAAATTATCATCGCCGATATAATCATTTTTGCTTTTCATTTTAAAAATCTTCATATATAAAGAAACAGATGAATATAATTTAGCGGAGATTTTAAAATTGGCAAGAGTAAAAATAACATTAAGTGCGATAATAATGTTAGGACTTTGCGCCTGCAGCCTATGGGAGCCCTACGTTGACCGACGACGAAACGCCGGAGCCACGCCGGAGCGCTTATATGTTGGCCGTTCCTCACCGACAAACCCGTCAATCTGCTACAACGGACTGATAACAGATGAGCAAACCATACAAAAGATGGCGGATGAAGAATGCCAAAAGCACAAAACCGGAGACCACGCGGAGTTTATCAGCGAAGATATAACGACCTGCAAACTCTTCCAACCGATAAGAAAAAACTTCAAATGCGTAACAACAGAGAGTAAAGATGACACAAACACTGGAACAGAAAATAAATAAAAAATTACAACAAACTTTTGAAAAACTCGGACTTAATCCGCAATACGCCACGGTCAAGACCTCAGACCGCCCGGACTTAAGTGACTTTCAGTGCAACGGAGCCTTAGCTTTAGCCAAGTCGGAAAGAAAAAATCCACGTGAGATTGCCTCACAAATTGCCGCCGAACTTGAACAAGACCAAGCTTTTAGCAAAATTTCGGTTGACGGCCCCGGCTTTATCAATTTGAGCATCAGCGACAATCTTTTAAGCGACGTTATGGAAGACATGAGCCAGGATGAGCGCCTTGGTTGTGAAAAGACCGACGCCCCCAAAACGGTTGTGTTAGACTTTGGAGCTCCGAATGTTGCCAAGGATATGCACGTCGGGCATTTACGGTCAGCCGTCATTGGCGAATCGATCCAAAGAGTGGAGCGTTTCATCGGCAATAAAGTTATATCAGACACCCACTTAGGAGATTGGGGAACCCCAATGGGCATGATTATTTCAGAAATCATGTTATCTCACCCCGACTGGCCGTTTTTTGATGATGATAAAAAAGACGGCTTTCCGGACAGCCTCCCTTATACGGTTGAAGATTTAACCGAAATTTATAAAGCGGCGAACGCGCGTTGCAAAGAAGATGAAAGCGCGAGACAGCAAGCTCGAATTATCACCGCCAAATTCCAAGACGGGCACCCCGGATATCGTGCTTTGTGGCAGCATTTGCGCCGCATATCGGTTGATGCGGTTAAGAAGAACTTTGACGCGCTTGATGTCCACTTTGATTTGTGGCTAGGAGAAAGCGACGCGCACGAAACCTGCTACAAAATTTTGGACTTAGCCCAAGAAAAAGGCGTTTCAGAAAAAGACGACGGCGCCTTAATTATCCGCCTTGGAGAGAGCAACAAACCCAAACCTCCGGTCATTTTACAAAAAACCGACGGTGGCTTTACCTATCACATCACCGACATCGCCACCATAAAGATGAGAGTTGATGACTTGCACGCTGACGAAATTATCTATTTCACCGACAAGCGCCAAGCCCTGCACTTTGAACAAGTTTTCGAAGCTGCGGAAAAATTAGGGCTTGTAAAAAACGTCAAGCTTCAACACATTGGTTTTGGCACGGTCAACGGACCGGATGGAAAGCCCTTCAAGACCCGTGACGGCGGCGTTATGAAGCTTGAAGCGCTTATTGACTTGTCCAAAGACAAAGTCAAAGAGTCTGTTCCGACGGCCGAAGATATTGCCAAAGATTTTACCTCAAAAGAAGAAGCGCAACACTACATTGATAATTTAGTTGATGAGATTGCGATTGCCGCCATAAAATTCCAAGACTTAAAAAACAACATTGCCTCGGGCTATATTTTTGAGCTGGACGATTTTGCAAAATTTGACGGCAAAACAGGACCATACATTCAATACGCGATTGCGCGCATTAACTCAATCATGCGCAAAGCCGCCACTTCAAATATTAACGAAGGCAAGATTGTGATTACCACAAAAGAGGAGCGAGACTTAGCGTTAAAATTAGCACAGCTCAACACGATTATCTGGCGCACACATCAGGACAAAGAGCCAAGCATTATTTCAGATTATGCTTATACTTTGGCACAAACCTTCAGCACTTTTTACAACGCGGCCTCAATTATGAACGCCGAAAGTGCGGAGGTTGCGTCATCACGTTTGCGCTTAGCACGTTTAACCAGAGATGTCTTAAAGCTTCTGCTATATCTCTTGCCGAGAGAACAGTTCTTTATTTTGGCAGATACCGTTGGATTAAAAAGCGTAATTCAAACCGGCATTAACCGCGGCATTAAGATAATCGCTACCGAAGGTGTAGGCAGCATTAGCATAACCGCTCCACGCGTTATCAAAGTTAATACTTCCACCAAGTTCCAAACGTCCAAGCGTCATATTCTCAATTCCGTCGACCAAAGACAAGGAGCTAACCTGAACCTTACCGCGGCCAAAGGTTTGAACAAGGCTTGGTTTCAAATAAAACTTAGCGTAACCGAATTGTCTTTTGAAGGTTTTTTCGACCTTGACACCGGCCTCAAGTTCCAAATAACGAACATCTTTAAACCGAGCCGTTTTACCATAGTTATCAGAAAGGTTATCATAATTTATTTGAGTATAATCCGCCGTTATCATAGGCTCAACCGTCACATCGGGCAAAGGCGTATAGACCACACCGGCACCGACGCTGGCACCAAACTCAACACCGTCTGTTCCGGCCGAAACACCATCATCGGAAGCGATGTCAACATCTTGGTATCCCACGAACAATTGTTCCATCGTCCACAAGCGGCCTTTATCATAGCGGTGGAACAAACCGGCGATATAGCTGTCGATATCAATTTCGGAACCGATTTTTGACGAATAATCATCACCCTTACCGTCAAAATCATAATTACCCTGACGATACGAGAAGAACACGCCTAAGCGGTTAAACGCATCGGATTGAAGGTCAAAACCGGCTTCAACACCGCTGACATCAGCCTCATACCGATACGGCGCCTTAACGTCACTATACGTATAAACCGGAGAAACCCAAGCGTTATACAAACGGTTGCCGTCATAACGACAATCATAAAAACCGCCGCATTTTTGGTTATAAAGCTTGGTGGCCATAACCTTATCAGCCACACGACGCGTCATACCTCGTGTTTGTTCAATACCGGCGGAAGGCAAGCCCATATAAGCAATAGCTTCACCGACCACACTCGGCTGAGCCGGAGGCGTTGAACCGCCTTCATCAGGGTCTGTACCTTCACCCTCATCAGGATTAGAACCTTCACCCTCATCAGGGTCAGTACCTTCACCTTCATCAGGATTAGAACCTTCACCTTCATCAGGGTCAGTACCTTCGCCTTCATCAGGGTCAGTACCTTCGCCTTCATCAGGGTCAGTACCTTCACCCTCATCAGG
>CASFLB010000102.1 GCA_949295395.1 uncultured Pseudomonadota bacterium | reverse complement strand
AAGCTCGGATATATTACTCCGGCAAATGCAGAACTTAACTGGAACAATTTTAACTTCAAGACTCTCAATTTTGCCGCTTGACAAACTTGGGGCAGTACACAAGTCATTCCACCGCCTGAGCCTGTTGAAAAGCCTACATCGGTCTTTTCTATGCCAAAGCCCAGCTTTACTAAACCGAAACAAAAAAAAGCCGTTAATGGTCAATGCGTTTATATGGACCTTAATGGTAAAAAAATTGAAGAACCAAGTGCTTTGGCAAACAATCAGCCTCATATTATTCCTTTTAAACCTAAAAAATAATATGTTCGCTGTATCTAAAAAAGGAAGAGTTCTTACTCTTCCTTTTTTTTGCATCCTTATAAATGCACTTTTTTTTGCAACCCCCTTTATTTAGAAGTGGATCCTAATCCGCCATTGCGCTTGGCTGTCGCATTGTCGTCATAGGTTATGCCAAAGGGCAAAAATATTCCTTGGCAAACGGAGGCTCCTTCTTTTAACTCTAAGACTTTATCACTATTGCTGTCATTAGTCAGTTTTACAAAAATGTGTCCTTCGTTATCCGAATAATAGTAATCACTATCTATCACACCGATGGTGTTATCCATTTGTAATCTATATTTAAAACCCAGACCGGATTTGGGCATTATCCCTAAAAACCACCCCTCTTCTATTTTTACTCTGATACCTGTCGGTAATAAAAGATTTTCTTTAGGATGCAATGTTATGGCTATCGGCGTAAAAAAATCATATCCCGCAGATCCTGATGTGGCTCGTAGAGGTAATTTGATATTCTCATAAATACGCTTTATCTCTGCGTCATCGGCTAAAAATATACCTTTCCAGGCTGTACAAAACTGTTCAAAACTTACTTTTTCAAACTCTGCTATTCTTGGCATTGCTTTCTCCTTTTCTTTTTGGGGCGATTATGGAAGGTTTTCTCTCCTCTCGCAATATTTTTCTTGCTTTTTCCTCATTTATCTCATAAAGTGTTGCCACTTGAATAATTATTGTTTCACTTAAATTTTTATTTTTATGAATTCTGTTAAATTAAAAAAACTGTATTTTGGCGCATTATTAAATCCTGCTGCATGGGGATGTGCCGCTTTTGATCATCAAGTTGTCGGCGGTTGGATTGCCGTATTGCTATTCTGTATTATCGGATGGTTTCATACGGCGGCGTGGGTGGCTCTTTGGGTGCTGCTTTTTATGATACATCTTATCATTTGCCCTGCTCAAACTTTTACTTTGCAACTTTCTGATAAGAAACTTATCGTGCTTGTTTTTAATTCCGATTTTTACAGACGGTACAGAACCGATTTGCGGCGTAAAATGTCTATTGTTCGTATTATCGCTTCGCATTCTGACGGACATGATGAAATCATATGGAGTGGAAAAGAGGTCTTTGGATGTGATGTTCGTTTTATTGAAGCGGGAATTTTTCTCTTTAAGCCTCATTTTGCTTTTTGGGGAATTATTTGCGATGGATATGAATATGGTAAAGATTTAGGGTGGCGCGTTGCGGATTTGATTTTTGATGAAAAAACATCGCGCAGTAAAAAATCCCTGCACTTCTTAATGGGAAATGGCTTTATATCCTTGAATGTCGATGGTTATGATAAAGATAGTATTTTTACCTACTTCTTTCAAACCGCCAAGTATAAGCCTTTGAATAGTGACAAGCCGGTTCATATTGTATTAGGACGTATTTTCCAACATTTGCTCTGTACAATTGACGGCAAAAACTATCTTATCGGCTTTCATCTTAATGAAGATGATATTCCTATGGCTTATATCATTATCGCTCCAACAATTATTTGGAAACATAACGGAAAAGATATTGCCATACATGCTGATGAAAACGGGGCTTTTCAACTGCCTAAGCACTGATTTTTTATTGTTTGATGACGCTCTTTTTTAGAGCGTCTTTTTTTTACACAATTTTAGAACATAAATAGAACAAAATAATTGACACTTAGAAAAAAATCCCCTATTCTCTCTTTGTGAGGTTGTTATGAAACATTATATTGCACTAGCGGATTGTGATTGTTTTTTTGTTTCGGCGGAACGCGCTTTTAATCCTAAATTAGAAGGAAGAGCTGTGGCAGTGCTTTCCAATAATGACGGATGCGTGGTATCTCGCTCCAAAGAAGCCAAAGCTTTAGGGCTTAAAATGGGCGCACCTTATTTTATGGCAAAAAAAGAATTTCCGGATATTCTTTACGTTCGTGCCAATCATGATTTGTACCAAGCAACCTCGCGTAAAGTGATGGCGATGTTACAGTCTTTTACTCCGGATGTGGAAGTATGTTCGGTGGATGAAGCCTATCTTGATTTGACCGGAACTAAACTTCTCTATAAGCAAAATTATTTCAAAACCGCACAAATGATTCGGACGAACGTTTGGAATAAACTCCATATTCCGATTTCTATTGGGCTTTCAACCACCAAAACTCTCGCCAAACTTGCCAGCGATAAAGCTAAAAATAATGGCGGTGTTTTTGCGATAGGCTCGGCAGAAAGGCGCAAAATCCTTTCACAAACGCTTATCTCTGACGTGGCCGGTGTCGGGAGAAAACTAATTTTGAAAATGCGCGAGGAGTGTATTTTTACGGCTCTTGATTTTATCTGTCGCCCAGATTATTGGATTAAAGCGCAATTCGGCACGCATGGGATGGACCTCAAAAACGAACTGTCGGGAATTTCTTTGTTTAAAGTTGAACGCATCGGAAAAGCGCCACTTTCTATTCAACAAACTTCCGCGCTCAAAGAATTTAGCCGCGACCTTAATGTGCTCAAAACCGATTTATGTCGTCATATTCACACGGCCTGTCGTAAAGCACGCAGTGAAGGCGCTAAAGCCGTGCAAATTGAAGTTATGTTACGCACCAAAGATTTTAAGGTTATTACTGAACGGGCAAAGCTCCCCTTTCCTTCTAATCAGGAAAATGAAATTACTCCTTTAGCCTTACAACTTTTAACTTCTCTTTATTCGCCGGCAATTATCTGGCGCAGTGTCGGAATTACGCTTTCTGGTCTACTTTATCGGGAAAAAGAACAGTTAGATTTGTTTCAACCTACGCAAAAAAGCGATGAACGCTTAGGCAAAGTTTTGGATGAGTTGGAGCAGAAATTCGGGAAAAATATTGTTCATCTTGGCTAATGTTTTTATGACTTGGCAAAGTGGTAACAGCGGCAGGTTGTGAGGAAAAATGCCGAGAGGATGTTTTGGGGGTTGATTTTTTTTGATTTAGCATGGGTAAATGTGCGTGACATATGGTGAAAATACCGAAAGCCATACCTTTTTGCAAATTTTTTTTAGCTCGGCAAAGGGAGATGTGAGGCAAGTTGTGAGGGAAAATGCCGAAAGTATGTTCCCCTTGCTGAGCTTTTTTTGACTCGGCAAAGGGAGATTGGGGCGAATTATTGGGAAAAAAATGTCGAAACTATGTTCCCCCTATGCTGAGCTTTTTTTTGACTCGGCAAAGGTAGATTGGGGCGTGTTGTGGAAAAAAAATGCCGAAAGTATGTTCCCCTTGCTGAGCTTTTTTGACTCGGCAAAGGTAGATTGGGGCGAATTATTGGGAAAAATGCCGAACTCCCTCCCCCTGGGCTGAGTTTTTTTAGCTCGGCAATAGAAGGAGATAGGAGATAGGAGATAGGAGATAGGAGATAGGAGATAGGAGATAGGAGATAGGAGATAGGAGATAGGAGATAGGAGATAGGAGATAGGAGATA
>CASFLB010000101.1 GCA_949295395.1 uncultured Pseudomonadota bacterium | reverse complement strand
ATAAACCTGCCGAAGTCCGTATGGGTAAAGGTAAGGGATCGGTTGAATACTGGTGCGCAAGAGTTAAACCCGGCCGCATTATTTTTGAAGCCGGAGATATTGACGAAGATACCGCACGGCAGGCTTTTGCCCTGGGTGCTGCCAAACTGGGCATTAAGACCAAGTTTGTTAAACGTCTGAACTCGGATTTGGGAGAATAATAATATGGTTAAAACAAAAGATCTTCGTGCTATGTCACTGGATGAACTGGAAACCAAGTTGATTGATCTGAAAAAAGAACAGTTCAATTTGAGAGTCCAGCAGTCTACCGGACAATTGCAGAATACTTCGGTTATCAGAAATGTCCGTCGTGAAATAGCAAAAATCAACACGCTCATTGCTGAGCGCAAGAAGAATAGTTAGGGAGAAAAAATATGCCTAAAAGAATTCTTCAAGGTGTTGTTGTGAGTGATAAACAGGATAAAACCGTCGTGGTCAGCGTTGAGCGTCAGATTATGCATCCTGTTTATAAGAAATTCGTTAAGAGAAGCAAAAAGTTTGCGGCTCATGATGAAAACAATCAGTTCAAGATCGGCGATAAGGTTTCCATTGAGGAAGCAAAACCTTATTCCAAGACCAAAAAATGGACTGTGATCGTTGATAACGCCTAAGAGAAAAGGAAAGTAAGAAATGATTCAGATGCAAACCAACCTGGATGTTGCAGACAATTCAGGAGCACGTCAGGTGCAGTGCATTAAGGTCTGTTGCAGATAATTCAGGAGCACGTCAGGTGCAGTGCATTAAAGTTCTTGGCGGGTCCAAGAGAATGCATGCAACGGTCGGTGATGTCATAGTCGTTTCCGTTAAAGACGCTATGCCAAAAGGACGTGTTAAAAAAGGCGATGTCCTTAAAGCTGTAATCGTTCGCACAGCCAGCGATATCAGACGCAAAGACGGTAGTGTTATCCGCTTTGATTCTAACGCTGCGGTTCTCATTAATAAAGACGGTGAACCTATCGGTACCCGTATCTTTGGCCCTGTTACAAGAGAACTGCGTGCGAAGAAATTTATGAAAATAATTTCATTAGCACCGGAGGTTTTATAATGAGCCTTAAACTTAAAATTAAAAAGGGTGATCAAGTCATCGTTTTGTCGGGTGATGATAAAGGCAAAACCGGTGAAGTCGTTAAAGCTATGCCTAAAGAAGGTAAAGTGGTTGTTCAAGGTGTTAATCTTGTTAAGAGACACACAAAACCCAGCCAAACTACTACTGGCGGCATTATAACGAAAGAAGCACCTATTAATGCGTCAAATGTTGCTCTTGTTGATCCGAAGACCAACAAGGCTACTAAGGTCGGCTACAAAGAGCTGAACGGCAAAAAAGTTCGTGTTGCTCGTAAGTCCGGTGAAGTAATCGATAAGTAAGGGAATATCGAAATGACTAATTTTGAAAAACTTTATAACGATGTCATTAAGAAGTCTCTGGTGGAAAAATTCGGTTACAAGAACCCACACGAGATTCCTAAGCTGACTAAAATCGTTTTGAATATGGGTGTCGGCGAAGCCGTTACCGATAAGAAAAAATTGAACAATGCTGTTGAAGAAATGGCTTTAATCGCTGGTCAAAAGCCGGTTGTTACTAAAGCTCGTAAATCAATCGCTACTTTTAAGGTAAGAGAAGATATGCCAATTGGCTGCAAGGTTACTTTGCGTTCAGATAAAATGTATGAGTTCCTTGAAAGATTGGTCAATATGGCCTTGCCGCGCATCAGAGACTTTCATGGTATTACCGGTAAAAACTTTGATGGCAGAGGTAATTTTGCTTTCGGTATTAAAGAGCAGATTATCTTCCCTGAAATCAATTATGAAAAGGTTGAGAATGTTAGAGGTATGGATATCGTTATTTGTACATCTGCTAAGACAGATGAAGAAGCTAAGTTCCTTCTCACTTCTTTTAACCTTCCTTATAAGAAATAAGCGGAGATTTGAATAATGGCAAAAACAAGTTCAGTTTATAGAAACTTGAAAAGAGTTAAGATGGCTGAGAAGTATGCTAATCGTCGTCTTAAATTAAAGAAAATTGCTGATGACAAAAATGCATCTCCGGAAGAGAGATTTAATGCTACTTTGAAATTGGCTGAATTGCCGAGAAACTCTGCTCGTGTTCGTATTCGTAACCGTTGCAAAGTTACCGGCCGTTCTCGTGGTGTTTACCGGAAGTTTGGCCTTTGCCGTAATGAATTAAGAAATATGGCAAGCTTTGGCGAAATCCCCGGTTTAGTTAAGTCTAGCTGGTAAGTTGGGAGGTTAAAGACTATGTCTATGTCTGATACTTTGGGCGATATGCTCACACGCATTAGAAACGCACAAAGAGCGAAGAAGAATGAGGTCGTTTCTCCTGCTTCTCGCTTGCGTGAAAGTGTTTTGGAAGTTCTGAAAAAAGAAGGTTACATTGCCGGTTATGAGCGCGTTAATGTTAAACCTGGTATTGATGAACTTCATATCAAATTGAAGTATCATGAAGGTACTTCTGTTATTACGGAAATTTACCGTGTTTCGACTCCGGGTAGAAGAGTTTATTCTTCTGTTAAAGATTTGCCCAGAGTTTATAACGGCTTGGGTATCTCTATTATCTCTACTCCGCAAGGTGTTATGAGCGATAATGATGCTCGTAAAGCTAATGTTGGCGGTGAAATTCTTTGTCAGGTCTTTTAAGGGAGAAATCGGATGTCTAGAATTGGTAAATATCCTGTTGTTATCCCTAATGATGTTACCGTTGCTCTTGACAATGATGTTGTTAAAGCAAAAGGTAAACTGGGAGAATTAAGCGTTAAGTTTGATGCCAGTCATGTTTCGGTTAAAATCGAAGACGGTAAAGTTGTTGTTGCTCCTTTGTCTGAGTCTAAAATGGCTCGCGCTTTGTGGGGAACAACCCGCGCTGAAATCAATACGATTGTTAAAGGCGTTCATGAAGGGTTTAAGAAAAATCTTGAACTCGTCGGCGTTGGTTATAAAGCCCGTGTTGCCGGTAAAACTCTCGTTTTGTCTTTGGGTTTTTCTCATGATGTAAACTTTGAAATTCCTCAAGGTATTTCTATTGTTTGCGCTAGCCCGACCCAATTGACAATTTCTGGTGCGGACAAGCAACTGGTTGGTCAGATTGCTCAAAATATTCGCAAATACAGAAAGCCTGAACCTTATAAAGGAAAAGGTATTAAGTTTGAAGGCGAATCTATCCGTCGTAAAGAAGGCAAGAAAAAGTAAGGATAAGTAAATGAATACGCCAAGAAAGTTATTTGAAAAAAGAAAAGCTCGCGTTAGAATCGCTTTGAAAAACGCTGCTAACGGCAAACCAAGACTTTCGGTTTTCCGCAGCGGTAAGCATATCTACGCGCAGATTATTGACGATCTTAAAGGTGCTACTTTGGTTTCTGCCTCTACTTTGGATAAAGAAATCAGAGATTCTCTTAAGAAGTCTTCAACTGTTGAAGCTGCAGGCGTTATCGGCAAAACCATTGCTGAACGTGCTGTTAAAAATGGTGTTAGTGAAGTTGTCTTTGATAGAGGCGGCTATATCTATCACGGTCGTGTTAAAGCATTGGCTGACGCTGCACGCGCTGCCGGTCTGAAGTTCTAGGAGAGATGATATGGCACAAAATGTAGATCGTCGTAAGGCTGAGAAAAAAGAAGAATTGGTCGAAAGACTGGTTCATATCAACCGCGTTGCTAAGACCGTTAAAGGTGGACGCAATATGTCTTTTGCCGCAATCGTTGTTGTCGGTGATCAAAAAGGACGCGTCGGCTATGGTTCCGGTAAAGCTACCGAAGTTCCTGATGCTATTACCAAAGCAACCAATGAAGCTAAGAAAAATATGGTTCGCATTCCGTTGCGTGAAGGTCGTACTCTTCATCATGACGTTAAAGGTGCTTTCGGTGCCGGTAAGGTCATTTTGAGAACTGCTCCGGCCGGTACCGGTGTTATTGCCGGTGGACCGATGCGTGCTATTTTTGAAGTTCTCGGTGTGCAAGATGTTGTTGCTAAATCTATGGGTTCAAACAATCCGTACAATATGATTAAAGCAACCTTTGATGCCTTGCAGTCAATTAATTCTCCGAGAATGGTTGCTGCAAAACGTGGCAAGAAAGTCGGTGATATTGTCAGCCGCCGTGAAAACTCTTCAAATGTTAAAATGGAAAAAGAGGAGGCTTAATCATGGCTAAGAAAACAATAAAAGTTACTCAGATTGCCAGTGCTATTGGTCGTCCGGCTGATCAGAGAGCTACTCTCGTTGGTTTGGGCCTCAATAAAATGCACAAAACCAGAGAATTGGAAGATACTCCTTCTATTCGTGGCATGATTAAAAAAGTCAGCCATTTGGTTAAGGTTGAGGAATAAGCTGAAAGGGGTGCTCAAGAAGGAGGAGACAAGAGGCGTAGAAAGGGCAAGAGGTGTTGAGTGTGCGGAAAGTACATATTGAAGAAAGACATAGATTTGCCCGTATGCTGGAAATTCTTGC
>CASFLB010000100.1 GCA_949295395.1 uncultured Pseudomonadota bacterium | reverse complement strand
GGCAAATGAATATCCCTTAATTCCGGCAGATTATCCGGCATAGTCATTCTCCAAATAAAACCCTGAAAATAAATTTAAGACTTTTTTGAACAAATATCAACACCCGAATGTGATAAGCCAAAACAAAAAAGCACGATTCACCAAGAACCGTGCTTAAACATAAAGCATCGAAAGTCCGATTAAGAAGCCTGTTTTATCAAGCCGTGTTTCTTTTTGCCCTGAGAAAGCTTGACTTGTCCATTGACGATGTCTGCGGCCGAAAGTTTGTAATTTTCATCAACAATCGGTGCGTCATTAAGCTTTAAACCGGCTTGTTTGATAAGGCGGCGGGCTTCGCCTTTGCTTGCAACAAAGCCGAGTTGTAAAAAGGCGTCAATAACCGGCAAGCCTTCAATAGACGGCACATCAATTGTCGGTAAATTGCCGCCGGCTTCACCTTGTTCAAAAGTTTGAACCGCGGTGTTTTGTGCGGCAAGAGCCTCGGCCTCACCACGGCAAATCTTAGTGGCTTCAAAGGCAAGAATTTTCTTAGCCTCGTTGATTTCTTTATCTTTCAAGGCCTCCAAACGGCGAACCTCGTCCATTGGTAAGTCCGTATAGATTCGCAAGCATTTTCCAACCTCGGCATCACCGATATTACGGAAGTATTGATAATAGTCATAAGATGAAAGTTTTTCTTCATTAATCCAAACGGCATTACCTTCGGACTTGCCCATTTTTTTACCATTTGAATCGGTAATAATCGGGCTGGTAAAGCCAAAAAGCTCAACATCATATTTACGACGGCCGAGTTCGGTACCGGAAGTAATATTGCCCCACTGGTCAGAACCGGCTATTTGCGCGCGGCAACCATAAGTGTTGTAGAGCTGACAAAAATCATAACCTTGGAGCAACATATAGTTAAATTCCAAAAAGCTCATTGGCTGTTCACGTTCTAGACGGGTTTTAACACTATCCATGGTCAACATACGATTAACGGAATAATAAGTTCCGATATCACGCAAAAAAGACAAATAGTTGATGTCCTTAAACCAATCCCAGTTATCAACCATCTGCGCATCACTTGCACCGTCACCAAATTTTAAGAACTTTGAAAAAGACTTTTTCAAGCCTTTGATATTATGTTGAAGCGTTTCTTCATCAAGAAAAGGACGAAGTTTGTCTTTTCCTGAAGGGTCGCCGATTCGCGCCGTTGCACCGCCAACAAGGGTTAACGGCTTGTGTCCGCATTTTTGAAACCAACGCATCATCATCAAAGGCACAATATGCCCAACATGCAAGCTGTCACCGGTCGGATCGGAGCCCAAATACCCTACGGCCGGCTTTCCTGATTTTTCACATTCGTACAAATAGGCGTCAAACCCTTCGTCGTTGGTGCATTGATTATAAAAGCCGCGCTCAAGCATAATATTGAGAAAAAGGGATTTAAAATTGCTCATTTTTCCTTTCCTTAAGATGATATAATTAAACAAGTCTTAAGGATAATAGCATATAAATAAAATAACGCAATAAGGGAGATAAACTTTTTTATGGATAATATCAAAAAGCTTCGCGCGATAGGTTTGATGAGCGGCACCTCGTTGGACGGGGTAGATATTGCATTGATTGAAACCGACGGCATAGATGTTTATGACTTTGGTCGGGCTTATACCGTTCCTTATGATGAAACGCTGCGTGAGCAAATTCGCTCAATTTTAGGGCTTAAACCCGATACGCCGGAAAAAGCGGCAAAGATTAACTTAGTCGAAAATTCGTTAACCGCCTTTCATGCCGAGGTTGTGAACGAGTTTATGGAAGGGGAAGAGGAGCCGGTTGATATTATCGGTTTTCATGGACATACGATTCACCACGAACCCGAAAATCATTACACGCATCAAATCGGTGACGGTCAGCTTTTGGCTGATTTAACAGGCATAAAAGTGGTAAACCGCTTTCGTAACGCCGATGTTTTGGCCGGAGGTCAAGGCGCGCCGCTGGTGCCGGTTTTTCATGAAGCCCTTTGCGCCGAATATGAAAAGCCGATTGCGGTTTTGAATATTGGGGGTGTATCAAACATCACGTGGATTGGCGCAACCGGAGAGATGATAGCCTTTGACACCGGTCCCGGAAACGCGCCGGTAAACGACTGGGTATTAAAACACGCCGGAATGCACATGGATTATAACGGCAAATTGGCGATAAGCGGCAAGATAAACGAGCCGATTCTAAATTCTCTGATGAAGCACAAATATTTTGCCAAATACCCGCCCAAGTCGATAGATAGAAATATTTTTAACGAAAAATTGGAGCATCTTGAGGGATTGTCGCTGGAAGACGGTGCGGCTACGGCGACAGCGTTTGCCGCCGAAGCCATAAGCTATTCGGTTAGTTTTTTCTTACCCGAAGCTCCTAAAAAGATAATTGTCAGCGGCGGCGGAGCGAATAATCCGACCATGATAAGATTCATTCGTCGTCGCTTGCCGAATATAGAGATTGAAACCGCTAAGGAAGTCGGTTGGAACTTAGAGGCGATAGAGGCACAGGCTTTTGGCTATTTGGCGGTAAGAAGTTATTTTGGCTTACCGATAACCTTTCCAAAAACAACTGGGGTAAAAGAACCCTTATCCGGCGGCGAACTTCATCTTCCGCACAAAGAATAATACTTGACAAAACGACGAAAGCATGAATAAATAAAGGCGCAAATATATTATTAACCCCTAAAAATTAAGTGTTATGAAAACAAAAATTATTATGCTGATGTTGGGGCTGGGACTTGGACTGTTTTTTAGCCTAGAGCTTAAAGCACAAAGTGACAGCCGGTTAATCAAACGTGAAACCAAAAATTATGCCATTATGATTGATAAGGGCATAGCGGAGGAATTCACCTTTGCAAATTCTGAAAGTGTCGGATTTAAGAACCAGATTATCTTTTATCCCGAGAGTGACAACATTCATGTTTTGATATTCACCCTGAAAAACGGTGAGTTCATCAAAATCAAAAGAAATGTCAAAGCCGAGAAATGCGATATATCTTGTAGCCGTGAAGTGCCGAAACAACCGGTAAAAAATCAGTTGAACGGCTATTATGTTTACTACCGCGACGGAGGAAAGTCGGTTTGGGTGGATTATAAGGACAAAAATAAAAAGTGCCGCCAGTACCGCATCTTTATGACACAAAAATAAGAAAAAAGCTTCCGAAAAAGTCGGAAGCTTTTTTGTTAGGTTAGCGTTTTTTGTTTTTGTGCTTAAGATAAGCAACAGCGGCGGCAAAAACCACGGCATAAAAAGCGCAAAGGAGCAACAAATAGAGGAGGGGAAACCACATTCCGGAAACCTGCGCTAACCAAAAGCTGACACCGGAAAGACTAAACGCAATAAACAGCAAGCAACAGGCCGCCATAATGCGAATACCGTTCCACACCGAACGCCTCTTTTTTCGACGAATGTCGTAAAACAACACACCGGCAGCAAGTAAAACCAATACCGCCGAGAAAATAATATGACCAACCATAAAAATTAAAATAAAAATAAAAAACGTAAAAACGAAATACCACAAACATCAAAGCCGAGTCAAGCCACAAAAAAGCGGAGCTTACCGCTCCGCCGAGAAAAAATCTAAAACTCTAACACGGGGCGGACCTCTTGGCTGCTACTCTTACTGATGTTGTAGTACAACCCGTAGTCGGTATTACTTAAGCGTGAGTACCACGCGCGGCTATTATCGTACTCGGACGATGACCAAGCGTCGGTATTAAATGTGAATTTTGTTCCATCTGCTCGACTAAAACCCGTGTTTATCGCTTCTTG
>CASFLB010000099.1 GCA_949295395.1 uncultured Pseudomonadota bacterium | reverse complement strand
TGCTTAAAGGCTGTGAATATACGATTGAAAACATGGCTAAAATGTTAATGAAAGACGGTCAAAATGATGTTGTCCCATCAACCGAATGGAGTGATGATTTGTGGTTTCTTGACCAAGAAAAACGCGAGTTTATTAAAAACGAGGGCTATTGGGTTTTGAACGAAGGCAAGGCGGAAGGAACTTTGCTTGGCGGCAATCTCGGCACATTTAATCTCTTGCTCGGAACAGACTATCGTCCGGCTTTTGAAAAAGACACAATTTTGTTTATTGAAGACACATCGGAGTCCAGTATTTTTACCTTTATGCGCAACTTAACAGCGTTGAGCTATCAACCGGATTTCAAAAATGTAAAAGGCCTGCTTATCGGACGTTTTCAAAAAGGCTCAAAGGTAACGCGTGAGCAGTTAGAATATATTTTGAAAAATGTTGCTCCACTGTCAAAGCTGCCGACAGTTGCCAATGTTGATTTTGGACATTCCACCCCGCTTTTAACTCTTCCGGTTGGCGGTTTTGCCTCAATTAACGGCGGAAAAATCACCCTCAAAGCTTAACAAATTCATTACTGGGACGCAAGGCGAGCAGGCGGTCAATCATAAACGACCGCTGTGCGCCCCGTTCGGTACAATAGGCCAAAAGCATATCTCCTTTAAGGTGCAAAGGCACAATCACACGGCGTGTTTTGTTGCCATCAGCACGTTGGTATAAAACCTCAAGCTTATTCCGTGTACGAATGGCACTTTCCAATATTTGCAACTTGTTATATGGAGATAAAGGTTCTTGTCGTTCAAGTGGAATAGAACGATTAATAAATTCCAAAATCCGAAAATCGGTAAAAATATCTTGCCGTTTTATCGGACGTGTTAGGCGGATTCCCTCAAGTGTTGTACAACGGCTCAAAGCCACATAGAGTTGTCCGGCCGAAAACGCCCCTCGCCCCATATCAATTTCAACATTTTCAAAAGTTTTTCCCTGACTTTTGTGAATGGTAATTGCCCAAGCTAAACGAAACGGAAATTGAGTAAATGATCCTACCGATTCGGAAATGATTTTCTCGCCATCTTTTTTATATTGAAATATTTCCCAAGTATAAGGCTGAACACGCACGGATTTACCATTTTCATGCAACCGAACTTTTACCGTAGCCACACCGTCAACATCGGTTTTAATATCTTCAATATGCCCGACCGAACCATTGACCCAACGATTTTTGGCATCATTATTCAAAAACATAATTTGCGCCCCGACTTTAAAAGTCAGCTCGTCAGCAGTTGGAAAATAATCTTTGCCGAATGCCCCTTCAATATTGGCTTTAGCCTTGTGTAACGGATGAGGCAAAGCATCAAGACGAGTTTGATTAATCGCATCGGCTTGAGCATTTGTTGTGGTTAAATGGATGGAAAAAGCATCGTCATTGACAGGAGCTAAAACTCTCTGATTTAACGCCTCTAGATCGGCACTATTGGCCAAATTATTGCGAATACGGTTCAATAAAGAGATAAAGGCCTCATCTTTCTGACGATAAATATGTTTAAGCTCCACAATTTCGGGTTCAATTTGCTGAAAAACTTTGGCATCAAAAAAATAAGGCGAACGATAATGACGTGCAAACACATTTTGTTCATCATGAGCAACGACCGGCGGCAGTTGAAACATATCCCCAACAAAAACCATCTGCACTCCGCCGAAGGTGCTTTCCGGCTTTGGTCCATAGATTTGCAAAAAAGCATCAATACAATCCAACAAATCGGCCCGCAACATGGAAACCTCATCAATAAAAATCGTATCCAAATTGCGAAAGATTCCAAGACTTCGCGGTTTGACCTCAAGATTTTGAATTTTTTCAACCGTCACATTTATCGGAAAGTTAAAAAAGCGGTGAATTGTTTGTCCCTTAATGTTCAAAGCGGCCACGCCGGTAGGGGCCAGCAAGACCAAATCTTTTGGACAATGCTTATAGCAATAATCCAAAAGAGTCGATTTTCCACTTCCGGCTTTTCCGGTTATAAACAAGGGCTTGTCGGTTTTATTAATGATATCAAGCGCTTGCTGAAATTCGGGTGTTATTTCAATTTCCGAAGTCATATTTTGTTGTAAAATCTAAAATGTTATATTATATTAAAGAACAATATCAAACAGATTATAGCAGGTTTTTTTTAGGATGAAAGAAGAATTAGAAGAACGGCTGATAAATATTGAAACGGCCTTGGCCTGTCAGGAAAAAGAGCTTGACGATTTAAATCAAGTCGTCATCGCGCAAGGCAAAGAACTTGAGGCTCTTCGTCGGCAGGTAAAACTCATGTTTGAAAGTATGTCACAAGACACCGTCAAACCTTTGAGTGAAGAAACCCCGCCGCCGCATTACTAAAAAAGGAGAAAACCAATGGATGAATCGGCTTTATTTTGTTTAACGCACGGAATTTATGTTTTAGGAGCAAAAGACGAAGCACAACACCGTTTTTGCGGTAGCATTGTTGACGGTGTAATGCAGGTTGCCAACAAGCCGTTGATTATTGCCTTATCTTGCCACAACCGCAGCTATACGAAAGAATGCATCGAAAAGACCAAAGAATTTTCAATCTCGGTCATCAGCAAAGATATCAATCCATTTGTGGTAGCAAATTTTGGTTTTCAGACCAGCCGCACCGTTGATAAATGGGCTTTGGTAGATTATATCGAAAAAGATAACTTACCTTATTTGAAAAACAATTTGGCTGAAATAAAAGCTCAAGTTATTGAGAGCAAAGTCTTTGAAAGCAACACGCTATTTTTGGCAGAAGTTAAAGATTGTCAAAAAGGTGCACTCGGAGAGCCTCTGACTTATGGCGAATACCGAGCTTATTTCAAAGATGAAGTTATGAAAAGTTTTAACAATTATCGTCAACAGCAAGAAAAGGAGAAACAAAATGGCTGATAACGAAGGAAAAAAATGGGTCTGCACGGTATGCGGTTATGTATATGACGGCGATGTTCCGTTTGAAGACCTGCCGGAAGATTGGCTCTGCCCGTTGTGCGGCGTCGGCAAAGATATGTTTGAACTGCAATAAATTTAACAACTCACGCCCCTCTTTGATAAAAGAGGGGCGTTTTTTTTCAAACAGAAATTAATTTAGAAAGTCGATTCGACCGGAACAACCAAAATATCATCATCTAAACCATCCCATTGAGAAAGACACGTCGCAAGATTTTGGACATTACACGAAAAATTAATTCCCATGATAGAAGAATCATTATAGCGATCATAAGGACATGAATGTGCAACTTTTATAGTATAAAAATATCGAGGCCCAGACCAATCAATATAATCAGGAACAATAGCAACCAAAGCTGATCCCAAATTTAAATTACGTCCGCTCGTAGAAGAAACATTTAAAACAGCCTGACATACATCTGAAAAGCCACTCGTAGAAAAATGGGCATCAGGCGAATAATCTTTATTCCAATCAAAATTAATTTTTTGCAAATAGGTTCGAACACTCATTTTTTGAGCCTGCGCAACACCTACAGTAACACGTGTACATTTCCCATTTTCTTTTTTTGTAACAAAATGAGTACAATCAGAGGCTATTTCACCTCTTTCCGAAACAACAATACTTGGAGCATAACATTTCCCGCCACAAATAAAATCTCCGACATTACAACTTGAACAAAGGCTACTTCCCCCTGACCCCGTACCGGAGCCGGAACCACCGCTTGAGCCGCCACTACTTGGACAATACCAATAATTTCCGAATGGACATCTAAGACCGTTTGTACAGCTTGAGGTCTTAGTATAGCCTAAACTTGTACAACTAGGCGTTTGAATACAGGACGCCTGACTTTGCGCCATGCCGCAAAGAATT
>CASFLB010000098.1 GCA_949295395.1 uncultured Pseudomonadota bacterium | reverse complement strand
GGAAGATAAGGTGATTAAAAACCATTTTGCTTCCGAATATATTTATAACAAATTCAAACACACAAAAACTTGCGGCATTATCTCAGAAGATGAAGCCGGTGGTATGATTAAAATCGCCGAACCTATCGGTGTTATTGCCGGTGTTGTCCCGACAACAAATCCGACTTCTACCGCTATTTTCAAAGCTCTTATCGCCTTGAAAACACGCAACGCCATTATCTTCTCTCCTCACCCGAGAGCCAAGAAATGCACCGTTGAAACCGCTCGTTTGATGCTTGAAGAAGCTGTTAAAGCCGGTGCGCCTGAGAATATTATCGGCTGGATTGAGAATCCGACCATTAATATGACACAAATGTTGATGAGCCATCCGAAGGTTGATCTCATTCTTGCTACCGGTGGTCCGGGAATGGTTAAGTCTGCTTATTCTTCCGGCAAGCCGGCTCTAGGCGTTGGTGCTGGTAATGCTCCGGCCGTGATTGATGAAACGGCGGATATCGAAACTGCTGTCAGCTCAATTCTGATGTCAAAGACTTTTGATAACGGTATGATTTGTGCGTCCGAGCAATCTATCGTTTGTGTTAAAGATGTTTATGATGCCGTTAAAGCTGAACTCGTTAAACGCGGGGCTTATATTCTTTCTCCGAAAGAAAAAGAAAAGCTCGGCAAAGTTATTATGATTGACGGCAAGCTTAACTCCGCCATTGTTGGTCAGAAGGCTGCTCATATTGCTGAAATGGCCGGCATAAAAGTTCATCCAGACACCAAAGCTTTAATTGCTGAATGTCAAAAAGTCGGCAAAGAAGAGCCCTTCTCTGCTGAAAAACTTTCTCCGGTTTTGGCCCTTTATAAAGCCAAGAACTTTGAAGAAGCAACGGCAAAAGCCAAAGAGCTTGTTACCTTTGGAGGTGCCGGACATACCTCCATTCTTTATACAGCTCAACATAATGACGAGCGTATCAAATATTTCGGTACTGAACTTCATACCGGTCGTATTTTGATTAACTGTCCGTCAGCGCAAGGTGCTATCGGCGATATTTATAACTTCCGTCTTGAACCCTCTCTGACTTTGGGCTGCGGCTCTTGGGGCGGAAACTCTGTCAGCGAAAACGTGGGGGTAAAACATCTGATGAATATTAAATCTGTTGCAAAACGCGAAGAAAATATGTTGTGGTTCAAAGTACCAAACAAAATTTATTTCAAGCCTGGTTCTTTGCCGGTAGCTTTGCGTGAACTTCAAGGCAAAAAACGTGCCTTTATCGTTACCGATAAATCAATTTTTGACTTAGGTTTCACTAAGCAGGTTACCGACGTTTTGGAAGAAATCGGCGTTCAATATCAGATTTTCAGCGATGTTAACCCTGATCCTGATTTGACAACCGTTAACCGTGCCAAACGCATGGTTGATACTTTTTCTCCTGATGTTATTATCGCCATGGGTGGTGGTTCTCCGATGGATGCTGCTAAAATCTTGTGGTTGATGTATGAACATCCAGAACTCAAGTTTGAAGACCTTGCGATGCGCTTTATGGATATTCGTAAGAGAATTTTTGAATTTCCTGAGCTTGGTAAAAAAGCTATCATGGTTGCCATTCCAACAACTTCGGGTACCGGTTCAGAAGTTACACCGTTCTCAATCATTACCGATGATTCAACCGGCATTAAATACGCCATTGCTGATTATGCTTTAACTCCGAACATGGCTATTGTTGATTCAAACCTTGTTATGACCATGCCGAGAGGTCTTTGCGCCGCTTCAGGTATCGACGTTATGACGCACGCGCTTGAATCTTATGTTTCTTCAATGGCAACGGAATTTACACGCGGCTTGTCTATCCAAGCTGGTCAGCTTATTTTCCAATATTTGCCGAAGTCCTATGCGGAAGCTGAGCCTTATGCTCGTGAGCGTGTTCACCATGCCGCGACCCTTGCCGGTATGGCCTTTGCAAATGCTTTCTTGGGTGTTTGCCACTCTATGGCTCACAAAATCGGTGTGGCTTTCCATATTCCGCATGGTATCGCCAATGCTTTGTTGATTTGTCAGGTCATTCGTTATAACGCGACCGATAAACCGGTTAAGCAATGCGCCTTCCCGCAATACAAATTCCCGAACGCAAAAGCGGCTTATGCGGCCTTTGCCGAAAATATGGGAATTAAAGGTAAAGATGACGATGCTAAAGTTGATGGCTTGATTGAAGCTCTGCAAAAGCTCAAAAAAGCGCTCAACATTCCGCTGTCTATTAAAGACTATGGCGTATCAAAAGAAGATTTTGATAAAGCGATGGAATATCTTCCGGTTTGGGCTTTTGATGATCAATGCACCGGCTCTAACCCACGTTATCCGTTGATTGAAGAAATCAAAAAGCTTTATTACTTGGCCTATGAAGGCAAAACGGATTTTGATATGTAATTCCTTTATGAATCTTTACCCTCAGAAAAATTTTCTGAGGGTATCTTTTATAATAATTCAGATAAAATTATTGCAACTTATATTTTATCATTTATGATTTTCCTATCTTAACCATAGAAGAGGCTGATATGAAAAATGAGATAAAAATTTCGGTTATCGTTCCAATCTATAATGTTGAAACTTACGTCAAAGACTGCTTAGAAAGTATCATTAATCAGCCATTTAAAGATATTGAAATTATCTGCATTGATGATTGTAGTACAGATAATAGTATGGTTGTTGTCGAAAGTTTTGCAAAAAAAGACAGTCGAATAAAAATCTTAAAACATAAAGAAAATCGCGGACAATCTGCCGCAAGAAATACAGGAATGGAAATTGCATCTGGTAAATATATCGCCTTTATTGACAGTGATGATACAATCGAAAGGGATTATTTTATAAATTTATATGAAGCAGCAGAAAAAAGTGGTGCGGATGTTACTGAGTGCGGTTATAAAATGGTAAGTAAAAATAAACCCGTAAGTTGTCACTCCTTCCATAATGGAATATATTATAATTTTGATAATATTTTACCTCGTATTAAAAAGTGCTTTGTATGGATCAGATTGTGGCGTTCTGATTTTTTGAAAAAAAATAGTCTTCAGTTTTATAATGGTATTTATTTTGAAGATATTTTGTTTGTTATCCAAGCGGCTTATTACGCGAAAAGCTGGAATATAATTAGCTATGTTGGATATAATTATCGTATTGTACCGACTTCTTCAATAAATGACCCTAAAAAAAGAGATAAACGTGATAATGACTTATTTATTGTTTTAGAAAACTTATATTCCTTTGCAAAAAAAGTTGGAATTATTAAAGATAATGTAAAAAACAAACAGGATATTTTCTATAAGTTTTTGTATCAGAATTGTGTTTCAAAAAATAAAGTACTTGATAACCACTGCTATCAGACTTATCTTAAAATATTTGGTAAAAATCCAGCCTTGATCAAGTTGCGTCGAAAGGTGTTTATTCAACGTTATTTTCGTCTTTCTTTGAAAAAGAAAAAAATTGTTTTGTTTGGCTTCAATCTTTGGAAGTAAAAATTCAAATTTTATATTTTATAAAAAATGTCTTGCTTTTTTTTGTAAGCCGTTCTATATAGATATTGCTGTTCGGGATGTAGCGCAGCCTGGTAGCGCATTTGCATGGGGTGCAAGTGGTCGCTGGTTCGAATCCAGTCATCCCGACCATTAAAACAAAAATCCGCCTTTTACGGCGGTTTTTTTTGTTTTAAAGATGCCGAAGGCATTGATACGAACCAGCGCGGGAGCTGTTCGACTAGGAGGAGAGGCAGACGGAAGTATGCCGGTGAAGGGCTTAAAGCCCGAACGACGACGAAGCGGCGCAGTGAGCATGGCGGTGAAGGGCTTAAAGCCCGAACGACGACGAAGCGGCGCAGTGAGCATGGCGAACAAGTCAATCCAGTCATCCCGACCAACCGTGCGACGGTAGCTCAAAAAACTAAAGGACGTCATTGTTTGGCGTCTTTTTTCTTATTTCTAAAGTCTTTTCCGCCTTTTATGGCGTTTTTTTGTTTTAAAGATGCCGAAGGCATTGATACGAACCAGCGCGGTTGCGAACCGAGCGAACAATGCTGTTCGACTAGGAGGAGAGGCAGACGGAAGTATGTCGGTGAAGGGCTTAAAGCCCGAACGACGACGAAGCGGCGCAGTGAGCATGGCGAACAAGTCAATCCAGTCATCCCGACCAAACCGTGCGACGGTAGCGTTTTGTACGACTGTCTCCAGCCGTGCGACGGTAGCGCAAAAAACTAAAGGACGTCATTGTTTGGCGTCTTTTTTTGTAAAAAAAAGAGATTCTTTAGCAGAACCTCTTTTGACAGAACTTATTTTACTTTACAAGCAAGACAATACATTGCTTGTCTGACGGGTTTTCCGAGATATAGGCATATCCCTTGCGGCCGTCTTGTAAAATTCTCCACATTCCCGGAATATTCGTTCTGATTTTTAAAACCACTTCTCCATCAAGCTTCCATTGCGCGATAACGACTTTACAGCTAAAAAACTATATTGTTCTCGCGGATAATGATGGAACAATTCGAGACACCAACAGCGTTAAAGACCAATGTCTTGATGCTTTTTTTGTTAAAAGCTTATTACTTTTTTATTATTCTATTCATTTAAATTATTTTGCTTATGAACACTTTGGAAAAAATTCAATGGATTAAAGAGCACAAGTATGCTTATCCGAACTATGAAGAGCTTCTTTCTATCTTGGAAAAGTTACATCAGCAAGAATCGCGTTTTACCAAAGACGACCTTCTTCGCCTTGCCCGCAAAATTAAGCCGGTTATGCGTGAAGATAAAAACAAAACAGTTGGTATTGCCCCGATAGCCCAAGGAAAAAATTTGTTTTGGATTCCGCCTTATCCAATACATTCTCAATCTTTTATCGGATGGTGCTCAACTCCGATTAAAAAGGCCGAGGGACTTAAGGAAATTGCTCGGGTTACGACCTATCACACCTATGGTGGCTATCATGGCTTTTTGCGCCCCTCAACCGATGAAGCAATTTGTCAATGCCCCGAAGATATTTTGGAGCGCGTCTGCGCCTTTGAATTTCAGAGCAGCAGTCCTTATATCAGCGATATTTTCAATAATGGACTTGACCGTCATGTTTTGACAACCATCTATTATGAAGGACAGCTTCCCGCCGATATTGCCGACCAAGATGTTTCGTGGTAACAACAAAAAAAGGTTTGGAACTTTTTTCCAAACCTTTTTTTTCATACATAATTACTTGTCTTTCATAAGTTCTTGCAAGCGCGTTAAAAACTCGCCATAACCAAACTCGGCAATCGTTTCTTGCTGTACTTTTACACGGCGAGCCGAAATTTTTCCTTTGCCGTTGCTTCGTGACAGTGTCGGTCTCGTCATTAGCTCTTGTCGCAATAGTCCAATGTTTCCTCGACAATCTCCTGAGGAACGAACCTCTGTAAATGTTGTTTTTTCTTTTGCCACTGAAACCTTAGGTCGAGACAGACTAACCTTAGCTTCTTGAGGAATATCCTTAATACCCTTCATCCTACATTCATAAACATTCGGATTTCCTTTTTGTCGGACATAAAAGGATAACTCCTCCCCTTCAATCACACCTTCCGAAACAAAATATTGTCCACAATAGCTTGGAACAACTACGCCTCGGTCAAAGAGCAAAATCACCTCATCCGTTACCGAAACCTTTTTTTGGGTTACGTTTTTCTTGTCTATCAGATAAGAAACTTCCTCTTGCTCACCATTTACTAAAAAGAACAAGCCTTGCTCCGAGTATGTCGCTAACATTTTTCGACAGGCTGTTTTGAACTTTTCACAGGTGCATGGCCTTCGATAAAGCTTGCTTCCACAAAACGGACATTCCGGCGCAATCGCCTTAATTTCGATACATTCAAAAGGCCCCAACACAAATGTTTCATCCAATTTCAGATTTCGAGGCGTTGTTAAATTAACTTGTACTTTCATAATTGTATTTTTTTATAATTGTTTAACATCATAATATTTTCTTGTTTTGCATTTTAGCTTGTTTTTTTCTGATTTTCAAGTTTTTTCCAAATCTGATTTTCTTTGCCCCAAAAAAAGGTTTGGAACTTTTTTCCAAACCTTTTTTCATACATAATTACTTGTCTTTCATAAGTTCTTGTATACGTGCTAAAAACTCGCCATAACCAAACTCGGCAATCGTTTCTTCCAAAAGTTCTTGCCGATACCCACCAAAGATTATCTTCCTTGTGCTTTTTGGGAGAGGAGTAGTTTTTCTTACATATTTGCAAAGTCTAATCTTTGCTTCTTGCGGAATGTCATCAATGCCCTTAATCTGACATTCGTAGACTTCCTTCTTCCTCTTTTGGCGAATGTAGAATTTTAAGTCCGTTCCTTCAATGTTGCCTTCCGAAACAAAATAGGTTCCACTCATACTGCGCGCTATTGTTCCGCTATCAAACAGTAGAATCAATTCGTCACTCAGCGGGACTTGCTTCATCGTTAGCCGATCTTTTATCAACGCCAAGGTGCTAACCGTTCGAACATTGTCATTGATAACCAATGCTAAATCTTTCTCTGGATATGTTTCCAACAGCTTTTGATAAGCGATTTTATACTCCTTGCATGAACATTTTCCTCGCTCCAATAGCTCTCCGCAAAACGGACATTCAAGACCTATCGTTTCAAGGCTTATACCGTCAAACTGTGCTAATAAAGATGTTTCGGCTTGTTGTTCCAGGCTTAAATCCATAACGAGTCTGCGCTCTAAACAAATTTTTACTTTCATAATCGTCAATTTTTATAATTATTTAACATAATAATATCTTTTCGATTTGCATTTTATCTTCTTTTTTCTTATTTTCAAGCTTTTTCCGAATCTGATTTTTACTGTTTTTTTCCTATCTGTAAAAATTTTAGGTCCTTTTTTTCTTGATTTTATCATTTTTTTTCCACATTTATGCACTATTCGTGGATTTTATTGATTTTACGTTTGACATTTTATTTCAAAATAATGAAAATCTTAAGTGTAGGGTAAACCTTATCATTAATTTTACTAGGAGAATTCTTATGAATAAAACTGAATATGTTGATGCTGTTGCTGAAGCTGCCGGCATTACCAAAGCTGAAGCTGCTAAAGTTGTTGCTGCCAGCCTCGAAGTTATCACCAAAGCTTTGAAGAAAGGTAACAGCGTTCAGCTTACCGGTTTTGGTACTTTTGAAGTTAGCAAACGCGCTGCTCGTACCGGTCGTAACCCGGCTACCGGCAAAGAAATCAAAATCGCTGCTTCTAAAGCTCCGAAATTCAAAGCTGGTAAAGCTCTTAAAGACGCTGTTAAATAAGCTTCTTTTTCAGTAGAACAATAAACTCCAGTTGTAGTATCTTCACAATATTTTGTTTGAGGATTATATATCATGTTATTAAAACAATCTTGATTGACGCAAGTTCCACAATTTAATGGGTCTTGGCAATCTTTTCCACATTGAAAACCATTTTTCAAAC
>CASFLB010000097.1 GCA_949295395.1 uncultured Pseudomonadota bacterium | reverse complement strand
GATGGATAGGTTATTTCGCGGAGGCTCGCAACCGCGACGGAGCTGTTTGGACCGGTTGGTTTATGCCTTTGACCTTGAACACGCCAAACGCACGGCTAATTTTGAACATCTTTATCGTCAATGGTATCAGTTGCTTAAAGCCGGACGGAGTAACGAGGATTGGCTTTTGTCTCTTGAAGAAAATATGGCGGCTCTCGGTGTGGCGATTGCGGCGGCGCGGCGTGAGCACAGTGCCAAGCTCAATACCTTTATTGAGCATGAACCTGATGATGTTTTTCCGAATGTTATTCTCGAACTGGAAGGAATCATTGAGAAAAAACTTGATAAGCTGCCGGCAATTGATGTTGAAGATTTTTACCGCGACTTACTCAAAAAGCAACGGCGAAATATTCTTTATAATGATTCAATTGACGGGGTTAATCGTACCGATTTTAAGGTCTTTTATCGCAAAAAAAGAATGCCGGCTGAGCTTTGTTCTACCGGAGAGCAAAAATCGCTACTCATCAGCATTATTTTAGCACAGACAAAGTGCCAAACGCTTGATAAGGGTTTTGCTCCCATCTTATTGCTTGATGAAGTGGTCGCTCATCTTGATGAAATTAAACGTGAAGCCTTGCTTGAAAAAATCAGCCAGCTCGGTTTGCAAGCTTGGATAACCTCTACCGATCCGTATTTGTTTTCTTCCCTTAAAGATACGGCACAGTTTTTTGAAGTAAAAAATAATCAACTTAAAGAAAAATCTATTTAATATAAAAAGCTCTGAACTTTCGTTCAGAGCTTTTTTGGACTTGGAAACATCTCTTTTACTTATTTTCTATTGCCAAAGTTTGAACTGCCGGCTTGACGTGGGTCAAGATACTGATGACGCGAACCAGCGTGTCTTTCATCTCTGAGCGGGTGACAACAATATCAACCATGCCGTGTTCTTTCAGATATTCAGCACGTTGGAAACCATCTGGCAATTTTTCGCGAATCGTTTGTTCAATAACACGCGGGCCGGCAAAACCAATTAAGCACCCCTTTTCCGCAATATTAACATCACCCAACATTGCAAAAGAAGCTGAAACACCTCCGGTGGTCGGGTCTGTCAGAATCGAGACAAACGGAATGCCTTTTTCTTTAAGCTGATTAATTGCCGCGGTTGTGCGCGCCATTTGCATCAAAGATAAAATGCCTTCTTGCATGCGTGCACCGCCGGAAGCCGAAACGGTAATCAGCGGATAATTATTTTTCAAGCAAATCTCTGCCGCACGGACAATTCCTTCACCAACAGCCATACCCATTGAGCCGCCCATAAAGGCAAAATCAATTGCAGCAACAACACAAGTTATACCACCAATCTCACCTTTGGCAACGCGGATGGCGTCTTCACTGCCGGTTGTTTTGCGGTAGTTGCGTAGTCTGTCGGTATACTTCTTAGAATCCCTGAACTTAAGCGGATCTTCTTTCAACGGGGGAATGGCTATCGGGCTGTATTCCCCATTATCAAACAGTAATCTCAATCTTTTATGAACATACAAACGCAGGTGATGGCCGCAACGGGTGCAGACATACATGCTTTTTTTAAGTTCTTTTGAAAACAGCATTTGGCCGCATTCGGGGCATTTTTCCCACAGATTATCGGCGATTTCTATCGGTGCGGTTTTCTTTATTTTCGGTCTTACAAAATCTGTTAACCAGTTCATTTTATTCTTCTCTTAAATATTAATCTTATTTTCTTTTAAATAAATTTTTTAGTCTTTCGCTCAAAGGACGGCGTTCGGCTTTTGCTTTGGCTTTTTCAGCCTCTTTTGCTGCGATTTCAGCGTCTTTAGCGGCTGCCTTAGCGTCTTTGGCTTCTTCTTTAAGGCTGGTAATACTACCTTCCAAATCAGATACTTTTTCGGTGAGCTTTTCCTGCTCTTTGTTTAATTTTTTGTTGGCTTTCTTTTGTTGTCTCAGCGCCCTTCTGACCGGAGAATAAGACAGCCACGAATCGAACTTGCCCCATATAAAGCCAAAAAACAATAAAAAGACTATTGCAACACTTTGCGATACGGTTATTTCAAGATAAAACGGCCATAAATTAAAGCTAACCAAATCATTGTTTACAAAGGCAAAAATCAAAACAACAATGATTAAAGGTAGTCCGATTAACATTTTTATAAAACTCATGGCCGTTGCCTTTCTTTAATGATGTTTATTTTTTATTTAACAAATCATGCAATTGCTTGCCGGTTTTGAAGTGAGGAATACATCTTTCTTCAACCTTTACAGCCTCACCGGTACGGGGGTTCTTGGCCATTCTTGCTGAACGTTTTCTAACCGAAAAAGAACCAAAGCCTCTAAACTCAACACGTTCTCCTTTTGCTAAAGAGCTGATAATTTTGTTGAAGACAACATCAACAATTTTATCAATGTCTTTGGCATTTAAATGCGGGTTCTTACCGGCTATCTTTTCAATTAATTCAGATCTAGTCACTGTTTTATTCCTTCTTATTTATTTACTACTGGGTTTACGTTATACGTTTTTGTTTTATAAATCAATATATCAATTCCATATTTTGTGAATTTTTATCAGCTTTTTATCCCCAAAATCACGCCGATTTTTCTTCTGCGCCGCGGTGGCCGGTTAAATCTTCGACCGCAAGGTGTTTTTCGGAATTTTCACCCAGTTCGATGTCTTCGATTTTATCAATGCGACGCGCGATTTTTCCCGAAGAAATTTTTATATCGCCAATGTCTTTTGAGGCCATGTCAAAATGTTTGCCTAAATTCTCTATTCGGTCATCCAAGCGGCTGATATCTTCGACCAACAGACCAACCTCTTTTTGAATTACGCCGGCCTGCTCTCTCATGCGGGCATCTTTTAAAACAGCACGAACCGTATTTAAGGTTGCCATTAATGTTGTCGGCGATACAATCCAAACTTTTGCTCGATATGAGGCCTCGACAACATCTCTGAAATTAGCATGAAGTTCGGCATAAACAGATTCCGATGGCATAAACATTAGGGCTGATTCGGCTGTTTCTCCGGCAATGATATATTTTTCGGCAATATCTTTGATGTGCTTTAAAACCGAGGCTCGGAAAAACCTTTCTGCCTCAACTTTTTCTCTATCACTTTGAGCGTTGCGCAAAGACTGGTAGCTTTCCAACGGAAACTTCGAATCGATGACGATTGTTCCGGGTGGATTAGGCAATTTTAATACACAATCTGCACGCTTTTGATTGCTTAATACAACCTGAAATTCATAAGCTGACGGCGGGAGAATCGATGTCACTAAATCGTTTAGCTGAATTTCACCAAAAGCGCCACGGGCTTGTTTGTTGCTTAAGACCTCTTGCAAAGAAACAACTTGTTCCGATAAGGAAGAAATTTTTTGCTGAGCAACATCTATCTTGGCTAATCTCTCTCGTAAATCGTGCAGGGTTTGATTGGTCTTTTCCGTTGACTGTTGCAGACCTTCGCCCACATTTTTAGTGACCTCAAGCAATTTTTCGTCAACAATCTTTAGCATGGCTACTTTTTGCTCGTTTATCGACTGGGCGAGCTGTGCTTGTTGGCGTGCGTTTATTTCGCTAAACTGAGATAAACGTCCCGAAAGTTCTGCTTGGGCGCGGCTAAAACTTTCAAATGCCGTTTTCAGCCCATCATCATCTCGCCGTCTTAAGGCGATATAAAGTGTGGCCGCGACAATAACAACAACCAAAATCAGCAAAAACACAATCATCAAGAGCAAAAAGACAATAAGGAATATCTAGCTGATATGTCAAATTACGATTTACATTTTGCTAAAGATTTTTCAAGCATATTAAACAAAACAATAAGTTACAACTTAAATGAGTAAGGATAATTATGACAGTAATAAGCAGCCAATTGGTTCA
>CASFLB010000096.1 GCA_949295395.1 uncultured Pseudomonadota bacterium | reverse complement strand
CATCAGCAAACCCGTGGCACGCATTATAGACATCATCTCGCTGCTTCTCGACTGCCATCCGGCTGGCTATCTGGTGCTGTGCGGTCGAGCCGACTGGCCGGACGACGAGGAAGTTGCGGAAATGCTGCGGCTGCGGAACGGCGCGTCGGAGCCTGTCCACGTGCAGGGCGGCCCGGAGATTCCCGAGGCGCAGCGGCGCGTTGAGGCGATAGAGGGCGCGCGGCGGTACATGGCGGCTCTTGACCGTTACGGCGGCGTCCGCGCGCTCGTCGAGGCCGTCAACGACTACCACCGGCACGACCCGCAGCGTAGCGAGCTGTTAAAGCGCATCGGCATGGCGGGGATGCCCGGGGCTAAAAGCCTTGAGGCGCTGGCGGGAGAGTACTACATCGACACAAAAACGCTGTACGCGTACAAGCGCGAGGCGGTGAAGGACATCGCCATGCTTGTCGTGTACAGCGGTGAGGCGTTCGACCTTGCGGGGTAAAATATAGCCGTCCCTTCGTGGGGCGGCTTTTTACTGTCTATGGCTGCGGTTTATCATTTCGTTGGCGTCAACGGTATGATGCGCGCTAAAACTCCCTTCCGTCATGGAATACGAACTTTGCGGGGTGGAACTCTGCCCCTATAATTTCCCCAATCTTTGCAAGCTCTTTGTTGCTCTTGCCGATTACCATTGCAAATCTGTCAGCCGAAAATGGTCCTGAGTGGGTTCAGACAATGAGCCGTTTGCTTGGACATGGTCAGCCGTTGTATTTGGCTTTGTATGCCTTTTTAATCGCATTCTTTGCCTTTTTCTATACCGCTGTTGTTTTTAATCCAGAAGAGACCGCTGATAATTTGAAAAAACATGGTGGCTTTATTGCCGGTATTCGTCCAGGCAAAAATACTGCCGAATATTTGGACTATGTTATTACGCGTTTGACCGTGCTTGGTGCCTTTTATTTGGTCGCTTTGTGTATCTTACCGGAAATTTTGATTTCGAAACTTTCTGTTCCGTTTGTTCTCGGTGGTACAACTTTGCTCATCGTGGTTCAGGTTACTATGGATTTTGTTGGACAGCTCCAGTCTCATCTGATTGCTTATCAGTATGAAGGATTGATTAAAAAAGCCGCTCTTGCTAACAGAAAGAAACGCTAATGGATAAAAACGGAAGAGGGCGTCATATCATCTTTACCGGTGTTCCGGGATGTGGTAAGGGAACGCAAGCACGAATCCTGAAAGACAAGTTGCATATTGCGCATCTGTCAACCGGTGAAATGTTGCGTGCCGAGGCCGCTAAAGCGACTCCACTCGGTTTGGAAATTAAAGCCTTGCTTGACCGTGGTGAGTTCGCAACCGATGATATGATTATTGATATGGTTTCAAAACGAATCGCTGAGAAAGACTGCGAAAACGGATTTATCCTTGATGGATTTCCGCGCACTCTGCCTCAAGCCGAAGCGTTGGAAAAAATGCTTAAAAAGCATGGAATTACTCTGGATGCCGTGATTGAAATTCAGGTGCCAGATGAAATTATTATGGAACGTATTTTGGGGCGTTATGCCTGTATGAAATGCGGTGCCGGTTATCATGACAAATTCCAAAAGCCGAAAATTTATGGCGTTTGTGATGTTTGCGGCGGTACGGACTTTTATCGCCGTGTCGATGATAATCGTACGACAGTGCAAAATCGTTTGGTTAACTATCGCGCTTTAACCTATCCGACAATTCCTTATTTTGAAAAGAAAGGGTTGTTGCGTTGCGTTGATGGTACCGGTACGATTGAGGCTGTCAGCAAAAAAATTGATAGTATTTTGGGAATCGCCTAACCTTTGCCTTAAAAAGAATCGCAAAAGGGCGTACGGAGAATCGTCTTTGTTCCGTTTGGTCTTTGCGAATCGCTGTGAATCTACATTCGGCTTCCCTAAAAAGTTAAAATTTTCTAAAAAAATGCGCTTTTTTTAGAAATTTTAGCGATTTGTTGTTGACACTTTTAAATTATAGCCTATAATCCGGCTTAATTTTGAAAAGTGGTGATCAACTTTTTGAATGTGGTAATTAATATTTAATGGAGAGTTAATTTGGCTCGTATAGCTGGTGTAAATATTCCTACTGCCAAAAAAATTGAGGTCGCACTGACCTATATCTATGGCATCGGAAGAAAAACTGCTCAAGATATTTGCGCAAAATCGGGAATCTCCCCTGAACTTCGTGTCCATCAGTTGTCTGATGAAGACGTTGCTAAAATTCGTGAGGTTATTGATCACGATTATTTGGTCGAGGGCGAGTTGCGCCGTGATGTCGGTGTTAATATTAAAAGATTAATGGATCTCGGTTGCTACAGAGGTCTCAGACACCGTAAAGGTTTGCCTGTCCGTGGTCAGAGCACTAAACAAAATGCTCGTACTCGTAAAGGTAAACGTAAAACTGTGGCTAATAAGAAGAAGTAAGAGGTAATCCCAAATGGCAAAAGCAGTACAACGTATTAAGAAAAAAGAAAAGAAGAATATCACGGCCGGTGTTGCTCATGTGAATTCGACTTTTAATAATACCAGAGTAACTATTACCGATGCTCAGGGTAATACTGTCGCTTGGTCAACAGCTGGTGCAAACGGCTTTAAGGGTTCTCGTAAATCTACCCCTTATGCCGCTCAGGTTGCTGCCGAAGAAGCTGGTAAAAAGGCTCAGGAAAACGGTATGAAAACCCTTGAGGTTGAAGTTAAAGGCCCTGGTTCTGGTAGAGAATCTGCGATTAGAGCTTTGCAGGTTATCGGTTTTACCATCACAACTATTCGTGATGTTACGCCGATCCCGCATAATGGTTGTCGCTTGAGAAAGAGACGCCGCGTCTAATCTTTTTTCCTTTTGAAGATGATGAGGAGCTTTCCTCGTCGTCTTCCGCTTTTCAAATAATTTGCATTCGTGCACTAAAAAAAGAGGACATACCAGTGATTCAAAAGAATTGGCAAGAACTTATTAAACCGACAAATTTAGACGTTACTTCCGAAGGCGGAAAGAAAGCTAAAATTGTGGTTGAACCTTTGGAAAGAGGCTTTGGCCTTACTCTCGGTAACGCTTTGAGAAGAGTTTTGTTGTCTTCTCTGCAAGGTGGTGCCGTTACGGCTATTAAAATCAATGGTGTCTTACATGAATTTTCGGTTATCCCCGGTGTTCGTGAAGATGTTACCGATATCGTTCTCAATATCAAATGCTTGGCCGTTGCCGTTGAAGGCGAAGGTCAGAAAACGATGTATTTGAAGGCTGAAGGTCCTTGCACCGTGACCGCCGCTATGATTGAAACCGGTCATGATGTTGAGATTAAAAATCCTGACCTCGTTATTTGTAACCTTGATGCCGGCGCTAAAATCAATATGGAATTGACTGTCGGAACCGGAAAAGGTTATGTTCCGGCCGCTTTGAACAAGCCTTCTGATGCTCCTATTGGTGTTATTGCCGTTGATGCGATTTATTCTCCGGTTAAGAAGGTTTCTTATAAAGTTGAGAATACTCGTGTTGGTCAAGTTACCGATTATGATAAGTTGACAATGGTTGTTGAGACAAACGGTGTTGTTACACCGGAAGATGCTGTTGCCTATGCTGCTCGCATTCTTCAAGATCAGCTCAAACCATTTATTAACTTTGATGAGCCGGAAGCTGAGACTGAGGCAGAGAAAGAAGAATTGCCGTTTAACAAAAACTTGCTTAAGAAAGTTGATGAGCTTGAACTTTCTGTTCGTTCAGCTAACTGCCTTAAGAATGATAATATTGTTTATATCGGCGATTTGGTTCAAAAGACTGAAGCTGAAATGCTCAGAACTCCGAACTTTGGTCGTAAGTCTTTGAACGAAATCAAAGAAGTTTTGGCTAAGATGGGTATTCATCTCGGTATGGATACTCCGGGTTGGCCGCCTGAGAAT
>CASFLB010000095.1 GCA_949295395.1 uncultured Pseudomonadota bacterium | reverse complement strand
ATCCATATGCGCCGATTGGTCAGCGAGGTTTGATTCTTACTCCTGATGAAATACAACTGCCATGGGCCGATGAATATTGCGAAACTGAAAGCAATGATTATGAGGATGGTAAATCTAATACTGCAAAACTGATTGCTTATGGTAAAAAGAATTATATTAATTTTCCGGCAGCAGAATGGTGTTACTCTTATTCAAAAAATGGTGTAAAGCCAGGAGAAGGTTTTTTACCGGCCAAAGGTCAGCTTAGAAGTATTGTTGCTCATCAAAACACCATTAATCCTGCGTTAGAAAAGATTGGTGGTGTAATCTTGAGAGGGTGGATTTTGTCTTCGACCGAGCATTTAAGCGACAGCGTATGGGGTATGAGTGTTTACAGAGGTCGCTCTGACTTGGATTATAAGTATAGACGCAACTGTTGTGTGAGATGTGTTATTGCTTTTTAAGCTTATTTTTCTTTCATTAAAACTCCTTATCAGACGATGAGGAGTTTTTTTGTTGCAATTTTATTTTTTATCTTTATTATAATAATTGTTCCGGTCGTCCGAAGGGCTTATGGACGAGGGACAGTGTTAGAACAGAGCCGAGTTCGAAGAAGGATAAATAAATTTATCTAGCTGGCAACTTTATTTGCACGTGCTATCTAAATTTATCAGTTTCTAAGAAATAAAAATCTTTCTGATGTCGGCTCCTTAAGTAAGGAGTTTTTTCTATGTCTGAATATAAATATCAACACGGTTTGAGCATTATGCGGGCGCAACCTTTTCATATTGGCCATGCGCGTTTGATTGATCGTATGCTTAAAGACTGTGCGCAAGTGACTATCATCTTGGGTTCTATCCAAGAGCAAGGAACAGAGCGCAATCCTCTCAACTACACCACGCGCAAAAAGATGATTCAAAATGTTTATCGCAATTCACCCGATTATCCACGCCTTAAAGTTATCGGGCTATTTGACATCAACAATCCGGCGGAATGGGCGGAGTATGTTTTGGATTTTATGAACGAGAGCCTGCCGCAGCTCGGGCGTCCCGATGTTTATTATGCCGGAAGTTCTTATGATGCGCACTGGTTCAAAGAAGCTTTTCGAAATATTGAATATGTTGACCGCACGTCAGAAGATTTTCCATTCGTGACCGGAACAATGGTTCGTGATATGATTAAGTTTGGCGATAAGCGTTGGAAAAACTTTATTCATCCCGAAAACTACCAGTTGATTGAGGAGCATTTCTATAAAAGAAAAGCGATTATCTAAATTTTTTTAATCTATCGGTCTTGGTCTTTCGCAGGGCTTATGAAAGAGAGACCGCATTTTAATCTGATAAGCCTAAGGAGATAAAACTATGAACGAACGCACGTTAGTTCGCATTGATTTTCAGAACGATTTTGTGGCCGAAGAGGGAAATCTGACAATCAATAATCCCGCGCTGATTGCTCGCCATCAGCATTTTAATCAGTCTTTGCAAAAGGGAATGTTTACGCAAATTATTGATGCGGCAGACACGCATTTTGCCGAGACTTATCCGAACACCAAAGAAGCACAATTCTTTCCGGCTCATACGATTTACGGAACTTGGGGCTGGCAAAAGGCCGCCGAGTTTAAGGACAATATTCCGGTTGTTAATCTCTATAAATCAACCACTAATCTATGGAATGAAGAAAAAACTTATGCCGTTTTACAGCAAGACTGGAAAGGCAAAGAAGTTTATCTTTGCGGTGTGCTTTCCGATATTTGTGTGAAACAGGCGATGAATGGCTTTTTGAGCCGCGGGGCTAAAGTTACGGTTTTAGAAGATTTATGCATGGGGGCTAACCAGCAAATGCCCGAAATCATTCAACAGCCCGCTTATCAAAAAGCGGTTGAAGCCGGTGCGCTCCGTATGATGACGTCGCAACAATTTTTTCGTCAGGTCTTGAATGAGAAAAAATGTTTGTTTAATATATATCAAAATCAACTCGGGAGATAACATCATGGAAGAAATTTGGAACAAATTGAAAAGCGGTTTGCAAGATTATTGCGCTAAAAACGGTTTCAAAAAAGTGATTTTGGGGCTGTCGGGCGGACTTGATTCCGCGATGGTAGCGGTTTTGGCGGCTGATGTTTTGGGCGGCGAAAATGTTAAGGCGGTGATGATGAAAACAAAATATACGTCATCCTTAAGTCTGCAAATTGCACAAGAAATTGCCGTGCTTAATCATTTGGATTATCAAGAAGTTGATATTGATAATTTGATTGCGGCGCAAGGGTCTTTTCTGACCGTGTTTTTCCACGAGGCACCGAAAGGCTTGGTTATGGAAAATTTGCAGGCACGGCAAAGAGGTGTTATCTTAATGGCCCTGTCTAATCAAACTAATGCGCTGGTTTTGGCTTGCGGCAATAAGTCTGAGGCGGCCATGGGCTATTGCACGCTTTATGGTGATACTTGTGGTGGGTTGATGCCTTTGGGCAATATTTATAAGTCGGATTTATATGGCTTGGCCAAGTGGCGCAACGAGCAGTTTCGGGTTTTGCCGTCCGAGGTTTTGGTGCGAGCGCCGACGGCCGAACTTAGCCTTAACCAAAAAGATGAGGATAGTTTGCCGCCTTATCCGTTGTTGGATAAAATCTTGAAAGCTTATATTGACGAAGGCAAGACGATTGATGAGATTGTGGCCGGCGGTGATGACCGTGATTTGGTGGAGCAAATTATCAGCCGTTATCAGCGTATGGCGTTCAAACGTCAGCAAATGGCTGAGAGTTTGGCAATTTAAGTTTGTGCTTTTATCGAAGAGAAGCCGCTTGATGTTGAACTGTCCCCCGAAAGTTGGACAGTTCATGTTTGAGTGGCTTTTTTATTTTGTCTATTGACAAAAGAGGAAGTGTCATATAAGGTGAGAGTGATAAAATTTATTATTAACTTAAAAAACTCTATAATTATGTTAGATTTTATAAGAAAATTGTTTGTTCGTGCCGATGCGGTTCAGTCCAAAGATGAGGCGCCGGATGTGGTTGAGGATTGGCTCAAGCAACATCAGTTTGATGAAAAAAATGTTTATGAGACAATCTATTCCTTATCTAAAGAAGAACTTGAAGAAGGGCTAGCGCTTTTTTCTCAAGCTTTAAAGTCTTCTTATTTCGGTGTGGCGGTTGATGATTATATTCGGGCGTTTAAGTCGATGATTTTCGGCTTGGGGCTTGAACATAATGCGGCCGTGCGAAAGAAGATTGATTGGGATAAGCTTGAGCTTGAACAACATCTTGTTTTAAAACCTGATGATGTTCGGCCAGAGCATTCTTGGACCGAGGTTCTTCAAGACGGGCAGTCGGTTACTCGTAATCAGCCGGAAATGTGGGTCTTTACGCTTTTGCTGGCTTATGAAGATTGCCAATATTTTTTGGCGCTGCTGATACTCTCAAAGGAAAATGGTGTCTGGTGTTTCAGCGATAGCAAAGAACAAGATGTTCCCTTAGTTACTAAGGCGGAGCTTTTGCCTTTGCCGGTTAATGCCAAAGAGCAAGTGCGCGATTTTGTTAATCAGGTTGCAAATGCGTCTATGCCGAAAGAACTGATTAAGGTTATGGTGCATAACTATTTGGTGCAAAACAATTTGAGGTAAAATTTTTTTATTATTAATTTCTAAAAAATATCATTATGGGAAATTCAGAAAAAAAGTTACAGGCGGAAAAAACTTATAGTCCTGAACTCATCAGAGAGGCCAATAAATTTATTTATGACTTTTTATTATTCCGAGTTTCAGATAAGAATTTAAAAAAGTTTTATGGAAAATGGGATAATGTTTTGGGAGAGAAATATTGGGTTGTTTCTCAAAATCTTTCTTTTCAAAATGATTTAGGTCTAGGCGAATTTGGGCAATATGATTTGTACATAACAGAGTTTGTTATGTCTTTTGAAGAAAAGTATGGCAAAATTGTTTCTGCCGAAGATGAGTTGCGTATTAAAACGGTTGCTGATGTTTATGATATTTTTGAGCGTTATTGGTTCAAAAAATAAGATTATGATAAAGCATTTCACTTGCAAGAGTGAGGTGCTTTTTTTGTGTTTGAGATTCTTGACTCTTTTAGTGGTATTTGTCTAAAACAGCGCTTTGAGCGA
>CASFLB010000094.1 GCA_949295395.1 uncultured Pseudomonadota bacterium | reverse complement strand
TCATTTTATTTTGGGTTCTTAATAAGCATAGTTCAAGGCCGATTATGCGGCGCATTAAAAAGAGTTTGTCTGTTGTGTTTCTTGTTGGATTCATTTTTTAGCTCCTGTTGCTTTTGGTTAAAAATTAAAAACAAAGCCTGCCAAGAAGGCAGGCGGAGCTAAACAACTGTCGTAGTACAGTCACCGTTATTCAGTATATTAGCGGTACTCCGCCCAATATAAGCGGAGGATTTAATACCACGAAGGTGTTGTTTAGACACCGCCGGTTACCTCTAACCGGCAGTGAGATTATAAATTGCTTAAGTATAGTTTGCAAGGAAAAGTTTGTATAACAGCACATTTTCTCAATTTTCTGAAATTAGCATTTATTTAAATCTTTATTGTTACACTCCGTGTTATAACTGCGGAGTTTGTTATGATTTATATTGTGCTTGGTTTTTTATGGGGGCTATGTATTCCTTATTTATCACGTCGGTTTGGCAAGTTTATGCCGGCGTCGCCCGCTTTTGCGCTTTATAGTTTGTTTATGCCGCTGAAAAAAGTTTCCGCTCCGCAAAAAAACAAAATCTATCTATCCTTGCGGCGTGCTTTGCGTTATCGGGCTTTGATGTATGGGCTGTTTTGTGGCGCTGTTACTTTTGCTTTGTTCTATGTTTATGGCGCGGAGCATTTGCTATGGTATTTGGCCTTTGCTTGGGCTTCGCTCTTTTTATTTGAGATTGATGTGCGTTGGTTCATTTTGCCTGACCTTATCACTTTTCCTTTGCTGATTTTGGGGTTTGGTTGTGCTTATTTTGTCGGTGTTCCCGTAAGTGTTGAACAAGCCTTTTTCGGCGCAGTTGTAGGTTTTGTTTTGCCTCTTTTAGCTTCGTTGCCGTTTGCCGTTAAATATCCTGATGCTTTGGGGGGCGGTGATGTTAAGTTTCTTGCCGTTGTCGGGGCTTGGCTCGGCGTGGAAAAAATGCTTTATTCTATTGTACTTTCGTGTATTTTGTTTACACTATACGCACTTGTTAAGCGTCAGCGTTCCGGTGCTTATGGGCCGGCTATCGCCTTGGCGGCGATTGGGATGTTGCTTTGGCGCGTTTAGAGATTGTTTCGATTAAGGGGGCTTGCTATGCTGCTTATGGAAAAACTTAAAAAGGATTTGAAAAAAGATAAGCGTCGTTTGAAAAAATTGGTGACCGGTGCAAATTTTGACTGGATGATTATGTCGCTTATTCTTTTTAATGCGGTTATTCTCGGACTTTTGACCAGTAGTAAGCTTGCGGTTTATAATCAACTTTTGTTTTTGCTTGACCGTTTGTGTTTGGCTATTTTTATTGCTGAAATGTTGATGAAGATTTTTGCCTTTGGAAAAGATTTTTTCAAGTCAGGATGGAATATTTTTGATTTAGCCGTTGTCACTCTTTCGGCTTTTTCAATGTTTAGCTTTTTTGTGGCGTTGCGAACATTTCGGTTGTTTTTGCTCTTGCGCTATTTTAACCGTTTTACGCGGCTTAAACAAATTTTGAGCATCTTTGTCGGCTTATTGCCGAGTTTTGGTGCCATGCTCTTAATCTTTGTTGTGTTCTTTTATGTTTTTGGTATTGTGGCTGTTAGCTTCTTTGGTGCGGAGTTTGTTGAATTTTCGACGCTTGAGAGGTCGTTGTTTACCCTGTTGCAGCTCTTTACCTTAGATGGTTGGTCGCAAGATATTGCTCGACCGGTTATGGCTATTTATCCTTCAGCGTGGATTTTCTTTGTGGCCTTCTTATTTATATCTTTCTTGCTGATTTTGAGCTTTCTTATCAGCGCCGTGGCGGAGATTATTCGCAAAACCATCGGTGTTGCTCCGAAAATGAAGTTTTAAGACGCGCTCTTGCTTCCGCCGATGTGTTTCGGCGGATTTTTTTGTAAAAAAATTTATTTTGCTCTTGATTTGTGTTGTTTTGTTACCTAAGTATGCAGGTAGGACTATGAATGTATTGTAATTAAGGAGTTGATTGAATATGAAAATTACACCTTTACATGACCGCGTTTTGATTAAACGTATTGAAGCTAATACCAAAACGGCCGGCGGTATTATTATTCCCGATACCGCTAAAGAAAAACCAAGCGAGGGTTTGGTTGAGGCTGTCGGAAATGGTTTTCGCGCTGAAGATGGTAAAATTATTCCGATGAGTGTTAAAGTCGGGGATAAGGTTTTGTTTGCAAAGTGGTCAGGAACAGAAGTCAAAGTTGACGGTGAAGAACGTCTTATTGTTAAAGAGTCAGACATTCTTGCCGTTGTTAATGACTAAGGTTTGTGTTGTTCAATCTGTAAATAAGGAATTTTAAGTATGTCAGCAAAAGATATTAAGTTTGGTAGTGATGCCAGAGCAAAAATGCTTGCCGGTGTTGAAATCTTGGCAAAAGCCGTTAAAGTTACTCTTGGTCCGAAAGGCCGTAATGTGGTCTTGGATAAGTCTTATGGTGCGCCAAAAATCACCAAGGACGGTGTTTCTGTTGCTAAAGAAGTTGAGCTTGCCGATAAGTTTGAAAATATGGGGGCTCAGTTGGTTAAGGAAGTTGCTCAGAAAACCGCTGATAAAGCCGGTGATGGTACAACAACTTCTACGGTTTTGGCCGAAGCTATTATTCGCGAAGGTTTTAAAGCCGTTGCCGCCGGAATGAACCCGATGGATTTGAAACGCGGTATTGATATGGCGGTTGAGGCTGTGGTTGAAGATGTTAAATCTCGTTCAAAGGACATTAAGACTTCAGAAGAAATTGCTCAGGTTGGTACGATTTCGGCCAATGGTGATCGTTCTATCGGTGAATATTTGGCTCGTGCTATGGAAAAAGTCGGTAACGAAGGGGTTATTACGGTTGAAGATGCTAAAGGTTTGGAAACCGAGCTTGATGTGGTTGAGGGTATGCAGTTTGACCGTGGTTATCTGTCGCCGTATTTTGTTACTAATGCCGACAAGATGACTTGCGAATATGAAAATCCGTACATTTTGTTGTATGATCAAAAAATTTCTAACTTGCAACCGCTGATTCCGGTTTTGGAGGCTGTGGTTCAATCCGGTCGTCCGCTTTTGATTGTGGCCGAAGATATTGAAGGTGAGGCTTTGGCTACTTTGGTTGTTAACCGTTTGCGCGGTGGCTTGAAGGTTTGCGCTGTTAAGGCTCCGGGCTTTGGTGACAGACGCAAAGCTATGTTGCAAGATATTGCGATTTTGACCGGTGGTCAGGTTGTTTCTGAAGAATTGGGTATGAAGCTTGAAAATATTACCCTTGAATATCTTGGCTCAGCTAAGAAAGTTGAAATTTCTAAAGATGAAACAACGATTATTGACGGTGTCGGTGATAAAAAGGCTATTAGTGACAGAGCGGCTGAAATTCGTAAGCAAATTGAAGATACGACTTCTGATTATGATCGTGAAAAATTGCAAGAACGTTTGGCTAAGCTGTCCGGCGGTGTTGCTGTTTTGCGAGTCGGCGGTGCTTCTGAAATCGAAGTTAAAGAAAAGAAGGATCGTATTGATGATGCTTTGAATGCGACTCGCGCGGCTGTTAAAGAAGGCGTTGTTGCCGGTGGCGGTGTTGCTTTGTTGTATTCAATCAAGGCTTTAGATAAGCTCACCCCAGCCAATAATGATCAGAAGGTTGGTATTGATATTATTCGCAAGGCTATTCAGGCTCCGTTACGTCAGATTGCCGATAATGCCGGTGTCGACGGTGCGGTTGTGGCCGGAAAGTTGCTTGAGCAAAATGATACGAACTATGGTTATAATGCTCAAAATGACGAATATACCGATATGGTTAAAGCCGGTATTATCGATCCGACCAAGGTTGTTCGTACCGCTTTGCAAGATGCGGCTTCTGTTGGCGGCTTGTTGATTACGACTGAAGCGGCTATTACCGAAATTCCGCAAAAAGAATGCTCTTGCGGTGGTGGCGCCGGTGCCGGTGCTATGGGACCGGGAGCTATGGGCTTCTAACTTGAATTTTCAAGGAGTTAAGGTCTGCTTTGTGCAGGCCTTTTCTTTTATGTGAAAAAAAATGAAATATTTTATATTTTTTTGCTTGCATTTATTTTTTTTTATGGTAAATATTTCCTTGTTCTACTTCTTGCGGGTATAGCTCAGGGGTAGAGCGCAACCTTGCCAAGGTTGATGTCGTGGGTCCGAATCCCATTGCCCGCTCCAATTTTTCAGGCTTTGCTTTTGCAAAGCCTTTTTTTGTTTAACATTTAGCAAAGATAAGAAAATTTACTTGAATCATTATAAAACTCGTGTTATCATAATATCAAAAGTA
>CASFLB010000093.1 GCA_949295395.1 uncultured Pseudomonadota bacterium | reverse complement strand
TCTTCTCCTTATCATTTGCCTTCACGACTCGATTATAACATAAATAACGTTTACTTTCAACAGGCATTTTGAGGATAGGCTGAATTTTTGGCGCAAAAAGAAAAAGCACTGAAATTAATCAGTGCTTTTTCAATAAATTGGCTAACAATTAATAGCTTCTTGCGTAGATAACATCCATTGTGGCCGGTTTGCCGGTTAAAAGGCAAACACCTTCGGTGCCGCTTTGGTCAAACGGGATGCAACGAATGGTGATTTTCATTGCTTTCAAAAGCTCTTCGCTGTTTGCATCGCCGGACCATTTTCCGCGAACAAAAGCAACTTTTCCTTGCTTGCCGTCTTCAATCCAAACATTAGAAGATTCAAAATATTTTTTGAACTCTTCCGGAGTTTTGATGTCGGTGCGGATATTCTGTTCAAGACGTTCTTTGGCTTTGTTGAACAAATGTTTTTGAATCGAGTCAATTCTTGTCGCCAAAGTATCAATAAACTCTTTGGCGGAAACAATTTGCTTGCCTTCCGGAGTGCCGAGCTTGATACGCTCTTTAACCATAACATTTTGAGCTTCGACATCGCGCATGCCGATTTCACAAATAATCGGAGCGCCTTTGCGTGTCCATTCCCAAAACTTATCAACCGAAGACTTATCCCGCTTATCAATTTTGATACGGATTTTTTCACCAAACGGCATAACTTTTTTAGCCTCATTGGCAATATTTGAAATATAAGCCATAATCGCGTCAGCATCTTCGGGCTTTTTAATAACCGGAACAAACACAACCTGATAAGGAGCAATTTTCGGCGGAACAACCATACCTTCATCATCGGCATGAGTCATGATAACACCACCGATTAAGCGGGTAGAAACACCCCAAGAAGTCGTGTAAGCATATTCAGATTCATTATTTTTATTAACAAAAGTGATATTCGCAGACTTTGCAAAATTCTGCCCGAGGAAGTGTGATGTACCGGCTTGCAAAGCTTTTCCGTCTTGCATCATGGCTTCAACGCAATAGGTGTCAACCGCACCGGGGAATTTTTCATGCTCGGGCTTGCGACCGACAAGAACCGGCATGGCAAGAGTGTTTTCGCATAAGTCGCGATAAGCTTCGAGCATACGTTTGGTTTCTTCTTCGGCTTCGGTAGCAGAAGCGTGAGCCGTGTGACCTTCTTGCCACAAAAATTCACGCGTACGCAAGAACAGGCGAGGGCGCATTTCCCAACGCACAACATTGGCCCATTGGTTGACCAAAACCGGAAGATCACGATAAGATTTGACCCATTTTGAAAAAGAGTCGGCAATAATAGCCTCAGAGGTTGGGCGAACAATCAAAGGCTCTTCAAGCTTTCCTTCCGGAACAAGCTTGCCGTCTTTCATCGCCAAGCGAGAGTGGGTGACAACTGCCATTTCTTTGGCAAAGCCGTCAACATGTTCCGCTTCTTTTTGAAAAAACGAGAGCGGAATAAATAACGGAAAGTAGCAATTTTCGTGGTCGGTTTCTTTAATCTTTTCATCAAAAACGTCGCGAATTCTTTCCCAAATACCATATCCCCAGTGTTTGATAACCATGCACCCCGGAGAAGAAGAATTCTCAGCCATATCTGCTTCATTAACAACGTTTTGGTACCATTCAGGATAATTTCCTGCTCTTGTATTTTTCAATCCCATAATTTAAATCCTTTTTAATATCGCAATTAAAAACCCGCCGCCCCGATGCGGCAGGAGTGATTTTGTATAAAAATCGCCTTAACATAACAGAAAAATTTAAATTTGTGAAGCATAATTTTTATGGTAACAAAATGAAAATAATTGTGAATTTACAAGAGCCGGAAAGGCTGATAAAAAGAATACCATGTTTAACAAATTATTTGAGGAGAAAAAAATGTCTATACATCCGTCCGCCGTTGTCGAAAAAGGTGCTGAAATTGCCTCTAGTGCCGAGATTGGGCCATTTTGCTATATCAGCTCTGAGGCAAAGATTGGTGAAAATGTCCGTTTAATCGCGCGCGTCAGCGTTTTGGGCAAAACCACAATCGGCGAGGGAACGGTTGTATTTCCGGGAGCATGCTTGGGCGGAGGTCCGCAAGATCATGGCAACGAGTTTCAGCCGGATGCAAAGTTGATTATCGGTAAAAGAAACGTCATTCGTGAAAACGTCACCATGCACGCCGGAACACCGAAGGAGCATTTAACCACGGTTGTTGGTGATGACGGTATGTTTATGGTCAATTCTCACGTTGCACACGACTGTGTTGTCGGTAATAATGTGATTATGACAAACAACGCGGTTATCGGCGGACACGTTCATTTGGGTGATGGGGTTATATTGGGCGGAAACGCTGCGGTTCACCAATTCTGCCACATTGGTCGCAAAGCAATGATTGGTGGATTAACCGGTATCGGACGCGATGTTATTCCATTCGCCATGGTCACCGGAGACAGAGGTAAACTGCGTGGCTTAAATGTTATTGGCTTAAAGAGAAGCGGCCTTGACGAACATACAATTAAATCCGTTACCAGAGCTTATATGTATCTGTTCAAGGGCAAAGAAGACACCTTTGAGGTTCGCGTTCAAAAAGCTAAAGAAAAATTTGCTGATAATCCGATGGTTATGGAGCAAATTGCCTTTATTGAAGAATCTTTAAGCGGAAAGCGTAATCTTTTAACCGCTGAATAAGAAAATTAAGAAAAAATATAGGAAGTTAGGCGTAAAATATAAAAACGATAACTTCCTATTTTTTTATGGACGCAAGGAAAAATAATGACAAATAAGCACAGAAAGCTCGGAATTATAGCCGGTGGCGGATCTATTCCTAAAAAACTGATAGATTTTTGCAAAGAAAATGGCCGTGACTATTTTGTTTTAGCCATTGAGGGCAATGCTGATAAAAATTTGATTGATGAGAGCATTCCGCACCAATGGATAAGAATAGGTCAGGCAGGCACGGGCTTTAAGCGCTTTCATGAAGAAAAAGTTGAAGATGTGGTCATGATTGGCACAATCCGCCGCCCAAGCTTTTTTGATTTGGTGCCGGATTTCAGAACAGCCGCATTTTTTGCTAAAATTGGCATGAAGTCAATTGGTGATGATGGTATTTTGCGCGCTTTGGTCAAAGAGATTGAAAGCGAAGGCATGTTGGTGAAAGGCGTGCATGAAGTTTTGCCCGAAATTTTGGTTAAAGAAGGCGTTATGGGCAAACATAAGCCAGATAAACAAGCTATGGAAGACATCAAACGAGGAATAGAAGTTGCCGAGACATTAGGTCGTTTGGATGTCGGGCAAGCGGTTGTCGTCCAACAAGGATTGGTTTTGGGCGTCGAAGGCATTGAAGGTACCGATGAGCTGATACGCCGCTGCGGAGAATATCGTCGCAAAGGAGATGGTGGCGTTTTGGTCAAGCTCAGAAAACCGCAACAAGATATGCGCATTGACTTGCCGACAATCGGCCCTCGCTCGGTCTATCGCGCCAAAGAAAGCGGCTTAAGGGGCATCGCGGTTCATGCCGGAAACGGATTAATCGTTGATGAGGAAGAAACCATCAAAGCCGCAGATAAAGAAGGCTTGTTTATCATAGGAGTAAACCCAGGTGAATTCGCAAAATAATCAAAAGAAAAAAATATATCTGATAGCCGGTGAACCTTCGGGCGACTTGCTTGGTTCAAGACTAATGAAAGCCATGAAGACAAACTATGGAAAAGCCGTCAAGTTTTATGGCGTTGGTGGAGAAACCATGGAAGCCGAAGGCTTAAAGTCGCTGTTTGATATTTCAGATTTGGCCGTTATGGGCTTGGCAGAAGTGATACCGAGTATCCCGAAGATTTTGGGTTTAATTAAGCAAACGGTAAAAGACATAGAAAAAGTAAAGCCTGATGTTGTCATAACCATAGACAGTTGGAGCTTTTCAAGCCGGATACATAAAGCCTTGCGTAAAAAAAATTTAGGCATTCCGCAAGTTCATTACGTTGCGCCGCAAGTTTGGGCATGGAAGAAAAAAAGAGCCAGAACCATGTATAAATACATCGACTTGTTGCTGACATTATTTCCCTATGAGCCGAAGTACTTTACGCCATATAATCTGCAAGCTGAGTTTGTCGGACATCCGGTAATCGAAAGTCCGGTTGTTCATGCAAAGGCTGAAGAATTTCGTAAGAAGTATAACATAAAGCCGAAAGAAAGAGTTGTTACGGTTCTGCCGGGGTCAAGAAAGACCGAGGTTTCAAAACTCTTGCCAACATTTTTAGAAACAATCAAAAAATTAAAAGCCGAAGAAAAAGATTTGTTCTTTGTGATCCCGACGGTAAAAACCGTTGCTAAGCAAGTTAAAGAAATGGTAAAGCAAAGCGGAAACTTCTCATTGTTGAAACACAAAACGACCGCTACGGCGCTTTTCGGGCATCTTCAACCGCAATCGCCGCTTCGGGAACGGTTGCCTTAGAATTGGCTATTTGCGATGTGCCGCATATTATTGCTTATAAGGTATCGCCGCTGACGGCGCTGCTCGCTAAAAAGTTTTTAAAAATTCAGTTTGTGAATTTATCAAACATCTTGTTAGGGAGAGAGGTTGTGCCGGAATTATTGCAAGAGCGTTGCGTTCCGGCAAGCATTTGCAGTTATATAAAGCCTTTTTTGAACAAAGAGGGCGAATGGTATGACCGCCAAATGGAAGGCTTTAAAAAAGTTCGTGAGATTTTGGGGCAAGGAGAACACACACCGAGTGAGAATGCTGCTGAGATAATATGGAATTTAATCACCCCTAGAAAAAAATGATAGGAGAAGAATTAAAAGAGAGATTGTATCAAGAACGGGAGCGCTGGTTTCCGTGGCTGGCGGTTTTGTTTGCCAGCGGAATAGGTCTGTATTTTGTTCTGCCGCAAGAGCCGTTACTATGGCTGACACTGGGGGTATGGGAAGCTTTAGTATTCGCCGCCATAATCTTAAGGCATCACCGAAGTGCGCTGATAGTCATTGCCTTAATCAGTCTCATTGCTTTCGGCTTTGGCTATATGCAGTTAAAAGCCGTTTACCTTTCAAAACAGGAGCAGGTAAAAACAGAGCAAGATTTATATATTTCCGGCACGGTTGAAGAACTGGATTATAACAGCAAAGGCAAGCAACGCCTTGTCCTGACCCAAATGAAAGACTTTGACGAAAACGAAATAAAGGGCCGATATAAAATAACCCTCCAGTCCAAGAAAGAAAGCTTTAATATCGGTGATGAGGTTGAATTAGCGGCAAGAGTAGACGCACCGTCTCCGGCCGTGATGGTTGGCGGCTATCAGTTTGATAGAAAAACCTTTTTTGATGGCATAAACGGCACGGGCTTTGCCTTGAGCCGAACATTTAAGCTTGGCGAAGATAAGTCAGGCGAAAACAAGCCTCTCATTGAAAAGATAAGAAGCAAAATCGTAAACAGGATTGAAAGCGTTTTGCCTGCAGATGAAGCCGGAATAGCAACCGCCTTAATCGCCGGCGAACGCTTTGGCATTAGTGATAAAATTACCGAAGATTATCAAAATTCAGGTTTGGCGCATTTCTTGTCCATATCGGGCTTGCACATGAGCATGCTGGCCGGATTTATGTTTTTGTTGGTGCGCTCAATTATTGCGGCTATTCCGCCTTTGGCGCTAAGGGTAGATTCAAAGAAAATATCGGCGATTATAGCTGTCATATTGAGCGCGATTTATTTGGCCATATCCGGCGGCGCCATTCCGACACAACGTGCTTTTATCATGACTTTTATTGTCTTGCTCGGAATCATGTTCAGTCGGAAAGCTATTTCCATGAGAACAATCAGCTGGGCAGCTATCATCGTCTTGCTGATAACGCCGCAGGCTTTGATTGGCGCCAGCTTTCAGATGTCTTTTGCCGCGGTTGTCGCCTTAATCGCTTTTTATGAAAGCAGTTGGAAAGGCTTGATTCATAGAGAACAAAAAAGCGGTTTTTTTGCCTTATGCAAAGCCTATATCATCGGAATTTTAGTTTCGGATTTCATCGCCAGCGTTGCGACGTTGCCTTTTTCAATATATCACTTTAACAAGATTGCGATATATACGACAATCGGAAATTTATTGGCCGGTCCGATAATCGGCTTGTGGATTATGCCCTCAATTTTGATTGTCATGCTGCTGATGCCTTTGGGACTTGATTATTACGCTTTGATTGTTCTAGGAAAGGGGATAGGGCTGGTAAACGATATCACCGCCAAGGTCGCCTCTTTGCCACATGCGGGCTTGCCGGTTTTATCCATGCCGCTGTGGGGATTAGTCGCGATTGTTTATGGCGGCTTATGGCTTTGTATCTGGCAAAAGAAATGGCGTCATTTCGGCTGGATAGCAATTATTATCGGCGCCATG
>CASFLB010000092.1 GCA_949295395.1 uncultured Pseudomonadota bacterium | reverse complement strand
GCCTTAGCAAATGAAGATTTATGGCTTGGACATTTTTCTTATTGGGCAGAACAAAATATGCCGGTATTCAAACACTCTCTGATTATTGATGATACGGACGACTTTAGCATTGAAAGCAAAATTGCGCAGGTGATTGAGATTGCGGTCAAAGAATGTGAGCGGATGTACCCGGCATTTAATGTCGTTTTAACCAAAGGCTTATCGCCACAATACGCACTTAATCCCTTAAGCATGGCCGTTGCCGGACAAGCATAAAAAAAAGATGTATCGGCCTTTAGCAGATACATCTTAAATTTTTTTATTTAGTTAACGGTAGCATAAACGCTGTCAACCAAATTTTGTACCGTCATTTTTTCGTAGACATGGTCATCATGGAGCTGAATACCAAGCTGTTTTTCAATTTCCATCACAACGACCAATCTCTCCATACTATCAATCTTCAAATCATCTTCCAAACAAGATGACAGTTCAATAGCCGTACCTTCACGCAATGTTGTATGCTCTTCAATAATATTTTTCACCAGAGCATAAATTTCCGTCTGACTCATATGATAATTTATTAATAATTAAACGTTACCTTAAAAATAACTTAGTACAAAATTTTTGTCAAGAGAATTATTTTTTTCTCTTAGGCAAGCTTTTAACCCAGTCTTTTACATTTTTATTATGCTCTTTTAGGGTAGTCGAAAAATTATGCCCGCCCTTTCCATCAGCCACAAAGAATAAAAAATCGCTTTCTTCGGGATGAGCCGCCGCATGAATAGACTCTTTCCCCGGATTGCAAATCGGCGTTGGCGGCAAACCAAAATATTTATACGTATTATAAGGGCTGTCGATTGATAAATCTTTGCGGCGCAAAGAACGCCCAAGCTCTTTTTTTCCTTGAGTAAGAGCATAAATCACGGTCGGATCGGTTTGAAGCTTCATCCCTTTGCGCAAACGATTGGTAAAAACAGAAGCGACAAGCCCCCTTTCTTCTGGCACGCCGGTTTCCTTTTCAATAATAGATGCCAAGATTAAAAGTTCTTCCGGAGATTTCAATGGGACATCGGGGTTACGGTATTTCCACTCAAAGGCTAAAACTTTATCAAGACTATTTTGAGCATCAATTAACACATCTTGCTTTGAATCACCAAATTTGTAGGTATAAGTTTCAGGCAAAATAGAACCTTCATCAGGAAGCTCAACAATCTCACCGGTAAGCATGGAGTTTTCATTAAGCAACTCAACAATTTGAGAAGACATCAATCCTTCCGGCAAAGTCATCTTACGATAATAAATATCACCTTCATTGATTTGATTTAAAACCTGTGCCATAGACACATGCGGCTCAAACTGATATTCGCCGGCTTTAAGGCGTTTATCCAGTCCCTTAAAGCGCGCAGCAAGACGGAACAAAAACGGACGAGAAATGACCCCCGATTCGAACAGTTTCTGCGCCACAACACGAGAATTAGCACCTTTAGGAATAATAACAAAGGCCTCCTGCGACAACGGCCCGGCTGTTTCGTAACAACGCTTAACCGTCACCAAAACAAACAAAAGCGCAACAAATAAAAAGAACAAAATCTTTTTCATCAAAGCCCCCCTAAAAACCGGATATAAGGCTACCCTCATGACGGCCGAGAGTCAATAACAGAAAAAAATATCCAAAGCACAAAAAAACAGCACCGAAAAAGTGCTGTTTCGAAAAACTACTCTTTATTGAAATACCTTGCGCCACCGTTTGTCTTCATGAGTAGCAAATACAAGCCCCCCCAAAAACAACGAAAAACACAAAAGCAACCCAATGACTTTTAGAGAAATACTCTGCAAGATATTCTTCACTCTGAGCTCCGGCAATAAAATGAACCTCCGGCGCACCATCAAGACGAAAACACGTAACTTGCATTCCCTCAACCGGAGCCATCTCTTGCTTTCCGTCTCGACCGCTACTGTTGGTATAAACAAAGCTTGGAACATAACTTAACGAGTCAATTTCAACATAAAAGCCGCCTTTTCTTTGTTGAATATTGCCGACACCGAGAACATCAACCTCAGCTTTTTCCACCAGCCAATCACAACTTGTAAAAGCAAATCCTACAAAGAGAATTAAAATAAAAATAAAGATTTTTTTCATAATGATATAAGTTTTGAATGATACAATAATATAAATTCTGCCTGTATTGTAGACAATTTTTTTCCTAAAATCAACTATTTTCTATACAAAAAAAACACGACCAACAGTCTTTCCAACCCCGAAACCGTGTTTTTATAGCTCAAAGCTTAAAACTAATCTTCATAAACTTTCATAATCAAAGAAGAGTTTGTACCACCAAAGCCAAAGGAGTTTGACATAGCAGCTTTAATGGCTTTTTTCTTGGCTTTAAGCGGAACCAAATCCATATCTTTAACTTCCTCAGCCGGATTCTCAAGATTGAGCGTCGGCGGGCAAATTTGGTCTTCTAAAGCCTTAATTGTGAAAACGGCTTCAACCGCACCGGCAGCACCGAGCAAATGTCCGATAGCTGACTTAGTCGAAGACATAGACACATACTTCATGTCATCACCAAACAAGCGTTTAACAGCCAAAGCCTCACCAACATCACCGGCAGGTGTCGATGTACCATGAGCGTTAATATAATTAATATCTTTAAGCTCAACGCCATGTTCTTTGGCATGATCAGCGGCCATTTTCATAGCACGATAAGCACCATCACCGGAAGGAGCTGTAATGTGGTAGGCATCACCACTCATACCATAACCGACAACTTCGGCATAAATCTTAGCCCCACGAGCCTTGGCATGTTCCAATTCTTCCAAAACAACCGCACCGGAACCTTCACCCATAACAAAACCGCTACGGTCCTGATCCCACGGACGAGAAGCCTTTTCCGGAGCATCATTAAAAGCAGAAGTAACCGCTTTCATACGGGCAAAACCAGACAAGCCTAAAACATTAACAGCCGATTCGGCACCACCGGCCAACATCATATCGGCATCACCGCGAGCAATAATATTTGCAGCATCACCAATTGCGTGAGTACCGGTTGAACAAGCTGTAACACAAGCATGATTCGGACCTTTGAGCTGATATTTGATGGAAAGATTTCCCGACACCAAATTAATCAAACAAGAAGGAATAAAGAACGGAGAAATTCTTTTCATACCATTTTCATGGAACGAAATTGAGTTTTCATAAATAACATCAAGACCGCCAATACCTGAACCCATCATAACGCCAAAACGATATTTTTCTTCTTCGGAAGCAGTTTCAGGATTCCAACCGGCATCTTCAATAGCATCACCGCCGGCAGCCATACCATAAAGAATAAAGCGGTCATTTTTCTTCTGATCTTTAGGAGCCATAACCGTATCGGGATCAAACTCATGCTCACCTTTTCCGGTAGGAACTTGCCCGGCAATATGAACAGGAATATCCTTCAAATCAATATTTTCGATTTTACGAATACCTGACTTACCTTCCAGAATAGATTTCCAGTTATACTCAACGCCTCTACCCAAAGGAGAAACAATACCCAAACCGGTAACAACAACTCTTCTCATACAATACCCTCAAATCCAAATTAAAGATAAAACTCGCCTAAAGAGCTAGAGCGAGTTTTATCAAACCTAAATCCATGATTAAAGACTTACGCATTCTTAGAAAGATAATCGATAGCATCTTTAACAGTAAGAATTTTTTCAGCAGCTTCATCAGGAATTTCGCAACCGAATTCTTCTTCAAAAGCCATAACCAATTCTACTGTATCCAAACTGTCAGCGCCCAAATCGTCAATGAAGCTAGCGTTTTCAGTAACCTTAGATTCTTCAACGCCAAGATGTTCAGCAACAATTTTCTTAACGCGATTAGCTATATCAGTCATTATGATTAACCTCAAAAAAATTAAAACAAAATTGATCAGACCTCAACGGCCTGTGAGACCTTGTTAGCATAAAAATATATAATTTGACAAGCATTATTTTAAAAAAACGCACGTACAAAAGCGTATAAAAACAATAAATTTATGAAAAAACAGCAAGTTAGCAAAACAGAAAGAAGTGGATAAAAAACGTTTATTTCGGCATTTTCCCCCCGAAAAGTCTTTGGAAAAGCATAAAATAAGGTTGAAAAGCCAAAAAAAACACGCTAGGTTAACGATAGATAAAAAAAATAAGAATAGGTCGGAGAAAAGTAATGAAAAAATTGTTTTATATTGTCCTTATCTTAATAGCCTTTATGGTTATCGGCCGATTATTAGCCGACAACAAGACCGCCGAAAGAATGAGTGCAACAGCCGAATATCAAGCCACGATTGAAAAACAACCGATTGTCACAGAAGACGCTGAAGGAAACATGACGGTTGACGGTGAAGTTGTCGAAGACATTGAAGAAACAGATCCAGCCGAAACCAGTGATGAAGAAGAAAC
>CASFLB010000091.1 GCA_949295395.1 uncultured Pseudomonadota bacterium | reverse complement strand
ACGACTTGTTCTTCCGGCGTTGTTTTTAAGGAAAGATACTGGGTGTAAAAATCTCCGGTCGAAACATCCACCCAAGATAAGCCCAAGCCATCTCCTTGACGGCAAAAGCTTATCATAAAATTGTTCTTTTTCGAATCGAGAAGTGTGTCTTCGGTTAAGGTTCCGGCGGTTACAAGTCTTATAACCTCGCGTCTAACAACAGATTTTGCGCCACGCTTCTTGGCTTCTTTGGGGTCTTCGGTCTGCTCACAAATCGCAACCTTGTAGCCTTGCTTAATCAATCTTGCCAGATAACTTTCATAAGCATGGAACGGAACGCCACACATCGGAACTTCGGCTCCGTCCAAATGTCCTCTTTTGGTTAAGGCTATGTCTAAGGCTTTTGAGGCGGTTACCGCGTCATCAAAAAACATCTCATAAAAATCGCCCATGCGATAAAACAACAGGTAGTCTTTATGTTTTTCTTTTATTTCTAAGTATTGGGCCATCATCGGGGTGACGGCGGTGTTTGTTTTCTCTGTCATTTCTTTTCTAAAACTTAAACTTATTTAAACTTCTTTTATAATAATCTATTTCAAAGATGAGTCCAGTTCTTTATATGTGTTATGGTAATAAAATGCGTGTGAAATTTCGTCAGTCGTGGGTTAATATTGAGAAAAATAATCGTTTCGTGGATCGGGTTTTGATTTTGTCCGTGCCGGCGGCTTTGGTGTTGGTCTTTTTGGCGGTGCTGGATATTATTTCACCATTGTTGGCCGTTTTTTCATACGCCGCTATTGTGATGTTTAACCTTATCTTCTTGTTGCCGGTTACGGTTGAGTTGCAACAATTGCGCCGCTATATTTCTTCTTTGGCCAGTGGTGGCGAAGTGCGTGATGACGCGGTGGAGCTTTCCGAAAGCGAGACGAAAGAAATCGTGCGTGCGGTTAATGCTATGCATCGTTTTTGGACGCAAAAGGCCGATAGCCTTGAGGCTCAAAGTATTTCTGATGCTGCGGTTTTGGATACGCTGCCTGATCCGATTATGATGATCGATCGCGCCGGAAATATTATCGGAGCCAATTTGTCTTCTCGAGCCTTGTTTGGTGAAAATATTACCGATAAAAATATTGATCATCTTATTGAATCAAACAATTTTGTTGAAGCGGTCTCTCGGGTTTTGAAAAAAGAAAGCGAATCTGAAAATCTTATCTTTTATACTCAAAAACCGTTTTCTCAAAAACTTTATGCTCATATTAAATCTTTGCCGTGGCAATCAAAAGGGCGGGCCGTGGCCGTTATTTCCCTTTATGATATGACTAAGTCTATGCGAATCGAGAAAATGCAGTCTGATTTTGTGGCAAATGCCAGTCATGAATTGCGTACGCCTTTGGCCATTATTTCTGGCTTTATTGAAACCCTTTTGACCTCAGCTAAAAATGATCCTGATGCGCAAGAAAAATTTTTGAAAATTATGCAGGATCAAACCGAGTATATGTCTGATTTGATTGAAAATCTTTTGTCGTTATCTAAAATTGAACTGTCTCAAGACGAGAAACCTTCTGAGGCCGTCGATTTGGCCAAAATTGTTACCGAGGTGAAACAGGCCTTAGATATTAAAGCTCAGGCTCGTGATATTCTTATTGTGCCGGCTCTTGATGAAAAAATTGAAAAAATCATTGGTGATGCTCATCAGGTGAAACAAATTATTCAGAACCTTACAGATAACGCCATCAAATATGGTTTAAGCAAAAGCGCTGTGACTATAACGGTGAAAAATGTTGAGGCTATTCCGCCTTCAAAAAGTATGACCGTGGCGAAAGGGCCGGCTGTGGCTATTTCCGTGAATAATAAAGGCCCTAAAATTTCTCCTGAGAATTTGGCTCGTTTGACCGAGCGTTTTTATCGTATGCAAGAGCATAAAGACCTTAATATTAAGGGAACGGGACTCGGTTTATCAATTGCTAAACAGATTATTATTCGTCATCACGGAAATTTGACGGTGTCTTCGAGCAATTATCACGGAACGACTTTTACGATTTATTTGCCGCGAAATCCTAACGCTTAAAAAAGATTTAGGATAAAATTTAGGGCTATGTCGTAGTTTTTGGCATTGAGATAATTAATAAATCTTTGATAAATATAAACGCCTTCCCAGCCACGGCTGTTGAAGGCTAAAATTGTGCCCAACATCCATAGATTTGCTCCGGGAAGAAACATTAGGCAGAATTTGTAGCCGACCTTGGGGAGGTCTGTTTGTTTTTCGTGTATTTGTGAGGTGACCGCGTCAATGTGCCATCCCAAAAAATAGCCCAGTAGTCCGTTTAAGATGAGGTTCATCGGTGCAAACCAGGTGTAAACCCATATGCCTATCATGCAAAATAAGCAAAATAATGGGAAAAAATATGGCCCGATTATTATCAGCCAGTTGCCTTTTCCCTTAAATTCCATATGGCCGCCCGAATTGTCTCCTTCAATCGAAATATGCGTCACTTTGTGAAATGTTAAATAAGCAAAAAAGGCGTGGGTGAATTCATGGGCAATGATTTGAATGGTGCTCTTTACACCGGCATCTGACATATTTTTTGATATAAAAAACATGACGATGCCTGCCGCTAAAACCACATATTTCCAGCTCATGAAGTTAAACGCATATAATGATTTTACAAAAGCCGGTAAGGAGGCCAACATATATAACGCTATCGGCCATTTCAGCAGTTCAATGAATCGGTCTATCAGTATCCGCATTTTATTTCCTTCTTTTTATTTTTATTGCCGATTGCTAACTTCTTGTAAAGTATTTTCTGCAATAATGTGCTTAAATGTTCATTTTTAGAGGAGAAATTTTAAAATGACCGCTGAAGATTTTGAGGTTTTTGACTTTGTGGTCAATGACGAAGATGAAGTTATGTTGCTTTTATATCAGCGTGACAGCGAACCTGAGGATGCGCGAATTATTCTCCGCCCTGAAGAAAATTCTGCCATTTTGCATCGCAATAATGATGATGAAATTTTTTTAAGCGATATCGGCGATGATATTTTTGACAGCCTTGCTGAGGCTGATAAACTCTTGGTTTGCGAAATCAGTCGAACCGAAAAAGAAGAAGATACTCAAATTGTTCGCGCTTATGAGGTTGATATTCGCGATTAATTATTCTTTTGGACAAAAATAAATAAAAAAAGGCTTGTGTTTTTTGTTTTTTTGTGATAGATGACTTTTTAGAAGGTTTTTATGCAAGGTATATCATGATTATCGATGCCAGCAACAAAAAGCAAAGAAGCATTTTAACCAATAAATGTTTCTATCAGACGACGGCCCAGATTATGAGTGATTTTGAAGCAAAGGGCTACGTTAATTCTGCGGATGAGACCGCCAAGGTAATAGCGGCTTATCACGATATTGTGCGGCAAAAAACCAAGAACAATTTTAATAATGATTATAACGCGGCTTTCAAACGGATTGATAAAGCTATTGAGCTTATGGCAAACAAGGTTTTTTATGACTGCGATAAAAAAGGCTTAGATTATGCTTATCATTCTTTTGAAGAATTTGATCATATCAGCGCAATTGTCGGACGGCAAAGATTGAAAAAAGGTTCGGCAGCCTAAAAAAGCTTTTTATTAAAACGCTAGAGGTTTTATGTTTTGCGGATTAAAATGTTAAGACAGGAAAAACCTGATTAAATCCTGTGACCGAGCTGTATCCTTTATAGTCCGTTGATATATAAAATTCTCCGCTAAAATATGATCTCCATGCAGAGTTTGAATTATATTCGTTTGATGACCACGCGCGGGTGTTTGTTGTGAACTGTGTTCCTCCTGCACGACTAAATCCTGTGTTTATGGTGTTTTCGTTATTATATATGTGGGTAAATATTCCGGCTGCCGGTAAGCACCAATCTCCGGCTTTTGTTCCTTCGGTGCTGTATTCATTCGCCGCCCATACCGCCGGATATTTTGATTTATCTCCGGTTCGCATTATTTTAGCGCTATTGGCGCAGCTTGATATATCATTTTGTGCCGTACTATTGTCCGTGTAGTTTTGTAATGTCGGTATATCTGTGCCGTAGCCTCCCCATTGGTAGCTTCCGATTGATTTAAGAGCCATTACTTGTCCATGTCCTAGTCCGTCATCATAAACAACCACGCCAATCGGTGTTTTGCTGCTATCTAATTCTATTGAACAGGTCCAATCTGAATAAAATATATTTCCTATACCACATGACTTTGTTGCATTATTTGATTTTTCGGTGATTGTTTTTTCAAGTTCCGTGATTTTATTGGTCAGCTCGGTAATTTTATTGATATGCGTGCAATTCCAATAATTTCCGAATGGGCATTTGAGGCCATCGGTACAAGAGGTTGTGCTGGTATAACCTAAGCTTGTACAGCTTGGGGTTGGAATGCAAGCCGCCGGTGATTGCGCGTAGGCTTGCGCCATGGAGCCGCAAAGAATAAGAGTTGTGGTGATATTAAGTGCGTGTTTCATGTTC
>CASFLB010000090.1 GCA_949295395.1 uncultured Pseudomonadota bacterium | reverse complement strand
CCATTGCCCAATATTCCTCACTGCTGCCTCCCGTAGGAGTCTGGACCGTGTCTCAGTTCCAATGTGGCTGATCGTCCTCTCAGACCAGCTATAGATCGTAGGTTTGGTAGGCCTTTACCCCACCAACTGCCTAATCTTCCGCGGGCCGTTCTATCGGCAATAAATCTTTCACCCTTGGGTCTTATGCGGTATTACCAACCGTTTCCAGCTGCTATCCCCCACCAATAGGTACGTTCCCACGTGTTACTCACCAGTGCGCTACTTTCCTGTCAAATAGCAAGCTACTCAACATTCTCGTTCAACTTGCATGTGTTAAGCCTGCCGCCAGCGTTCGTTCTGAGCCAGGATCAAACTCTCATCTTAATTGAAAATTCCATCCTGTCTGTCTTACTTCACTTCAAAAGAATCTCTTGGTTCCTTTTAGAAATATCACAGACTTTATTATCTTTTTATTCAAGATATACCGCCTGCGTATCCCCTCTATTTTTTTCCTATTCAATCTCTGTCTTTATAACCTGTCGCTCTTTGAAAGCGCTCTGCCGAAGTTTTAAGATTTCATTAACCATTCAACCTGTCGGCGAAGTGGTTTATAGGACAATCCCAATCGAATGTCAACAACTTTTTAAAAAAAAATTCACTTTTTTTTGAACTTTTTTTTAATTTATTGATTATGCTAAAAAACTTTTAAAAATATTTTCTTCAACTCAAAATTATTTTTCCACACAATCTCTATATTCTCCACAAAATAATAAAAAAAAGAACTTTATAATATCCCCACTTTTTAACTTGAAATAAAAAAGAGATTCGCCTAATATAATAAAGCACACTTTTACAATAACCATTATAGGAGGCAACAATAATAAAAGAAAACATCAATGCGCCAGTACGCGAGAGCGACGGACCACGCATTAACGAGGATATAAAAGTAAAGGAAGTAAGATTAATTGACGCAGACGGAGAAAACCGCGGCATTGTTTCGATAAAAGAGGCCTTAGCCGTTGCCGAAGAAAGCGGGCTTGATTTAATAGAAATCTCCCCGCAAGCTAATCCTCCGGTTTGCAAAGTTTTAGATTATGGCAAATATAAATACGAAGTTCAAAAAAGAAAGAACGAAGCCAAAAAGAATCAAAAAGTTGTCGAGATTAAAGAACTAAAGCTTCGCCCCATGATTGATACTCATGACTACGAAGTCAAAGTCAAGCAAGCCAAAAAGTTTTTGAAAGACGGCAACAAAGTCAAATTCACCATGCGCTATAAAGGACGTGAATTAAGCGCCAACGATATGGGACAAACAATCTTAAATCGCCTGCTCGAAGATTTGGAAGGATTATGCAAACTCGATTCCGCCCCCAAACTTGAAGGCAAACAGATGATGATGATTATCTCTCCGATGTAAAGATTTTCAAATTATCAAAAAATAAAGACGCTAAGCCTCAAAGCAAAGCGTCTTTTTTATTACTAGAGAACAATGCCAATATTTTCGTCAACATAGCCCCCGACACGAGCCCAATAAGTACCGGAAAAACTAAGCCAAACAACTTCCACAGCTACCTCACCTTCACTCATAACAATCTCGTCACGATTATTACAGAGAGCCACTTTAGCCAAAGAACAAACACCGAGAACTTTCTTTGCTTCATCAACCGTCATCGCTACAGCTTTTTCAAATTTTTCAGCTCGGATTACAGGAAGATTTTCATAATATCCTTTGACGGTACTAACCGGCGCATAGATGGAGGTTTTGGCCCAAACACCGCCACCAACAGACATCCACACACGATCTTTATCAACAAAGTTACCCTCGTCATTTTTCAACGAAACAGCTGTTAAAGAGCATGGACCTAAATTTTTCTCAGCCTCATTGAGACTCATACTTTTTTTCTCTTTAAAAGATTCTTCAGCAATCGTGCTAAGAACCAGTTTGCTATAATTTTTCATAATAAAACAAATAATAAAATTAATAATTGGGATTTGGCAAAATCAATAACACAACGCATATTTTTTTCAAGCATTATTTTCTGGGAGAAACAAATTTTATTTTGCTGACAAGCCTGTTACAAAAGCCTATAAGTAAATAAATAAAGATAGAAAAGAAGGATTCGCATGAACACCAAACCCGTATCGGAACTAACCCCAAACGAAGCTGCCGCAGAGTTGGAATATATTGCAACAGAAATGGCAAAATCTGATATTGCCTACTACCAGCAAGATAATCCTTATCTGACTGATGCACAGTACGATTCGCTAAAGAAAAGAAATGAAGAAATCGAGGCTCTCTTTCCTGAATTAATTCGACCTGACAGCCCTTCAAAAAAAATTGGCGCTCCTTTGCAAAGTGGTTTCAAAAAAGTCACACATCGATTCCCTATGCTGTCTTTAGCCGATGTATTTTCCATAGAAGAGGTAGAAGACTTTGTACAAGGGGTAAAACGCTTTTTAAACAGCGCCGCTGACATCACGTTCATGGCCGAACCCAAGATAGACGGATTGTCTTTTTCGGCGCGTTATGAAAATGGTCGATTCGTGCAAGGTGCGACCCGTGGCGACGGTGTTATTGGTGAAGACATTACCGAAAACCTAAAGACGATTCGCAACTTTCCGCAAAAGCTAAACGGAGATTATCCTGAGATATTAGAAGTCCGCGGCGAAGTTTATATGAAAAAATCAGACTTTTTTGCACTTAATGAAAAATACGAGGCTGAAGGTAAAAAAACCTTTGCTAATCCACGCAACGCTGCAGCCGGTTCATTGCGACAACTTGACGCCAAAATAACAGCCGAACGAAACTTGAGTATTTTTGCTTATACATGGGGCGAAGTTTCAGAGCGCAAATGGGTTTCGCAAGCAGACTTTTTCAATCATTTAAAGGCTTGGGGCTTTCCGATAAATGAGCACAATCGCCTCTGCCCGACCATCAAAGACATTGATGAAAATTTTCAGCATTTAATGGAGATTCGCGCCGATTTAGACTATGATATTGACGGTGTGGTTTATAAAGTAAATGACATCAAACTTCAGGAAAGACTGGGATTTTTGACCCGCACCCCACGTTGGGCTGTCGCGCATAAATTTCCGGCCGAACAAGCCATTACCAAAGTAGAAAACATTCGTATCCAAGTCGGCCGCACAGGGGCTTTGACGCCGGTTGCCGATTTGGAGCCGATAAACGTCGGCGGAGTGATTGTATCACACGCCACTTTGCATAACGAAGACGAGATAAAACGCAAAGACATTCGCATTGGCGATTCGGTTATTATTCAGCGTGCCGGAGATGTAATTCCGCAAATTGTTCAAGTCTTATTAGATAAGCGCCCAAACGATTCGCAAGAATTTATCTTTCCAACCACCTGCCCGATTTGCGGCGCCCACGCCATCAGAGAAGAAGACGAAGCGATTCGACGTTGCACCGGAGGTTTGAGCTGTCCGGCACAGGCAAAGGAGCGGATTATCCACTTTGTTTCCAAGGAAGGATTCGACATTGCAGGCTTAGGCAGTTCAATCATTGAAGACTTTTACAACGATGGAATTTTACGCACGCCGGCCGACATTTTCAGCATAGAGCGCCGCAACACAAGCGACGACTTGTTCGCCGCCCAACAAGGCTCGGTTCTGCATTTGGAACAACGCGAAGGCTGGGGAAAAAAATCGGTTGAAAATTTATTCAAGGCGATAAATGCCAAAAGGAAGATATCCCTACCGCGGTTTATTTACGCTTTAGGCATAAGACAAGTCGGAGCCGCCACCGCAAGATTATTGGCTCAAAACTATGGCTCATTTGAACACTTTATGACCGAGATGAAGGCCAAAGAAACAGGAGCTCTCGTGACGATTGATGGCATCGGGGCTTCCATGGCCACCGACATGGTTGAGTTTTTTCAAGAAGAGCATAACCTCAAAATTATTGAACAGCTTTTGCAAGAAATCACGGTTGAAGACTATTATGACGACAGCCGCAACGATTCGCCTTTATCGGGAAAGACGGTTGTTTTCACCGGAACATTGGAAAAGATGACTCGTTCGGAAGCCAAAGCCCTGGCACAAAAGCTGGGCGCAAAAGTTGCTGGTTCGGTTTCATCAAAAACAGATTATGTGATTGTGGGAGCAGACGCCGGCTCTAAGGCCGCCAAAGCCGCCGAACTTGGGATTAAAACGTTAAGCGAAGATGACTTTGCACAACTAATCAGCTAAGTTAAGAAAATAAAACGCATAAATACGGCTAAGGATAAGGGCGGCAAACACAAGGAGCGGCGCGGAAAAAAACCACACCACAAACATCGGCACGCCAAATTGAGCCAAATACCCCAAGGCCAAATAAAACACATCGGCCAACAGCGTCAAAACCAAGAGCGACCCATAGCCGTTTTCGGTTTTATTCCAAGCCGTAAGCACCGACCAACTGCGCCCGATAACCGAGCTAATCCAAGCCATAAACGGCCGCAAAATAACTTGCGGTGCCAAAAAAATAAAGATAAGGTTCAGCACCACATCATAGGCATCAGAATCTTGCATATACCGTTTTTGAAACGCCTCATAATTTTCCTTGACCTCGACCGGCACATTCATCACATAAGGAGCATAAGGAATGAGCAAAAGAAAGGTTCCAACAAGAAAAGCGATGGTAAAAATTTTAGTTGCCGGAATAAGGGATTGAAAGATTCGCCCGCTTTTGAGATAAGGCTTCCGGTCGAACACAAAACGAAAGAACCCATACCAAAAAAGATAGAACAACACGCCCCATGGCAAAAAGAAAGAGCTTTGCCAACCGCCGATAAGTTCAAACCCCATAAGTTCAAACCCCAAAAGCAAAAAGCCAAACACACCAAGCGAACACAAAAGCATAATTTTGCAATTGGCCTGCCAAAAATCAGAAGCCTGAGCAAAAGCTAAAGAAAAAGAGATTTGAGAAGATTGATTGTTTTGTTCCATAAATAAAACCCTCACTAACAAAACAGCACGATAGCACGAAACAAGATAATGTCAACTCTTCTTCAAATTTTGAAATATTATAATAAAAATTTTTCAGCTCCGCTGCGCGGAGCTGAAAAAAGGGATAAAGAGATAAAACCTAAAAAACGAGGACGGGGCGGACCTCGTAGCTGCTACTCTTATCAAGGTAGTAGAACACCCCGTAGCTGGTACCAAAGCAGGAGTACCACGCGCAGTTACCATAGT
>CASFLB010000089.1 GCA_949295395.1 uncultured Pseudomonadota bacterium | reverse complement strand
AATGGCGCACAAATAATTGCCCGAATGGTAAAAGGCGGTCGGGTCGTCGGTTATGGCTGCCGTAATATTGGATATCTGGAAAAAGATGGAAAAATCAGAAACGGAAGTGAAGAACTTCCATATAAGATATTGCCAGACGGTGTTGTTATTGATGAAAATAATAATTACATTGGGGAAGTTGTTGAACCTAAAAGCGCCTTTGATAATAAATGCAATAAGATTGGGGAGATCGGAAACGACGGCATGGTCAGAGGACCACAAGGAGAATATATTGGCTGCGTCAACCCAAACGGTGAGGTCTTAAATGAAGAGGGAGAAATAATAGGAGGGGCCATACAAGAAGGCGTTGCTCTTGGTTATGACGGAGAGTACTTAGGACGAGTAACCGAAGATGGTATCGTGATAAACAAGGCCTATTTGCCGGTAGGTTGTGTCGGTAGCTCGGGTGATGTCTTTAATCGTGATGGGGCTTACATTGGTCATATCCAAAAAGAGATTTATGGCTTTGATATGGATGGAAAGTTTATAAATGTTGTAAACGAAGAAGGAAAAATTCCCGTATCAGGAGAGGGAGATTACCATCTTTTATCAAATAATATAATTGTTGATGATCAAAACTCAATAAAAGGAATAGCACTTAATCCCCAAACCGTAATTGGCGATTCAAATGGAAACTTCATTGGCCGAGTATTTGCTGATGGAAAAATATACAACAGCAAAGGGCAGGAAGAAGGTTCAATTAAAGGAGATGGTTTTAATTTTTATAACGGACGATTAGGAAAGCCGCTTTTACAGGGAGATGTTGTCGATATAAAAGGGCAAAGCTTAGGCAAAGCCGTATATGATGGCCGCGTATTATCTCGATTTGGGGACAATGTTGGGCGTTTAGACGGCAAAGGTCGTTTGATAAATGATGATGGCGAATTTGAGGGGGCAGTCGTAATGAAAGGCCCAGCTATCGGTTATGATGGCAGTTATATTGGCTACACAATATCCAATGGAGATATTATTGATGGCAAAGGCAATAAAACCGGCCGTGCGAGTGCTGACGGAAAAGCTCTAAACAGCAAGGGCGATGCCATCGGAGACATTATTCCCGAAAATATTATGGTTGACATCTGGGGTGAATATAAAGGTCGAATGAATTCTCTAGGTGATGTTCTAGATATGAACAACAAAAACATAACGGCGATTCTGCCGGGAGGATCGACCGACAAAGATTTAAGCCTATTGAAGCGAGGAACATTTATTAATTTTGAAGGAGAACTTACCGGAGCGGTAATGCCGGACGGTCGTGTTTTAGATACAAACAATGAGATATATGGCCGCGTTTTGGCTGATGGCAGCGTCATTAATCAAAAGGGAAAATTATCAGGAGGCATTATTGCGGGAGATATTGTCATAAATAATAGTGACAAATTTACCGGATATGTTATGCTGGACGGCAAAGTAAATGGAACAGATGGAATGGAAATTGGCCGCTTGTTAAATGATGAAATAGCCATAGATAAGGAAAACAATATTCTCGGGCGTGTCTTCAAAATAGGGGCAAGCGTTCTAAATAACAAAGGAGAATATGTAGGGCGCGTATCGCCGCAAGGCACGGTTATCGGCAAAGAAGGAAAAGAAATTGGCTATATAAAAAATAACGGCGCGTATGTTGATTTAGATAAAAAGATATCAGGATATGTTCTGCAAGAAGTTGCAAAGAACCGGAGGAACTAGAGAGTGAAAACCTTAAATCTTAAAACAATAAAAAGATATACCATTCTGCTAAGTGTTTTTCTGGGGATAGGAAACGCCTATTCAGCCGAAATAACGGCCATAGATTTTAACGGAGACCTAATTGGTAAGGTCATTTCGGACGGAAAAGTTGTCAGCTATGAGAATGAATTGCTAGGCAACATAACAGCCGACAGCTTAATTGTTAATGACAAAGGGGCCTTAATCGGAGGTGTCGTACCGCAAGGTATTGCAATAGGAATGGATAACCGCATTTTAGGTAAGGTTAATAGTGATGGTTCCGTTCGCTTATCAAGCGGCAAAATAATCGGAAAAGTTTTACCGAATGGTCTCGTCCTTAACGATAATTTTAAGATTATCGGTGGCGTATTGTTTCCGGGACTTGTTTATTCGGATCGGGGTGAAACGATAGGCCGTCTGACCGGAAACGGAGAATACACAGACCTATCGGGACGTAAGAAAGGCTACATAACACCCGATGGTTATGCCTATAATACCGAAGGCGGAGAAAGCCTTTTGGAAGGACGATTAATATCCAATAAAATCGTGATATCTCCTCAAGGAGCCTTTGTTGGAAGTATAGTTCCCGGCGGAGAGATTCGCGATATGGATGGTCAAAAGATAGGACAAATTCATGCCAACGGGCTCGGCTATAATGAAGAAGGAAAAATAATCGGACAAATCGTTAAAAACGGAAGCAACGCGTTTGATGAAAATGGAAATTATTTAGGACTCGTCAGCTATAACGGCGAAATAATTAATAAAGGAAATATAGTCGGCTACCAAGGACTGAATAATAAAGTCATAAACTCAAACGGACAAGAGATAGGTTTCTTGCTCGACATAAGCAGCACATTTACCAATTCAAAAGGCGAATATATCGGCCGTTTAATGCCGACAGGAAAAATAGCAAAAGCACGCGAGGTTGTAGGAACCATCGGGGCGAGCGGAAGTGCTTGGGATAAAGAAGGAAAGTTCATAGGAAAAAGCCTCGTAACGGGACCGTTGTTTGATTATCTTGGCAAAATAAAAGCCCAAAGCACAGCTTCAGGAGAAATTCGTGGCTCTGAAGGAAATGTCATAGGATTTTCTTATGGAGATAAAGGATACGGAACAAATGGACGTATGCTGGGTAAGACCCTAAAAAATACACTAGCTTTAGACCTTAACAACCAAAGCCTTGGAATTCCGGGGATAAGCGGAATAATTCTGCAAGGTGATAAGTCATATCAGGCGACCCCGTTTGGTTATGTTTATTCATCAGAAGGACAATTAAACGGACAACAATTAAATGATAGCGCCATTTATAGTCTGAACGGAATTGAAAGTGGTCAGATTGATGTCAATGGTACATTGAGTATCAAAGGCTCAGAAACAGGAGGGCGTTTAACCCAGTCGGGAATCGCTTTTCGAGAGAACGGCAGCCTTTTAGGCGGACAAGTATGGGTCGAGCGAGCTCTTTCCTTTTTGAAAGAAAATTTAGCCAATAAAGGCAAAAACAATCTTATTTTTAATAGCCAAAACAAGATAATCGGCAAAATTTTGCCTGATTTATCGGTCGTAAAAACAGATGAGAAAAACTCATCAAACCTAATGCCTGAAATCGGTCGTGCTTCAAAAGCCGATTTGGCTTTATCTTTTAGAGGAGAGCATTTAGGCTATGTTATGGACAACGGAGAAGTCAAAGATTTAAGCGGAGCCATTATCGGGCATTCGGATGCTTTGGGCATCATCAAAGACAATAATGGCTTACTCATAGGTGAAGAAATTGGCTATCAAGCCGTTGTTGATGATGAATGTCAGCCTTTGGGTTTTGTAACCTCAACAGGAGAGGTGAGAAATAACCGTGGTGTTCGCCTTGGACGGATGCTGTTAAACGCTCAAACTATAGATGACGGCGGCGTTGTGATTGGTCATGGCGTAACCATGGGATTGGTTATGGGAGAAAGCGGGATAATGAATTTTGAAAGTAATATGATTGGCCGTACGATTCTAAACAATCAGGTCGTCAACAAAGATAATCAAATAATTGGTCAAAGCTATCCAGACGAAAATGTCAAATCAGATGATGGTCGAATAATTGGTCGGTTATTTAAATATCGCTATGCCTTTGACAACCAAAATCGCTATCTTGGAGAAATAAGTATACAAGGAACGGTGAGTGATTCGGCGGGTAAAGAAATTGGAAAAGCTAGCAAAGAAGGTTTTATTAAAGATGCCCAAGGCCAAAATATAGGTTATGCCTTGTATGATATGTATGTCTATGATGAAAATATGAAAACCAAAGGAATAATAGGTATTGATGGACAGATACGAACATGGGAAGGGGCACGCCTTGGCCAGCTTGATAGAGGCTTTTTAGTTGACCGCTTAGGAAAAGTATTAGCCCGAGGCAACCGAGACTACGCAATTCTAAATGAAAAAAATGAAGTTTTGGGAGAATTAACCTTTAACGGCGAACTTAAAAATAATAAAGGCGTTGTTATCGGAAAATTGGAAGAAGAAGGAAACATCTACGACGATGATGGCGTATTTATCGGTAAAGCCAACGCATTGCAGTACTATAATGTAACACAAGATAGAGAAAAAATATATGACATGAATGGCAAAGAGGTTGGCTATGTCGCTGGCGAGGGAAATGTCTATGACGAAAACGGCAAATTAATTGGTCGGATGGACGAAGACGGCACGGTCAAAGGAGCCGATGGAAGCATTATTGGAGGCAAAGGAAAAGATTGGTACGCAAGACAACCGATGAAACAACCCTCAAAAGATTTACCACAAATAGGGGTCTATGAGAAAAATAAAACCGATGAGCCCTTAATAGAAGGCAAGTACAAAAAATCTCTGAATATAGCTTTAACGCCGGATGGAGAATATTTAGGAGATATTTTAGAAGATGGTCGAGTTGTTGATAAGCAAGGAAATTATTTAGGACGAAGAACACCGGACGGTCTAATTATTGATGATGAAGGAACCCTGATTGGTATAGAAGATGTGGCTCGTCCTGAAGGAGGGGAATTGTTTATCCCGGCCGGAACCTTTGGAGATGGAGGAGCCTATGGAACAGGAAGTGTTGGAGGAAACCTCGGCCCCGGAGGAGGTTTTGGCCCTGGAGAACGATATGATCCGCAGCGTGCCGCAGCCTTAGCCGCCGCGCAAAACTATCGTCGTCAGAATATGGCGGTCGGACATATCGCCAGCAAAATCAAACCGGAAACATTTGATGGCTACCAAAAGAATTGGGACAACGAAGGAATATCAAAGGCCATATCATCATGGCGAGTCGATATGAGCGAAATGATATTGGCAGATAAGCCAATACCGGCCGTTATTTCTCGTTCAATTGATTCAAACAACCCAACACCGATAACAGCTTATGTTGAACGTAATGTTTATGCTGAAGAAGGACGAAATGTTATTATACCGGCCGGAAGCCGTTTAATGGGAACCTTAAACAGCATGACGGCCACAACAGAGACAACATCATCATCGGCACGTGTTCAAATCACATGGGAAAGATTGATTCGTCCGGATGGAGTTTTGTTTACCTTTGACGGTGTAACCGCTGATGCTATGGGGCGTGGTGGAGCCTTGGGCTATTTGGATCAACAGCTGTTTAAGAAATACACACTTCCGGTCATGACAACCGTCTTAACGAGTTATACATCATATCTTTTGGCAACAAATGAAGATAACAACGGAGAAATAGAAACATCACGTCAACAAGCCGCTAATGATGCGAGAGAAAACTTCTTAAACCAAATGAATGAAGTCTTTTCAGAAATATTGGCCGATAAGAGCAACATTAAGCCGTTAACTTATGTTCCGGCAGGAACGAGAATAATTGTTTTTCCGAATGTTGACTTGTGGCTACGCACGGCCGAAAGAGACACGCAATCAACCGACCAAGAGAGAACAGATTTGTTGCTGGATGACAAACAAACACAGCAACAGATTAATGAGGCTAATATGAACCGTCAGGCTCAATCAGCGGCAAACGTAAACAACAATAGCCAAGCCGTTTACCAGCCGCAAGGCAGTGGCGGAACAGCGACAAATAGCTCGCCAAAATTACTTGATGATAATCGAGGCTCAAACAACATAAATGGAGCCGTTCCGCCTCCACCGCCACCGTCGTCATCAAATTTGACAACAGCAACTCCGGTGACGGAAAGAAGCATTGAAAACGGAACAGGTAGTGCAGAAAAAGCCTCATCATCTAAAGCCCAAACAGATGAGAGTGTTCCTCAGCTGTTCTAAGGAGAAAGAAAAATGAGCGATAGTTTTAAGGTTTTGGAATCAGTATTAAGGCCGTTAGCCTATTGGTATAACCAAGACAACATAGAAGAAGTCGCTATTAATAATGCCGGCACAATTTGGATAAGGCTCAGAGGAAAAAGAGCCTATCCATGGGTAATGTATAAAGATGAGAAATTAACCAAAGAATATTTAACAGACTTGCTTTATATTGTAGCAAACACCTATGAGCTCCCGTTTGATCCCGTATCAGGCAGTCCGGTTGTTTACGCCACAATCCCCGGAGATCACCGCTTTTCGGCCATTGCCGGCAAAAATATTATGTATGATGACAAAGATTTAACCGGAGGTATCGCCTTAACCATTCGTGTTCATGCCGATGATGTTGCATTTGGTTTACAGGATTATGGTATCAAGCAAGGAGAGCGTTTGCAAAAAATAAATCCGCTTAAGAATATCAAAGATCCGGAAGACCCATATGAAAGATTGCTTTTAAGCATAAAAAGAGGCGACCATATTTTAGTCAGCGGAGCAACCTCAACCGGAAAGACAACATTTTTGAATAACTTGCTAAAAATATTAGATATTCATAAACGGATTGTAACCATAGAAGATACAAGAGAATTAATTGTGCCGCACCCCAATAGGGTTCACCTAGTCTTATCAAGAACAGAGCAAACCAATGAGTTTAATTATGCAAAGGTAATTGACCTTGTGGTTCGCTTTACACCGGACGCAATTATCGGAGGCGAGATATCGACGCAAAACGCCGGTGCCATATGGGAGCTGATGGGATCAGGACACGATAACTGTTTAGCCACCATACACGCAGAAAGCTCCGAAGCCGCTTATGAAGCTTTTATGGATAGAATTTTGCACACTTATCCGACGGCTGATCGCAACAAAACCATACAAGAAATGCATCGCCGTTTGCGAGTGATACAAATCAACAGAGATGGCAACTTAAGAGCTGTCACCGAAATAACTTAATATAAAAAAGCCGCTATTAGAGCGGCTTTTTTATAAGAGATTATTAATCACGAACAACTAAACCTTTATAGGTTAAAAATTCAGGTGTTTTCCCATTAAAAGAGTTAAAAGATTTAATATAGTTTTCAGCTTCTTTATCTTTAACCGGTTGGCAGAAGCGATTAAATACTTTTTCCTTAGTATGAGGCTTTTTTTCAGCCAGAGGAGTCGCTTCAGGAGAGGTTACTTGTTGAACTTCTTGTTCTTTAGTTTTATCAATTTTTATTTCTTGAGGAGCTTTAAGAATTTTATCAAGAATATCCTGTGTTTCTTTTGAACGACGGTTCGTATAAACAATGTTCTGCTTATCAGCCGGAAGAATATCTAAAATTTTCTCAAGATTAGGAAGCTGCTTTCTTTTTTTAATAAGATTAATATCATCAACAACCAAAATATTGGTTTTAGTTAAATCAATTTTTTCAGATTCAATAAGCTCTACCAATAAATCAGGAGAACCGATAATAACATTGGCTTCGGCATCAATATTCTCATCAGCATCTTTGACGGTTGTTTCATTGATTTCATGATATTTATTAAACAGAGCCAAACGGTCCGACACAGTAACCGACTGTTGTGAATCCGGCGTAATAATCAAAATATTCGGAGCTGGTTGAGTAGTATTGCCTTTAGCAAGGCTTATAATATCAAGCAACGGAAAGACATAGGAACAAGTTTTTCCGCACCCTTGAGGAGCAATCGTAAAAATATCTTTCCCTTGTAAAATGGAAGGAATAACATCATTTTGCACAGTTGTTGGCTCGCTGATACCGAGTTCCTCAATTGCTTTAACGGTTTTATCGCTAAGTCCGAGTTCTAAAAAATTCATGGTAAATCTTCCATAAAAAATGTTGTAAAGGTTTTAAGGCAGTATTATTTATTTTAAGAAGAGAGTCAACCGTTTCGTAAAAAGGAAGCAAATAAAATGTTAATGAGAAAAGAGGATTCGCTGCTTTTAATAATTGATGTTCAAGAGCGTTTAGTAACGGCGATGGATAATCCGAGAGAAGTCATAAATAATTGCGCGCACTTAGTTGCGATAGCCGAAGAGCTTGGGATAGAATATTTAATAACCGAGCAATATCCGAAAGGTTTGGGACAAACGATTATTGATGTTCGCCAGGCAGCGCAAAAGTCCGATTCGTATGTCGAAAAACTTGAATTCTCATGTGTAAAATACACCTCATTTGATAATC
>CASFLB010000088.1 GCA_949295395.1 uncultured Pseudomonadota bacterium | reverse complement strand
GAAATAAGAGCAAATATCCGGCGGTGTGGGCGGCAAATGAGTACAAAACGGAAGGGACAAATGCGGGAGATTGGTGCCTACCGGCAGCCGGAATATTTACCTCATGTTATGATAACAAAACGTTAGTCAACCAAGGCTTGGAGAGGGTAAATGGTACAGAATTCACAGACCCCGACGCTTGGTCTTCATCCGAGTACGACCGCAGCTACGTGTGGTACACCTACTTTTCTAGCAGTTATGGTTTGAACTACGCCAACCACTTCCTTTACGGCGATGTCAAAAAAAATCGCAGCTTCGAGGTTCGTCCCGTTCTTGAGTTTTAGAACATAAAAAAAGGCGGCGTTTTTATAACGCTGCCTGTTTACAAAAATTACTTCAGTTTCATTTTGAGATATTTTGCCGTATAGCTGTTTTCGGCTTTGGCGACCTTTTCCGGCGTGCCTTGAGCAATAATGCGTCCGCCGCCATCACCGCCTTCGGGGCCGATGTCGACAATATAGTCGGCGGTTTTAATCACGTCGAGGTTATGCTCAATCACCACAACCGTGTTGCCTTGCTCAACCAGTTTATGCAAAACCGAGAGCAGGCGGTTGATATCTTCAAAATGCAATCCCGTGGTCGGTTCATCAAGAATATAGAGTGTTCGCCCGGTCGCGCGTTTGGAGAGTTCTTTTGAGAGTTTAATTCTCTGCGCTTCACCACCGGAAAGAGTTGTGGCTTGCTGTCCGAGGTGAATATAGCCAAGTCCGACTTGTTGCAACAACGCAAGACGGTTTTTAATGGACGGAATGGCTTCAAAGAACTTATAAGCCTCATCAACCGTCATATCAAGAACATCAGAGATCGATTTGTCACGATATTTGACTTCCAGCGTTTCACGGTTAAAGCGCTTGCCGTGGCAGGCATCACATTCCACATAAACGTCAGGCAAAAAGTGCATTTCGATTTTGGTAACGCCATCACCTTTACAAGCTTCGCAACGTCCACCGGCCACATTGAATGAAAACCGTCCGGCGGTATAGCCACGAGCTTTGGCTTCCGGCAGTCCGGCAAACCAGTCGCGGATATTGGTGAATAGTCCGGTATAAGTTGCCGGATTTGACCGCGGCGTGCGTCCGATAGGTGATTGGTCGATATCAATAATTTTATCAATATGTTCCACACCCGAGATAGATGAATATTTTCCGGCCGGAGTGCGGCTTCCGTTAAGCTCTTTGTCAAGAGCCTTGAATAAAGTTTCAAGAATAAGAGAAGATTTTCCGCCACCGGAAACACCGGTAATACAAGTAAATGTTCCGAGGGGTATTTTCAAATCCACATTTTTAAGATTGTTTGTTCTTGCCCCTTTAAGTTCGATAAATTTGCCATTACCTTTGCGCCGTGTTTGGGGAACGGAAATTTCTTTCACGCCGTTAAGGTATTGAGCCGTTAAGCTTTGGGGTGTATTCAAAACCTCATCAACCGAACCTTTCGCCATAACATAACCGCCGTTATCACCGGCCCCTGGGCCCATATCAACTAGATAATCAGCCGCGCGAATGGCATCTTCATCATGTTCAACGACAATCACCGTATTTCCGATATCGCGCAAACGGGTAAGCGTTTCAAGCAAGCGGTCGTTATCGCGTTGATGAAGCCCGATTGAAGGCTCGTCCAAAACATACATAACGCCGGTCAAGCCGGAGCCGATTTGCGAGGCAAGGCGAATACGTTGAGATTCTCCACCCGAAAGTGTGCCGGATTGACGAGATAAAGTTAGATAATCAAGCCCAACGTTGTTCAAAAAGCTGAGACGATTGATAATTTCTTTAATGATTTTATGAGCAATTTCCGCCTTTTTCGGCGTGAGCGTCGCCTCAACGCCGGAGAACCATTCAAGCGCTTTTTTAATAGACATATCCGAGGCTTCCATAATATCAAGCCCGTTGACTTTGACGGCTAAGGCCTCTGGTTTTAAGCGCTTTCCATGGCAATATTCACACGGCGCGGCAGATTGATATTTTGAAAATTCTTCGCGTATCCAAGCGGAATCAGTTTCCAAAAAGCGGCGCTCCATGTTCGGGATAACCCCTTCAAACGGTTTATCGGTCATAAAGCGTGAAAAATACATCGGCACGCAAACATTGCCTGAACCATAAAGAATAACATCTTGCGCTTCTTTCGGCAGGTCTTTCCACGGTGTCGAGGTTGAAATATGTAAAAAGTCAGCCAAGGAATTAACCGTTTGCGTATAAAAGGCCGACTTTCCGGTATTCCACGGTGCAATGGCCCCTTGTGACAGAGAAAGATTTTCGTTTGGAATAATCAGATTCGGGTCCATATAAAGGCTGGCACCGATTCCATCACAATGCGGACAAGCGCCGAACGGATTGTTAAAGGAGAAAAGTCTAGGCTCGATTTCCTCAATCGTAAAACCGGAAACAGGGCAGGCAAATTTTGAAGAAAAAACCGTGCGTTCACTTGTTTCATGATTTTCGGCATAAAGCAAGCCATCACTAAGCTTAAGCGCGGTTTCAATAGATTGAGCCAAGCGTTCTTGAATATTGGGTTTAACGACAATTCGGTCAACCACAACTTCTATGTCATGTTTGAATGTTTTGGCAAGGGTAGGGAGATTGTCCACATCATAAACTTGCCCATCAATTTTAAAACGTTGAAATCCTTGTTTCTGCAAGGATTCAAGTTCTTTTTTGAATTCACCTTTTTTTCCGCGAGCAATAGGGGCGAGCAACAAAAGCTTTGTTCCTTGTTCCATGTCAAGAATTCGGTCAACCATTTGCGATACCGTCTGCGATTCAATAGGAAGCCCCGTAGCCGGAGAATAAGGCGTTCCGGCACGCGCCCACAATAAGCGCATATAGTCATAAATTTCGGTAACGGTTCCAACCGTTGAACGAGGGTTGTGCGAGGTTGTTTTTTGTTCAATGGATATGGCCGGAGAAAGTCCTTCAATTGAATCGACATCAGGCTTTTTCATCAGTTCCAAAAACTGGCGGGCATAAGCCGATAAACTTTCCACATAGCGGCGCTGTCCTTCGGCATAAATCGTATCAAACGCCAAGGACGATTTTCCAGATCCCGAAAGACCGGTAATAACGGTCAACTTGTTTTTGGGAATATCAATGTCAATATTTTTAAGGTTATGCTCGCGCGCGCCTTTAATTTCAATAAAATCACTAGCCATATTAAACTCCTGAAGAGACTATAATCACGACAGAACAAAAATGCAACAAAAAAGTAAAACCACAGGCATAGAGAATATCACCTTGCAATTTTTGAGGAAATATGGTAAAAGAAAATATTGGACTAAACAAAGCAAGAGAAAAATTTGTTTAAGAAAATTAAGATATATATAGGAATTTTAGCAGCTTTTTGTGGAACAACAGCGGCAAAAGCAGAGGTTAATATTGCCGTCGTTGCCCCGCAGTCAGGAGAAATGCAAAGCTTTGGCACGGAATTAATCAACGGAGTAAAGACAGCCGTCGATTTAATCAATGATTCCGGCGGCCTGAATGGAGAGAAGATAAATCTGATTACCGTAAATGACAAGTGCGACGATCGGTTATCGGTCGCCACGGCCAAGATGATTGCCTCCAATACCAGCGAAAAAGATAAGATATCGTTGGTCATAGGACCATATTGCGATAATAAATTTAGTGACGTTGCTAAAACATACGCTGATGCCAAGATTTTTCAAATAATCCCAACATCGATTCCTGAAGAGGATGAAGCCCAAACCTATCCCGGATTAGCCAAATTAAGCGGAGATAACCGCCGTCAAAGCACTGATTTTTATAATTTTTATAACAAGAGTTTTGCAGGAAGAAACGTAGCAATAATTTATGATAGTGAAAATCGCGAGATTGTTGATATTGCCGCCGCCGTACAACAAGAATTCAAGAAGCATAACGCGTTAGAGCGATTAAGAGCCTATAGTTATAGCTCGTTTGATGATACGGATGATTTGGTCGAAAAAGTACTGGAAGATAAAAATAATATAGCTTATATATTGGGCACGCCAAAACAAACGGCCGAAGTTGCCAGCCAGTTAAAAGATGAAAACGAACATTTTATCATTTTTGCCAATAAATATAAGGCGCAAAATGATTATAATGAGATTATGGGCAAAATGGCGGAGAAGATATTTTATGTCGGCTTGCCATCCTTAGCGGATAATCCTAATTTTGCCGAAACCTTGGTGCAGTTAAGATTAAAAGGTATTGAGCCGGAAGGTTTGGGTGTTTATGGCTTTTCAGCCGTAAAGTTTTGGCAAGCCCTGGTTGAAAAAGGCGGTTCATTTGATTATGACAGACTGTCATCAGCCATGGCGCATGGGCCGGTCAAAACCTTATGGGGTGAAACAACCTTTTTTCCCACAGATAAAGATTTTGCTTTAATCTTAAAATAAAGCGGGTATATTAAAACGCAGGAATAACTTTAATAAAGAGAAAAGAAATGGCTGGAAGCATAAATAAAGTAATTTTAGTCGGTAATTTAGGCGCAGATCCTCGCGTCAGCAACACCCAAAGCGGCACCAAAGTTGTAAACTTGAGCGTTGCGACCACGGATAGCTGGAGAGATAAAGCTTCGGGAGAAAGAAAAGATCGCACGGAATGGCATCGTGTCGTGATTTTTAACCCGCAGTTAGCTGACATTGCTGAAAAATATTTAAGAAAAGGCTCAAAAGTTTATATCGAAGGACAGTTGCAAACCCGCAAATGGGAAGACACCAATGGCGGCGAAAGATATACAACCGAGATTGTTTTGCAAAATTTCAACGGCAACCTGACTTTGTTGGATAGCAGAGGCGACGGTGTTCCTGCCGGTGGCAATGATGTCTTTTCAGGCGCTCCCTCGGGAGCCGGCTGGGATGCAGGTGCAGCAGCTCCGGCCGCTGATTTGGACGAC
>CASFLB010000087.1 GCA_949295395.1 uncultured Pseudomonadota bacterium | reverse complement strand
ACACCGGCCCAACGCCGATGCCATTTGCTTAATCCCTCCTCTTGATTTACACCCCTCGGGGGATTTCTTTTTCATTTCCACTTTTCAGGGTACAGATCAGCATTAGCCGGTGGATTTTCATTAAGCCTCTTGTTCCCATTGTTGCAAAGCTTGTTCCATGGCTGATACTGTTGTAAAAATTTCCATTCTCGGGTTATCAATATCATTACCAATGGCAATATAATGTTGGTTGTCCATAACCATAATAATTGCTAAAAGGCAAGTTCCATCAGCAGTCTTGTGTGTATAAATATCTATAATTTTATGTGTGATAACCTCAGCATATAAAAAAGAAATATCAATATATGTTTCTTCGGTTGGGAATGTTATGTTTTTAAGCGGAATATTTTCGATATTATTAACTTTGGTAATGTGATGTGTATTTAAGCCGATTTTATAACAAAAATAACCATCAAATTGCATGAATAAGTTTTCTTTTCCAATTTGGAATACCAGAGGACCCATCCATCCATATTTATCTTTGTTGGCTATTTTGACAACGTCATTTTCATCATTATCAAAAAGGTCGCAATCTATTCCGGCGGCTAATATTTTATCCAAATTATGATTTATGATTATAGGCTTGACGCATTTAATCAGTTCTATCGCACTATCTGCTGAGAATTTAGAGTATCCGTAGTTGGTTGTGGTGATATTCATAAAGTTGTTGAGCTTTCTAACTTAAATATGATTACACGGTAAAGTGGCTTTGGATGGACGGCGATCCCCATCATCGGTCTATGAATACGTCATCTTTCGCAGCTCGCCGCATTATTTCTGCACTTCAAAGCCACTCCTTTTTATATAAGATTTGTCCTTATATAAAAAACATATCAGATTGACAAATAATCTTTTTGATATGCAAGTTTTATTTTAGTGTGCAAATTAAATAAAGTCAACCTATAATTGTAACAAGTAATATTTTAAGAAAAATTCAGAATAATACGCTGTGGAAAAATAAAATCAGATTGATACATACGGTGTTGACCACAGCAATTTTTCTGCCCGTGATGAAGTGGCCTACCAAGCCGCTCGCCAAGCCAAAGAAGACCAACTTATCCAAAACTACAACAATCAAGGGATAAGTGATCATTACCCGCAATACGGTACTAATTTTTGGGGCAATCCCGATAATAACTATGGTTTTGTAGCTCAGTAAAAAAGCAGCCTTTGAGGCTGCTTTTGTTTTACCTTACTTGTTTCTTGTACCGCGGCGGTTAATCGCTTGTTGTGAAAAAGCTTTGTCCTTCAGTTTTTCTTGATACTTGTTTTTTCTTCCATCGGGGGTGTGAACTTGATTAAGCTTTGATACCCCTTGAATTTTAGGTTTTGGAAGCAAAGACTTTATGCCGGTAAACACTTGTGTCTTTTTGACACAGACAATGCCTAAAATCAGTAAAAACAATACTGCGGCAAGCACATAAAGAAAAAATACAGTTGTCATAATTATAAAAAATTTATGGTTAATAATAAAGTTTGTCTTTGTTTTTTATCATACCTTGAAACTTTGTCAAGCTCCTATCTGTCCTTGACTTTTTTCTTGACCATGATAAAAATGTATTAATTCTAAATTATTAATACCTCTTATTATGAAAAAAAATAAAAAATACTCCATTATTCCAGCCCTTTTAAGAATGTGGAGAACAACGAAACATGAACTTTTTCCCGTTATTGATGATTTTCTTGATGCTGAAGGAAAATATCCGTTCGAGCTTTTTTATGCCGATGGGCACCGTTCTTGGAAACCTATTCCGCATAAAAGACCTTGGGGAATTGTTATCGGTTCAATCGCTTTTCGACTTAAAGTTTCGGATGAACGGTATAATTGGGACGATGCTCAACTTTATTGCAAAAAAATTTGCATTAATGGAAAAGTTTCCTCTTGCGGCAGCCTTGCTACGTGGGAAAAAATTATTCAGCTCGATGAAAAAGATTTTTTGTTGTTGAATCGTTTTATTTCTTTTTTAGATGGTGACCGAATGAGTCCTTCGACCTTTTGGAGCGCTTCGTCAGCAACTCCTTTCCAGGCTTTTGCTATCAAACTCGGAAAACAAAAAGCAACTTCACGTTTAAGTAAATGCTTTAATTTTTTTGAAGTTCGGCCTGTTATTGAAGGAATTTAATAAAAAAACTCAGTTCCAAAAAGAACTGAGTTTTTTTGTTGTCTATTGAAACCGAAATTAGATTTCTCCGGCGGCATAGCGTTTGGCCATTTCAGACATCGGAATAACCTTAATCTTATCAGCATGACCAGCGGCACCAAAGGCAATGTAGCGTGCTTCGCATACTTTTTGCATTTCTTCAATTGCCGGTTTGAGATATTTTCTCGGGTCAAACTCTTTCGGGTTCTCGGTAAATATCTTGCGAATCGCACCGGTTATAGCCATACGGCAATCGGTATCAACGTTAACTTTGCGAACACCGGATTTAATACCGCGAACAATTTCTTCAACCGGAACACCAAAGGTTTGAGGAATGGCACCGCCATAGGCGTTAATCAAATCTTGCAGTTCTTGCGGAACGGAAGAAGATCCATGCATAACCATGTGCGTATTCGGAAGTTTTTTATGAATTTTTTCAATAACATCAATTGCCAAGATATCACCATCCGGTTTTCTGGTGAACTTGTAAGCACCGTGAGAAGTTCCGACTGCTACAGCTAAAGCGTCAAGATGTGTTTCGGCGACAAATTTGGCCGCTTCATCAGGGTCGGTAACCAAGCGTTTTTTATCAATAACACCTTCGGCTCCGTGTCCATCCTCTTTATCGCCTTTTCCGGTTTCCAAAGAGCCGATAACACCTAACTCACCTTCAACGGAAGCACCGACAGCATGTGCACGAGCGACAACTTCTTTGGTTACTTTTACATTATATTCAAAAGAAGACGGGGTTTTACCATCAGCTTCCAATGAGCCATCCATCATTACCGAGGAATAACCATTCACAATGGCTGACTGGCAGATATCTACCGATGAACCGTGGTCTTGGTGAATACAAATCGGCAACTCCGGAAACATCTCAATTCCAGCCTGAACCATATGACGTATCATCGGATCTCCGGCAAATTTACGGGCACCGGTTGATGTTTGCAAAATAACCGGAGCGTTTACTTTCTTAGCGGCTTGCAACACAGCAATAACCTGCTCCATATCATTGATATTAAAAGCCGGCACACCATAGTTGTTTTCCGCCGCGTGGTCAAGGATTTGACGCATTGTTACTAAAGGCATTTTTTATCTCCTTAAATCTATTATTTTCTACCTGCGACTATAGTCCATACTCTCATTTTTGCAAGTCTTTTTTATCTTTATCCGACGAATGAGCTGACTTTATCAAATTTTAATCTTTTATGATTATGCTTTGGTTATGAGTAAATTTTCTGAACGTTTTATGCCTATTAGGGCTGTTGTTTCGCCGTTGTCGGCTTTTTTTGCCGGAACGTTGCTTACCTGTGCCGGTTATGCGCTTCTGACCTCTTATTTGTCATTAAAGATGAATACGTTTGGGGTGTCGACCTCGCAAATCGGCGTTATTTTATCGATGTATTATGTCGGGTATATTTGGGCGGCTTTATCGGCTTCTAAAATTATTAACAAAGTTGGACATATACGGTCTTTTTCGGCGTTTATCTCGCTTTTTTCGGCTTTGGTTTTGGCTCATATCTTTTCACAAAGCCCGATTTTGTGGGGTGGCTTGCGTTTTTGCGAAGGATATTGCATCGGGGCGGCCATGATGTGCCTTGAAAGTTGGCTTAACGCTCGGGCTAACAACAAAAATCGCGGTTTAGTTATGTCTCTTTATATGGTTACGACTTATATGGGATCCGGCCTTGGACAGCTGTTGCTTAATGTTCCCGATACAAACGGTATTCTCATTTTAGCACTCGTTTCAATCATCTTTTCGCTGGCGCTTATTCCTATATCCTTAACCGCTTTACCTATGCCTGAAATTTCTGTGCAAAAGGGCATGAAGCTCTTAACTCTTTATAAAATTTCTCCGGTTGGTGTTGTAGGGTGTTTTTGCAGCGGTATTTTTGTCGGCGCTTTTTATACACTTGGAACAATTTATGCCGTGCGAAGCGGTTTAGACCTTCACCAAACTTCTCTGTTCATGTTTTCCGGCATTTTGGGCGGTATGTGTGCGCAAATCCCGGTTGGAAAATTATCAGACCTTATTGATCGGCGTTTTGTGATTCTTTGGGCCTGCGTTCTGATGTTCTTTATCGCGCCATGGATACATATTTTTATTGACAACGGAACGCTTGCCCTTACTTCATCTGCTTTTGTTCTCGGGTGTTGTACTTTTGTGGTTTATCCAATTTGTGTCTCTCACGTTAATGATCTTATTCAAAATGATGATCGCGTTCCGGCCTGTGGCTTGTTGATTATGTTACAAAGTCTCGGTATGGTTATTGGGCCGATTATTATCGCCGCTGTTATGCAGCTTTTCGGTGCTATTGCCTTTTTAATTTGTCTCTCCGTTTCAGCCGCCGCTTTTGTATTTTTTGCGTTTAACCATATTGCTCTGCGTGACATTAAATATATTAATGTTACCCCAACCACGCCTCAACCTACGGCTCCGACACCTGTTTTTCCGACGATTGCT
>CASFLB010000086.1 GCA_949295395.1 uncultured Pseudomonadota bacterium | reverse complement strand
GTGATTCCTCTTTCTCTTTCAAGCTCATTACTGTCCATAACGCAGGTTTCAACTTTTTGATTATCTCTGAACGTGCCGCTCTGCTTCAAGAGCCCGTCAACCATTGTTGTTTTGCCGTGGTCAACGTGGGCGATTATGGCAATATTTCTCATTTTCATCATTTGTTTTCTTCCCTAAATGGTCGTCATGATCGTAAACTTAAGTTCTCGTGTACTGTTTTTGTACACGTCGTCCTTAAATTTACTTCCAGCACGGCCATTTATGAAAGAAAACAGCCGCGCCCTAAATGGTCGTCATGATCGTAAATTTAAGTTCTCGTTCCGAATTTAGATTTACAGAATTCTGCAAAAAATCATAACAACATCTATCCCAGAAATCATTTTATTTCTAAGTTGACCTTACAATAGCAATTTAATTTTATTTTTCAAGAAAATTTATGAAAATTAATCGCTTTTTAATTTTTTATCGTCATTCTTAGTGTAGATAACTTATAATTTTTTCTATAACTATGGCAACACTTATTATTCTTCTCGTATGCGGAGTCTTGTTGCAAGTATTGTATCATGTTTTTTCCGCTTCTTTGAATTCCAAGATGATTGTTGCTCTTAAAATAATTGCTTATGCTTTGGTTATTTTTTCAGCCGTCATTCTTGTTTTTCAAAATCCGCAGGCCTTTAAAGAATTTCAAGGTTATGTGTGTGCTTGCATGGTGGCTCTTTGTTTACCATGGATTATCGATAATTTCTTGGGCATGGTGTTTGATGCTCCATGCAGAAAAATTACTATGGATTAAGAATTACTATGAAACAAAAGCAAAGGCTTAATTTCTTATTTGTCTGAAATTAAGCCTTTGCTTTTTTTTGTTTTCTTAAAGGGTTTTACCGTATTTGACAAGATTGGTGCGGACGTAGCCTCTTAATGAGGTTTCAGGTCTTGCGCCGTAGTGGCTGATGATTTCAGCCGCGGCGAGGCTGCCTATCATTGCGCAAGTGCCGATGCTGCGGCCGTTTATCAGGCCATACAAAAATCCGGCAGCGTATAAATCGCCGGCGCCGGTGGTGTCGACCACGTTTTCAACCGTTTCTGATTCGACAAAGGTTTTGACGCGGCCGCTGACAACAACCGAACCCTTAATATTGCGGGTGATGGCGGCAATGTCGACCATCGGTTTAATCAAATCAAGGTTATGTTCAAAGTCATCGCTTTCAAACAGCGAATTTAATTCGTCTTCGTTGCCGAACAAAATATCAACGTGATTTTTAATTAAATCCAAAAATTCTTCACGGTGGCGTTCAACGCAGGACTTGTCGGACAAGCTGAACACAAAGTCGCGATTATTGGCATGGGCAATTTCTGCGGCTTTCAAAATCGCTTCTTTGGCGCTTTCTTCTTCCCACAAATAGCCCTCAACATAAGTCATACGCGCGCTTTTGATAATCTCTTCATCAATGTCTTCAAGGCTCAAATGAGTCGAAGCTCCAAGGTAGGTAAACATCGAACGTTCGGCATCAGGGGTGACCAAAACAATGCTGCGGCCGGTTGACGGGCCTTGTGTCAACGGTTTGGTGAAAAAGTCTATGCCGGTGGCGCCGATATCTCGACTGAAGGATTGTCCCAAAGCGTCATCATGAACCTTGCCGATGAAGGCACAGGCTAAGCCTAAAGACGCCATACCGGCAACCGTATTGGCCGCCGAACCGCCCGATACTTCTCTTTGGGGAATGATGTCTTGATAAATTTTTCCGGCTGACAAAGCATCAAGCAAGACCATGCCGCCTTTGGGTAAATTTCTTTCGCTCAAAAAGCCGTCGCCGACCTTGGCCATGACATCAACAATGGCGTTTCCGATGCCGACAACATCATAATAAGTTGCGTTTGCGCTTTTGGGAGTCATTTTATCCTCTTTTGTTATTTGTTTTCGCTTAGTCTTAATCTAATACAAAAAACTTTTTTTGCAATAAAAAAACCTTCGCTTGCACGAAGGTTTCTGTTGTTTTAGCGAAAGCTTATTCGTTAGCATTCGGCCATTCTTTAGCTTTTTCAGCGTTGAATTTTACAAATTCAGGATCAGCATCATCTTCGGTGCTGATGGCGCCTTGCGGGCATTCAGAAATGCAAACACCGCATTCAATGCAGGTATCCGGATCAATAACCATTTGGCTGTCGCCTTCATGGAAAGCATCAACCGGACATACAGAAACGCAAGCGCGGCATTTAATGCAGGAATCGTTAACAACAGAAGCCATTTTTTTTCTCCTCATCTATTTGTTGGCATTCAATTCTTTCTTTCAATTAAACCATATTGTTTTTAAAATCAAGTATTTTATTTTTTAGGGTTGCGTTTTGACTTTTGACTTCCCATATATATGACAGATAAAATTTATATAAGGAGTGCATTATGTCTGAAAAAATGGAGTTTAAGGCCGAAGTTAATAAAATGCTTGATATTGTGATTAACTCGCTTTATTCCGAAAAGCAAATCTTTTTGCGCGAGCTGATTTCTAATGCCAGCGATGCCTGCGATAAAATTAAATATATGGCGCTGATTAATCCCGATTTGGCAAAAGATGCTGCGGATTTGAAGATTAAAATCGTGCCCGATGCCGAAAATAAAACCTTAAAAATTATCGACAACGGTATCGGTATGAACAAAGACGATTTGATTAATCACCTCGGAACAATTGCAAAGTCCGGTACGGCTGATTTTGTGAATAATGCAAAAGACAACGGTTCTTCTGTTGATTTAATCGGGCAATTCGGTGTGGGCTTTTATTCGGCCTTTATGGTTGCTGACAAGGTTGAAATTTTAACCCGTAAAGCCGGAGAAGAACAGGCTTGGTTTTGGGTTTCAGATGGAATCGGCGGGTTTGAAATCTCCGAAGCCAAAAAAGCCGAGAGTGGTACCGAAATCAAACTTTTTTTGAAAGAAGCCGAAAAAGACTTTACCGATACGGTTTATTTGCGTCAGATTATTCGCCTTTATTCTGATCATATCAGTTATCCGATTATTCTTGATTTGGGAAAAGCCGGCGAGGAAACGGTTAATACCGGTTCGGCCTTGTGGACACGCAATAAAGCCGAAATTACCAAAGAGCAGTATAACGAATTTTATCATCATGTTTCTAAAAATTTTGATGAGCCGTGGATGACGCTCCATTTCAAAGCTGAAGGAAATTTGGAATATACCGGCTTGTTGTTTGTTCCGTCAACCCAGCCTTATGATTTGTTTCAGCCCGACCGCAAAAACGGTTTGAAGCTCTATGTCAATAAGGTCTTTATCTCGGACAAGGTTGAAGAGTTGTTGCCGAATTATTTGCGTTTTGTTAAGGGGATCGTCGACAGTTCGGATTTGCCGCTTAATATTTCTCGTGAAATGTTGCAACAAAATCCGATGGTTGCCAAAATTCGCAACGGTATTGTTAACCGCTTGTTGAAAGAGCTTAAAAAACGCAGTGCCGATTATGATGATTATCTTAAATTCTGGACGGCTTTCGGTACGGCCTTTAAGGAAGGAATTTATGAAGACTTTACGAATCGGGAAGAAATTGCTTCTCTCTCTCGCTTTTATTCAACCGATAATCTTGAGAAACTTACCTCTCTTGATGATTATATCTCACGGATGAAGCCCGAGCAAAAGGCTATTTATTATATTACCGGTGATGACGTGAAAGTTCTTGCCAACAATCCGCAACTCGAAGCCTTTAAGGCTAAGGGAATCGAGGTTTTGCTCCTTATCGACCCGATTGATGAATTTTGGACTCAGGTTTTGTTCAAATACAAAGATAAGGATATTAAGCCTATTTCTCAGGCTGCCGATGACCTTAAAGTTGAACGCAAAGAAACCAAAGCCAAAGAAGAAGACCTTAATAAATTAATCGCGTTTATGGCTAAAGAGCTTGAAGGCGACGTTGCCAAAGTTATCTCAACCGAAAAACTGACAACCAGTCCGGTAAGCTTGAGCGTTTTGGACGGGCAGATGAGCATTCACCTTGAACGCTTGATGCGTAATCATCAGCAACAAACTGCCTTTGCCAGCCAAAAAGTTTTGGAACTTAACCCCTATCATCCGTTAATCATCAAGCTTGCGGAAGCCGCCTCTGATCCTGCCAAAGAATCCACCCTCAAAGACATGACGATGGTTCTTTATGATCAAGCGCTTATTGCCGAGGGTGAAGCGATTAAGAATCCGTCGGGGTATGCGGAGAGGGTATCTGCTTATATGTTAAATTACATATAAAAAGTTTGTATAATGGTCGATTAGTGTGTTGTCTGCGGGTCAAAAGTGTCCTCACGTACTGTTTGTGTACGCTGCGGTACTTTTGCCCTTGACGCCTACTACTCGACTCATTCTCCAAACTTTTACAAAACTCGGATAACAGCACATCTAGAGACATTTTACTAAAAGCTCGGATAACGGGCAACTAATACAGATTTCGCGGGTCTCCGCCATCCTCACGTACTGTTTGTGTACGCTCCGGTGTTGTCGCCCTAAAATCTTATTATTTGCCTCGTTCTCCAAGCTTTTACAAAGTTTGCTTTGTGGTCGACTGATTTTTTACGCCATTTCTCTAAGTTCAAAACGCAGTTCATGTTCATATATGGCGGCGAGGACGGCAACTTTGTGTAATGAAAAAGTTCTTCCGCTTTCGATTAATTTGATATTTTTT
>CASFLB010000085.1 GCA_949295395.1 uncultured Pseudomonadota bacterium | reverse complement strand
AAAGTTTGTTTGATTGACGGCTCGGGCTATATTTTCCGCGCCTTTTATGGACTGCCGATGATGACTTCTCCTGACAACACGCCGGTGAATGCCGTCTATGGTTTCAGCAATATGTTTCTTAAACTGACAACAAGGATTAAGTGCGATTATTGTTTGGTGTTATTTGACGCAAAACGGCAGAACTTTCGTAATCAAATTTTTTCGGATTATAAAGGAACTCGCCCCGAAGTTCCTGAGGAGCTGGTTCCGCAATTTTCAATTATTCGTGAGGCGCCGATGACTTGATTGCAACTTATGCCAAGCAAGCCACCGACAAAGGTTATGAGGCGGTTGTGGTATCTGCCGATAAAGACCTTATGCAGCTTATTCGTGACGGGGTTTCTTATTATGACCCGATGAAAGATAAGTTTTTCACCCCCGAAGATGTTAAAGAAAAATTCGGCGTTTACCCCGACCGTGTGGTTGATGTTCAGGCCTTAGCCGGTGATACGATTGATAATGTCCCTGGGGTTCCGGGAATCGGGATTAAAACCGCGGCCGAGCTGATTAATCAATTTGGCTCGCTGCAAGAGGTTTTGGACCGTGCCGGAGAAATCAAACAAAATAAACGTCGCGAAAATCTTATCGCTCACCGTCAAGATGCTGAGATTTCTTTGCAACTGGTAACCCTTAAAAATGATGTTCCGGTTGAACTTCCGATTGAAAATTACGCTTGTCAAAAACCTGAACTCGACAAGCTTATGGCCTTTGCTGATAAATATGCTTTTCGGACACTCAAGCCGCGTTTTGAACAATGGGCTAATGAGCGATGCGACGCCCTCGATGAGGCGCAAGAAAGCGGTAAAGAATCGGCTTTTGCCATACCTAAAGAGCTTTTAGCCCCCAAACAAGACTATGAGCTGATAACAGATGAGACAGCCCTTAAAAAATGGGCGAATCGAATTAAAGAAAAACGTGCCTTTGCTTTTGACACCGAAACAACCGGCCTTAACCCTTATTTTGATAAAATCGTCGGGATATCCATCGCGACGGATATCGGCGAAGCGGCTTATTTGCCTTTGGTTTATAATGACGGCGCTGCGAACGGTGATTTGTTTGGTTCGGCTCCTGAGCAAAATCAGGTTCCTTTGCTGAATTTTGCAACCGTTAAAAAATATTTGCGTCCGCTTATGGAGAGCAAGTCTATTCTCAAAATCGGACATAATATTAAATTCGACCTGCATTTTATTGCTCAGGTTTTGGGCGAAGACTGCGACATTTTTCCGATTGAAGATACCGCAGTTTTGTCTTATGTGTTGGATTCATCTCAGCATGGGCATGGGCTTGATGAACTGGCCATGCTGTTTCTTAACCACAAAATGATTGCTTATGAAGAGGTTTGCGGCAGCGGCAAAAACAAGATTACCTTTGACCTTGTTCCGCTGGAAAAGGCGGTTGATTATGCCGCCGAAGATGCCGATTTTACGTTGCGTCTTTATAACATCTTCAAAAACCGTTTGGTTAAAGAACATAAGGCCTTTATTTATGAGCATTTTGACCGCGGTTTGATTCAAACGCTTAAAATCATGGAAGACAACGGTATATTGGTTGATGCGGCCGCGTTAAAAGCTCTCAGCCGTGAGTTTGAACAAAACCTCAAGCAATTAGAACAAGAAATTTATCAACTGGCCGGTGAAGAATTTAATCTCGGTTCACCTAAGCAAATCGGCGTCATCTTGTTTGAAAAAAATGCGATTAAGGGCAAAAAAACCGCCGGAGGTTCATGGCAGACCGGTGCCGATGTTTTGGAAAAACTGGCCGATGAGGGAATCGAGCTGGCGCAAAAAATTTTGGACTGGCGCGGGTTTTCAAAGCTCAAAAGCACTTATACCGACTCTTTACTCGAACTCTTGGATAAAAACAGCCGTGTTCACACGACTTTTTCGCAGACTGTGGTCAATACCGGACGTTTGGCCTCGTCTAATCCGAATCTGCAAAATATTCCTATTCGCAGTATTGAGGGTAAAAAAATTCGTTCCTGCTTTATAGCACCCAAGGGCTATAAAATTATTTCTTCCGACTATTCTCAAGTGGAGTTGCGGCTTATGGCGTCGGTTGCCGATGTTAAAGCCCTTAAAGAGGCTTTTGCTCATGGCGCAGATATTCATGCCGCAACAGCGTCTAAAGTCTTTAAGTTGCCCTTAGACGAGATTACACCGGATTTGCGCCGTCATGCCAAGGCGATTAACTTCGGAATTATTTACGGAATTTCCCAATATGGTTTGGCCAAACAAATCGGCGTATCTAATGATGAAGCTAAGGCTTATATCGATGCGTATTTTCGTGAAATGCCTGAAATAAAAACCTATATGAGTGAAACAATCGCTTTTGCTCATGAACATGGTTATGTCGAAACGCCGTTTGGGCGAAAATGCTTTATCCCAGGAATTAACGATACTAACAAGCGAATCGTTGCCAATGCCGAACGCGCGGCGATTAACGCTCCTATTCAAGGCGGTGCGGCCGATATTATCAAGCTCGCGATGATAAAAGTGCAAAAAGCCCTGCAAGAATCGGGGTTAAAAACTAAAATGTTGTTGCAAGTTCATGACGAATTGGTGTTTGAAGTCCCCGATGAAGAAGTCGAGCAAGCCTCTGCGCTTATCAAACAAATTATGGAAAGCGCGGCTGATACTACCGTCCCGTTGATTGCCGAAGTCGGCGTCGGCAACAACTGGACCGAGGCGCATTAAAAAAATCCGCAGGTCTTACGGAATTGCCTACGGATTTAACGGGCGGCGTTGATAACTTGTTATGAGAGAGAGGGAGGTTATTTGGCGCCGCTCCGTCCTGCTAAAAGTTTTTATTTTTGTTGTGAAGAAAAGCCCTTGTTTAACCCTTGTTCCCCTTTAGCATTATCTTATTCTAGCATAATTTTTGTTTTTTGTGTGTTAAACTTCTGTTACAATTTTTTTGAGCTAAAAAAATGCAAAAATTATCCCCGTTTTGGGGTATTTTTTTGATTTTGTGCTTGGTTTGAAACATAATTTGTTGTATCATTCGGGTAATGTTTTTCTATTTGTAATGAAGGATTTGATTGCGTTATGACTCATGAAATGACACAAGAAGAAATTAATAAAGAAGAAAAAGAATACAGCGCTGATTCGATTAAGGTTTTAAAGGGTTTGGACGCCGTGCGCAAACGCCCCGGAATGTATATCGGTGATACCGATGACGGTTCCGGTCTGCATCACATGATTTATGAAGTTTTGGATAACGCCATTGATGAAGCTTTGGCTGGATATTGCGATAAAACCGAGATTATTCTTAATCCCGACGGGTCGGCGACAATTCGTGATAACGGGCGTGGTATTCCGGTTGATATTCATAAAGAAGAAGGTATTTCTGCCGCTGAAGTTATTATGACCGAGCTTCACTCCGGCGGTAAGTTCGATAACAATTCTTATAAAGTTTCCGGCGGTTTGCACGGCGTGGGCGTGTCGGTGGTTAATGCCTTGTCGACATGGTTGAAACTTCGTATTTGGCGTAACGGAAAAGAGCATATAGCCATGTTTGCCAACGGTAATGTTACCGAACATCTTAAAGTCGTTGCCGATGCTCCGGGAATGCATGGTACAGAGGTTACCTTCTTGCCTTCGCCCGAGACCTTTACACAAACCGAATTCAATTTTGAAACATTAGAGCGCGCCATTCGCGAAAAAGCTTTTCTGAACTCAGGTGTTTATCTTAAGCTGATTGATAAGCGCGGAACAGAACCTCGTGAAGTTGATTTTCACTACGAAGGAGGCTTGAAGGCCTTCGTCGCTCATATCAACAAAGCTAAAGCCCCGTTGCATGAAGAAATCATTTTCTTCTCAGGTGAAGCCAATGATATTCAGGTCGAGGCCGGCATTCAATGGACCAATGCTTATAACGAAAGCATGCTCTGCTATACCAACAACATTCCGCAAAAAGACGGCGGTACACACTTGGCCGGTTTCCGTGGTGCGTTGACCCGTACTATTAACAACTATATCATGGAAAACGGTTTGCTGAAAAAAGAAAAAGTTACCCTGACCGGCGATGATATGCGCGAAGGTGTAACCTGTGTGTTGTCGGTAAAAGTACCCGACCCGAAGTTTTCGTCCCAAACAAAAGACAAGCTCGTTTCTTCCGAAGTGCGTCCGGTGGTTGAAAACGTGGTTGGCGACAAGCTCAAAGAATGGCTTGATGAACACCCGAATGAAGCTAAAATCATTGTCGGTAAAATTGTTGAGGCGGCAACCGCGCGTGAGGCCGCTCGAAAAGCTCGTGAACTCACACGTCGCAAAGGCGTTCTTGATGTGGCTTCACTTCCCGGAAAACTGGCGGATTGCTCAGAAAAAGACCCTGCTCTTTCCGAAATCTTTATCGTTGAGGGAGATTCTGCGGGTGGTTCTGCCAAACAAGGACGTGACCGTAAAACTCAAGCGATTATGCCGTTGAAAGGTAAAATTCTTAATGTTGAACGTGCACGTTTTGATAAAATGCTTAACTCAGCCGAAATCGGCACGATTATTACCGCTCTTGGCACAGGAATCGGACGTGATGACTTTAATCCCGACAAATGCCGTTACCATAAAATCATTATCATGGCCGATGCGGATGTCGATGGAAGCCATATTCGTACCTTGCTTCTGACCTTTTTCTATCGTCAAATGCCCGAACTTATTGAGCGTGGTTATGTTTATATTGCTCAACCGCCTTTGTATAAAGTTAAAAAAGGAAATTCCATCCTTTATATCAAAAACGAAAGAGAAATGGAAAACTATCTTAACCGTGGCGGTTGTGACGATGCAACACTTATTCGCGCCGACGGCGAGCAGATTATGGGTGAGGATTTAATCTCGGTTGTTGAACAAAACCGCAAGGCTCACAGTCTGATTGTTAACTTGAGCAAAACCGTTCCGGAAAGAATCGTTGAACAAGC
>CASFLB010000084.1 GCA_949295395.1 uncultured Pseudomonadota bacterium | reverse complement strand
TGGCTGATTATAAAAATGGGATAATTGGCGCAGCTCACGGTGGCTGGCGCAGCTTTGAAAAAGGAATAATCGAAAATACAGTAAATTTAATGCTTGAAAAAGGCGCCATGATAGAAAACATAGCGGCCGCCATCGGCCCTTGCATTCAACAAGCCTCGTTTGAGGTTGGCCCCGAAGTTTTTGAAACCTTTGTTAATCAAGATTCTCAAAACCAAGCTTATTTTATTCATTCAAATAAAGAAAATCATTGGCTGTTTGATTTAAGCGGTTGCATTGAATACAAACTTCACAAACTCGGCATCACCAATACCGAAAATTCAAAGATTGACACTTATAAAGAGGAAAACAACTATTTCAGTTATCGCCGCGATACGCATAAAGGCTTAATAACTACGGCCGGCGATTTTCCGGTGGAGTTGTCAACAATCATCTTGTAAAGATAAAACAAATTCCAATATAATGAGCTGAGCAAAAACCAAAGGAGTAAAGAGCATATGTTTCCGATAGGAAAATTCACGTTATCAATTTTGGGATTAAGACTTTTCGGCGCAGAAGGTTTTCTGTGGGGAATGTTCTTCGGACATATGTTCATTGACCGCACGATTCTGCGCAAGCTGATAAAACAAGCGCTCAGCACGCTGGATGACAATATCCGCATCATGCTCCCCTATCGTTTTTATAAATATTATAACCGTATTGAAGACAATATTTTCGGAATTTTATATGGCGGCTTGCTCGGCGCAGTCACCTTTGGATTCGGCGGTTTCATCGTGCTGTTTTTGCTCGGACACTTAATGTTTGATATGCCTCAGCAACCTTTGGCCGCACGCTTTCGCTCTCTGTTTGAAACCTTTTGGAACAGCAACTGGTGCAAAATCTTAGGCGCAATTATCGGCTTTAGCTTTGAAAGCAATTTGCTGATTGTGATTGGCGTTGCCTTAGGTTTTGTAGCCGACAGCTATCGCCTTGATGGTGTTTTGAAAAACATAAACCTCCGTTTTCTCAATCGCTTTTGGTCTAGAATGAACTTGTTAAAGCTCTATCTCCATTCATCAGAAGCCCGAAAATTTGCCCTAATACAAGCCATGGCCGGATTATCAGCCAAGATAGCCAAAGCCGACGGCCAAGTGAGTGAGAACGAGATTCGCGCCTTTAAGAAAATGTTTGAACTGACCTATGAGCAAAACAGCAAAATCGCCGACATTTTCAACCGTGCCAAAAATTCAGCCGGCGGCTATGAAAAATACGCCAAACAACTGGCCTTAATCTCCAAAGATAATCTGGAATTAAAAGAAAACATTATCGACAACTTGTTCAAAATTGCCTCATCTGATGGCTTTCCAAGCCACGAACAACTTGACATTTTGAAAACCACATCCGAGATAATCGAGCTTCCCTATGGCAATTTTGACCTAATCCACGACCGTTACCAGCCGCGCCCCAGCAGCAGCTCACCTCTGCAAAATTACTACGACATTTTGGGCTTAAGCATCTCAGCCGGTAATGATGAAATCAAAGCCAAATGGAAGGAACTGATTTTAATTTGGCACCCTGACCACGCCGTTGCCCAAGGCGCCTCAAAAGAAGAAATCGAACGCTGCACCATGAAAATGGCCGAGATTAATGACGCTTACCAACATATTATAAGAAGCCGCAAAATATGATAGCAAATCTAGAATACGGAACCAGAGAAAAAGAAATCAATGCTCTGATATTTCATTGTAACATCTTCAGCCTTGAAGATTTTAGCAGAATATGCATTGAAGAAGGTGTTTCAACACATTATTACATTGACGAGGAAGGAAAAATCACTTGCTTGGCCGAAGAAAAAAATAAAGCTTATCATGCCGGCAGAGGCAGCTGGCGCGGAGAAGACAAAATGAACGACCGCTCCATCGGCATTGAGCTCCAAAACAAAACTTTGGGTCAAGCCCCCTATTCAAAGGCTCAAATCGACGCCTTAACCGAGCTGAGTTTAGATATTATTAAAAGATACAACATCGCCCCGACCAACATTATCGGCCACTCCGATTCGGCACCGGAGCGTAAACCCGACCCCGGAATGAGCTTTCCGTGGCAAGAACTCGCCCAAAGAGGCATTGGCCTGTTCCCCAAATTTAAAGAGCAAGCCCCCAAAGGCGAAAAAGCCCTTGCTGATTTATTAAAAGAAATCGGCTATATGACCGAAAACGATGCGCAAGTTAAGGCCTCGGCTTATGCCTTTTGCCGCCACTTTGCCCCGGAATTTGTCACACCGGAAAAAAATATCCGTTCTTTGATAGAACACCCTCTCAATAGCGACTTTTCGTTTATGGAATCTCCTAAATTTTTAAGCGCTGTTGAACAAACCGCAATGATCTATAAATAAAAAAAGCATTATCTCCGCCAAAGAGATAATGCCCTTAAAATCACGGTTATCGCGGCAGCAAAACACCCTCTAATTCCTCAAGGATATGCCGTCCGTCAAGCAGTCTCAAATGGCGTTTAACTTCAATCAAAGACAGCGATTCTGACCATCGCAAAAAACGTTTCGGTTGTTTGACAATATAGCGTTTCCGAAGTTTTTGCCTTAAGACATGCCGCTGATGATTAATCCAACGCCCTAAACACTCAATCGCAAAAGCTGCAATCGTGATACAACATAGCGACACAAAAATAAGTATAGCATTTTCCATAACCATAATATAATAATTTAATAATTGTAAAATAACGTCGGCGATATTAGAATAAAAAAAACAAAAGTCAAGCAGAAAGGAAAAAATTTGAGCAGACAAGAGTTTAAGGAAAAGCTAAAAGATTATAAAGCCTTAATCGGAATAGATTATGGCGCAAAAAGAATAGGCATAGCCGTATCGGATTTATTACGCATGGTTGCCACATCTTATAAGATTATTCAACAAAAAACCCCCGAACAGGCAATAGATGAGATTATTGCCATCATTAAAGAAAAAGAAGCTTGCGGCATTGTGATAGGCTTGCCGCTGCAAATGAATGGCGAGGAAGGAGAAACCGCTGTCGCTGTCCGAGTCTTTGCCGAAAAATTACAAGAAAGAACCAATCTTCCAATACTTTTTTGGGATGAAAGGCTCTCATCATCAGCGGCCGAAAGATTTTTAATCAAAGACTTTGACCTTTCTCGCGCCAAACGCAAAAAAGTTCTTGATTCCACAGCCGCAGCCTATATTTTACAAGGAGCCTTAGATGCACTAAGTCAAAGCTAATCTATTTTTAACCAAATTCAGATAGATTAGAGTCGAAAATTTATAAAACAGGGGATGTTTATGAAAAAAATTTATTTATGGATAATGATGCTTGGTTTAACGCTGGCAGCACCAGCCAGAGCCGAACTTCAAATTGACGTCAGCGGTGGTGTCAGCAATCCGCTGCCGATAGCCTTTCCGGAAATGATAGCCGCCAATTCAGAAGCTGAAGATTATGGCGAACAGATTCGCGAAGTTGTCATCGCCGATTTGGAACGCTCGGGATTATTCCGTCTGATACCGGAAAACAGCTATATCCAACAGCTCAAATCCATAAACGAAGCCCCAGCCTTTAATGACTGGAAAGCCATTAACGCAAACGCCCTTGTTCAAACCGCCATTACAGAGACAAATCAAACCACCCTCAAAGTTGAGATGCGCTTATGGGATGTCTTTGCCGAAAACCAAATGAAAGGCCAATCTTTCAGTACGACCAAAAGCAACTGGAGAAGAATTGCCCATGTAATTGCCGACACAATCTATGAGCGTTTGACCGGTGAAAAAGGCTATTTTGACACACGCATTGTTTATGTTTCGGAAACAGGCCCGGCCACAAGAAGAGTAAAACGACTGGCCATAATGGATCAAGACGGAGAAAATCACAAGTTTTTAACCTCAGGTTCATCAATGGTCTTAACCCCGCGTTTTTCGCCAAACTTACAAAAAATAACTTATCTGTCTTATGCTGGAACCATTCCGAAGGTTTATATTTTAGACATTGAAACCGGCCGCCAAACTTTGGTCGGAAACTTCCCCGGAATGACCTTTGCACCGGTCTTTTCGCCGGATAGCAACAAACTGTTGATGAGCTATGCCAACAACGGCAAGACCAACATCTATGAAATGGATTTAAGAACTCATAAGACCAAACAGATTACAAAACCGACATCAATCGATACCTCACCGAGTTATTCGCCGGATGGCTCACAAATTGTTTTTAACTCGGACCGTGGCGGCAATCAACAGCTTTATGTCATGAATGCTGATGGCAGCAACATCCACCGCATCAGCTATGGCTCCGGCCGTTATGCCACACCGGTTTGGTCACCGCGAGGAGACTATATCGCCTTCACCAAAATGGCCAATGGTGAGTTTTACATCGGCGTGATGTATCCGGACGGAACGGGAGAAAGATTGTTGGCCAGCGGCTATCTGGTTGAAGCTCCGGTTTGGGCGCCAAACGGCCGTGTCCTGATGTATTTCCGTCAGGATAAAGGCACCTCAAGAAAGAATGCGCCGGTACGGCTCTATACGATTGACTTAACCGGCTATAATGAAAGAATGGTGGTCACACCGGCGGATGCCTCCGACCCTGCCTGGTCCCCATTATTACCGTAAGAAAAAAAGGAAGGTTGACAAACCTTCCTTTTCTTTTTTATACTAACGCTGTCGGTTAGAGGTAACCGACGGTGCCTCAAAACACCTTCAACATAACCAAATCCTCCGCTTGTATTGGGCGGAGTGCCGCTAATATATTGAATAACGGCGACTGTA
>CASFLB010000083.1 GCA_949295395.1 uncultured Pseudomonadota bacterium | reverse complement strand
GTTTAACTTCGCCGTTGATATATTTCTGCCAACGAGCATCTAAATTATGACCTAAGAAAGACTTCGGATTGTATGTGTAATAAGAAGCGGCAACCTGAGCTTTAATACGGCCATGTTCCATATTGTATTTAGCGCCGATTTCATAATCAAAGTTGTGGCTGTTGTTGTATTCACCTTCATGGTCAAAATAGTTACCGATTGTACCAACGATAGCCAAGTTATCGGTCAAACCATAAGCCAATTCTTCAGAAGCGAAGTAATTGTCATAATGACCGTTGCCATCTTTTTCACGGAAATATTCAATCTTAGTATCAGATGTCATCTGACCTTTACCCGGCAAATAGAACGGGTTGGTTAAGTCCGCAGCAACAGCAGAACCGGCAAACAAAACGGCAGCTGAGGCCAATAAAACAGATTTTAACTTCATTTAGAGATCTCCCTATATGTTTTTATCTAATAAATTCGCCATAACCGCAAGTATAGGTATCGCGAATACGGATATCATATACACAAAAAGTTAATAAATCAATAAATTAAATTAACCACCCACAATCACAAAATAAAACAAAATATGACACTTGCGAAAATTATAAATATTTTATAGAATAAACAAGATGTAAGCAAAAGGAGAAACATGGTACAAGTTATAACTTTCGGCTGTCGATTAAATGCCTATGAAGCAGAAATTTTCAAAGAAAAATTAAAAAACGCCGACAATATCATCATCATAAACAGCTGCGCCGTCACCAAAGAAGCGGAACGCCAGTGCCGCCAGACGATTCGCAAATTGCGCAAAGAAAACCCTGACGCTAAGATTATTGTTACTGGCTGCGCCGCCCAAATTGCCGCCGCAAAATTTGCTGCTATGGAAGAAGTTGACCTTGTACTGGGCAATAAAGAAAAAACCGAGATAGAAAAATATATCACCTCCCCCTATCCGGCAGATAAAATCATTGTCGGAGATATTTTTGAATACGAAAATTATGACCGCTACTTAATCACCGGCTTTGAAGGCCGCCAAAGAGCTTTCGTACAAATTCAACAAGGTTGCGACCACCGCTGTACTTATTGTATCATTCCTTACGCTCGCGGAGCCAACCGCTCGGTAAACGCTGAGGTTATAAAGACACAAATCAAAACTTTGCTTGATGAAGGCTTTGAAGAAATTTGCTTAACCGGTGTTGACGCTTGTTCTTACAAGCCCTCATTCAGCGGCTTGGTTGAAGACATTTTGCAAAGCTTTCCAAACCTGCCGTCCCTGCAGTTTGGCTCACTCGACCCCGCCGCCGTTGATGACAAATTTATTGAATTAGTAGGTAAATACAAAAATATTTATCCTTATTTTCACTTGTCAATTCAATCCGGAGATAATTTGATATTAAAGCGCATGGGCCGACGCCATAGCCGTGAAGATGTCATCAATCTTTGCAAAAAAATCAGAGCAGTTCGCCCTGAGGCTCGATTCGGTGCTGATTTTATCTGTGGCTTTCCGACTGAAACAGACGAAGCTTTTCAAAACACCGTCAAGTTGGTAACAGAAGCCGGTCTTGACAAGCTACACGTCTTCCCATATTCGGAACGCCCAGGAACACCGGCCGCCAAAATGCCACAAGTCCCTATGGCACTTCGCCGCGAACGCGCAAAGATTTTAAGAGAAGCAGGAGAAGCAAGAAATGGCTAACTTTTTTCAAAAACTCGGATTCGGCTTAAAGAAAAGCTCAAACAAATTAACCGAAGGCATCAGCGGCATTTTCACCAAGAAAAAAGTCGATTCGCAAACCTTAGAAGACTTGAGTGATGTTTTAATCAGCAGTGACATGGGCGTTAAAGCCACCATGAAGATTATCGATTCGTTTTCCAAGCGTCGCCTGGATAAAGAACTTTCAACAGAAGACATCAAAAAAGAGCTTGCCGTTGAAATCGAAAAAATCATCGCTCCTTGCGAAAAAAGGCTTGAAATAAAAACGGATTCAAAACCGCAAATCATTTTAATGGTCGGCGTCAATGGCGCCGGAAAAACCACCACAATCGGCAAGCTTGCCGCCAAATTAATAACCCAAGGCAAACAAGTTTCTTTCATTGCCGGAGACACCTTCCGCGCCGCCGCCGTTGAACAATTAAGCGTCTGGGGCGAACGAAACAAGATTCGTGTCTTCAAAGGCGCCAATGGGTGCGATTCGGCAGGCTTGTGCTATGACGGCATTACCGAAGCGATTCGCCAAAAAGATGACGTTGTATTTATTGATACGGCCGGCCGCCTGCAAAACAAAACCGGCTTGATGGACGAATTAAAAAAGATTATCCGCGTTATTCAAAAAATAATCCCCGAGGCACCGCATCAAACTCTTTTGACCATAGACGCCACCACCGGCCAAAACGCTTTGGAACAAGTCAAAACCTTCAAACAAATATGCAAGATTGATGGCCTTGTTATAACCAAGCTTGACGGCTCGGCTAAAGGCGGCATTTTGGTCGCCATTGCCGAAGAAGCACCGCTTCCGGTTTATTTCATCGGCGTTGGTGAAGGTATTGAGGATTTAGATGAATTCAAAGCCTCTGACTATGCCTTAAACCTTCTCGGATTGATAAAGTAATATTTTTTTATCTTTCTCATGATATGAGTAAAATATCATAAAAAAAACATATCGGGAGAACAACATGAAAAAAATTATCTTAGGACTGGGACTAGCCCTGTTTGAAATAAATTCAGCAAACGCAACCAGCATAAAAATAGATATCTCAGGCACAACAGCATCCGCTACCACGAAAACCGAAGAAGTAAAATTATACAATTTTTCACCCGAATTGATAAATGCGGCACAATCTTGCTCTCCTTATGAAGAAAACTTTAACAAAAACAATCCGGAACTCAGCAAATCGATTCCCTTTATGGGCAAACAAAAAATGGATGTAAACATCAACATTGCAGGAAAAGATGAGAACGGAAATTGCAAAGTAAACATCACACAAAAAATCCCCGGAATGATGACGTTTTTATACAATTGCACAATCGCACCTGACCTACAGAAAGAACTTGTTTCAGCCATGCAAGATCGTTCCGCCACACCGATAACGGAAACATTTACAACATACATGACATCAACCTATAACGGAGAAACAAAAAAAACACCGATGCAACAAACCATGACCGATGGTAAATTTAATATTGCCTGGGCCAAAACAATCGGCACAAGCTGCGAATTATCGGAACAAGAACCAACCCAAGAGGAAAAACAGGCCTTAAAAGAGAGTTTTAATAACCTTTCCGAAAACTTTCAAACATCATTGCAAAATTGCAAAGAAGACCGCGAAGAAAAAAGTCTCATGATGCTGACAGAAACAATCGAAATCATCGGCTGGGAAAAGGAAAAATGTCATATCAAATATCAAGACTTTGATTTATACATTCCCCAAGACAAACTATCAACAATTAAAACTATTCCCAATATTACTGATTTATTGACCGATGAAAGCATAACGCGCTATAAGCCAAAATTTCAAACGCGAGGACTTGTCAGCCGACTAAAAGACTGCCCTTCTTTGCAAAACCCCTATGAAAGCTTTCGCTCATCGCAAAAAACAAACAACATCGAAATCAGCAATAAAATGAGCATGGAAAAATCAGAAACTGAATGTATCATAACATTTGAAAACAGCGTAAATATAAATAAACAAAAGAAAACCTATCTCAACACCTGCCGCGTAAATTTGGACATTATCCCCGAACTAACAACCCTTATCACCGACAATGATAAAATGTTAGAGGTTTTGGAACAAAGAAATCGCTGCCAGTTAAGCACGAAATAACAACAAAAAAGCGGAATAAAAATTCCGCTTTTTTTTAATCAAAACACTCCAAATGAGCTCGATAAATTTGTGACCATTTCAGATCATGAAGTTCCTCTGTTGCACAGCTTGGTCCTTCTAAACCGCCATACCTAAAAAAATGAAGCTGGCTTTCTAAGAATTTCTTCAACCAAACGCGTTGACGAGACGAAATCTTGTTCAAATAATCTTTGAAAAGAATAAGCCTAGGTTCATCATCTTCAAACACCCCGACAGCGGCCGGAGCCGTATCACAAAACCGCCGCCACAGCTTTTCCCCTTTCTTAAGACAAAAAGCCTCATAATGTTTTCGTAGTTTTTTCATAATTTACAGAATGATAAGGATAAAAATCAAAGAACAACATTAAAATACGAACAAAAAAGAAAAAAGACAAGAAAAAAAATCACAAGAAAAATCAAAAAAGCTATCAACAGGAACAAAAAAGGCTTAACAACATAAAGAAAAGCAAATAAAATTATACCAATTTTGAAAAAAATAGGAACAACAATGGAAGATTTATTCAGTCTGCAAACAACACCACAGGCTCCCACAATTAACGCTGACATAAAAGAATATAGTGTCAGCGAAATTTCAGCTGAAATTAAACGCTGTGTTGAAAAAAACTTTAACCACATCCGCATCAAAGGCGAAATTTTTGGCTGCAAGCGAGCCGATTCGGGGCACTATTATTTATCCCTAAAAGACGAAAACGCCGTTATATCGGCGGTATGCTGGCGCGGTGTTGCAAGTAGCCTCCGTTTCAAACCCGAAGATGGCTTAGAAGTTGTTGCCACCGGAAAGATAACCACCTTTTCAGGCAAATCATCATACCAACTTGTCATTGAGCAATTAGAAATATCAGGTACGGGAGCTTTATTAAAACTCCTTGAAGAACGTAAAAAACAATTCGCGGCCGAAGGATTATTTGACCAAGCTCACAAGAAAAAAATTCCATATCTTCCACAAACAATTGGCGTGGTAACCTCAGCCAGCGGTGCTGTGATACGAGACATCATTCATCGCGTACGAGACCGTTTTCCAAGTCACATCGTATTATGGCCGACACCGGTACAAGGCGAAGGTGCCGCCGAAAAAATAGCCGCGGCAGTCAGAGGGTTCAACGCCCTTCCTAAAGACGGAAATATAGCCAAACCGGATTTTATAATTGTGGCGCGAGGAGGCGGTAGTTTG
>CASFLB010000082.1 GCA_949295395.1 uncultured Pseudomonadota bacterium | reverse complement strand
AAAATTCCATCCTGTCTGTCTTACTTCACTTCAAAAGAATCTCTTGGTTCCTTTTAGAAATATCACAGACTTTATTATCTTTTTATTCAAGATATACCGTCTGCGTATCCCCTCTATTTTTTCCTATTCAATCTTTGTCTTTATAACCTGTCGCCTCATCAGGTGACGAAGAGCTTTATATTCTAGCTCGATGCAAATGTCAACATAAAAAATCAAAAAAATGTGATTTTTTTTGAACTTTTTTATATCTATTTGATTTTTCGCGCAATTTTGTTGTTATTTTTTTATATTCTTTTTATTTATTTCTTTTTTTTAATTTTTTTGTTTACATTTAAGAAAATTGTGCTATTTTGTCTAGCGAAACCTTATTACTTTGACTTTATTATTAACCTTTAAATTTTTTTTGTTATGAAAAAGATTTTTACAATTCTGTGTTTGTGTTGCGCCACTGTTTGGTTTATGACATCTTGTGGCGGTGGTTCTAAATCCGGTTCTTCTGAAGAAAAAACCGAATCCTCTAAAAAGATTTCTGATGCCGTCTGCGTTACGGCTGAAGAAAATACGGTTGTGCTTCTGACTCATCCTTCAAGCTGTAAGGTGGAAAACACCGACCAGGGATGTTTGGTTACTTTTAAGACCAAAGCCGGAAAACAGGCTTTTCTTATCCCGTATAAAGTTAACCTTAACTATTATGACGGTTATACGGTAAACGGCGGTTATGAGAGGCTCTCTTTTGTTCCCGGAAATGCCTTTAAAAAAGTTCCAGGCTTCCACACGGATGGTAAGGTCAGACCTTATGACGGAAAAGGAATCGCTTTTAAACTGCCTAATGGTAAAAGATTGGCCTTTGTTGGCGTCTATTTGTATGACAAAGATGATATAGATCATGTTTATACAAAAGGTCTTTTGCTAAACATGCCGATTTCGTCGGCTGAAGGAAAAACTGAAAAGCTTACAATCCTGAGTGTCAATTTGACATTAGCCTTGGGATTGGATGAGATTCTTACACCGACTTACTTAACAGAATCTGACCAATTGGCTGTCCCCACTGATATTCAAAAATTGGTGGCTGATGAAAAAATTGAAGATTGCCGAGTCTTTAATTTCTAATATAAAAAAGAGCTTGAGTTTTATACTCAGGCTCTTTTTTTAATTTGTTTTCTTTTTTTTAACCTTAGATTGTTATAATCCTAGCAGTTTTTGTATTTTTAGTAGGGTTTTATCATGTTTAAGAAGCTAGTTTTTACTTTGCTTGTTGTTATTTCATTATCTTCTTGTTCTGAAAAACAGCCGATTGTTGGAATCGACGGTTCTGCGATTCCTCCGGCTTTTGCTAACTTTCCGGATATGCCTTTTCCGGCTTCGGCTTATGTCGATTTAGAAGAAACCAAAGCTTTAGGAAGTGGCAATAACTGGATTGGAAGTTTGGTGTTCACCGTTGATTATTCTCCGAGTGAGGTTTTTGACTTTTATATGTCTGAAATGCCGAAACTTGGTTGGATTGAGGTTGCGACCGTTCGCGCTCGCGTTAGTCATATGACTTATATTCAGGGACGTCGAGCCGTTCAAATCCTTATCGAAATGGATTCTTCTGATTCTTCTATGGTAACAATTACCGCTATTCCAAATGAAAATGTGGTGGGAAAAGGAACACTTAAATAATGAGACGCTGTTTTTTTACCTTTGGAGGAAGCCAGTTTTGGGAAGATGTGTTCTTTTATCAAAAGTGGCGAATCCAAAGAAATCATAAAACAAAAGAATTTCGCCTCCTTGATCCGTGGGATATTCGCCGGTATGAGGGAGGATTTGAAGAATGTCGGCAAGCCTTTGTCCGCTATATTTCCATTTATCAATTACCGCGGCAAAAGGGGCATATGATTATTATGCTTCATGGCTTTGGCGATTCTAAAAATATTTTCAAACCCATGTGGCGCACCGCTTTAAAAGATAATTATTTGGCGGCGGCGGTTAACTACCCTTCGACCCAAAAAAACTTGGACGGTTTTGTGAAACAGCTTAACTTCTTTTTGAATCATCTTGAAGATGTTCAGGAGGTTTCCTTTATTTCATTGGGAATCGGGGGCATTATTTTGCGTAAACTTCTTGCCTCAAAAGAGCCTTGGGTCAAAAACTTAAAAGTCAACCGCGCTGTTCAGGTTTGTCCACCGAATCAAGGTTCGGCCTTGTTGACAAAGCTTGCCTCGATTAAGTTTTTCCGTAACATTTTGGGGCCGGCTTGCGCCGATTTTGACCCTAAGAATGCTTCAGAATGGGATAAACTTCGCTTAAAAACCGATATTGGTGTTATTTATACCCAACGTCGAGGTAAAGGAATCTTGCGCTTTTTACCCCAGTCTTTTGATAAATATTTTTATGTTGCCGATGTGGCAAAATTTAGAGGAGAAAAGGATTGTTGTTATATCAAAAACTTTTCGCTCAATCCTTTTAAAAATAAAAGAATCGTCAACGCCTGTCTGCGCTTTTTGAAGAATGGAAAATTCTAAAAACATCAAAAAACTGTAACACTTTTTTGATGATTTCTGTGTTACACTATAAAGGTATAAAGCTTATGAAGTCTGTTTTTTTTAACTTTTTTTTGATTATTGCCGTCGCAGGCTTGTATTATCTAGGCTTTTTTAAGTTTTTTACTTATAAAGAAACTTTTTGGGGCGTTATGGCTCTCCTTGTTTTTTTATTATTATTGGGCGTTAAAATTATCGGACTTCCGAGAAAGGAGAATAGAAAATGAACCGATTCCTTTCTTTTTTATCTTCTTTAATTATTACTGTCGGATTTCTGACATCGATTTCTTATGCTCAATTTAATGATCCTAATGCCGATTCTTATGTTCATAAAGAAGGATCCAATAATCCTTTTGAACCTGATGATTTTATTAAACTTTCCAATAAGTCTGACGGAAGTATCCTTGATAATATTGAGAGAGAAGCCGATAACGTTCAAGATCAGTTTAAAAGCAAACAAAACAGCATTATTCTTGATATGTGGGTTCATGAGCTGGTTGGAAATAGTTCTATTTCTGAAGCTGCACAAAACGCTATTAATTCTATTGTCAATGAAGTTAAACAAACAGCAACAGATGTTGACCAAGATGGTTTGATTAATACCGTTAAAAGCAAACTCACTGAAGCTTCGAAAAATATTCCGTCTCTTTCGGGCGCTCTTGGAAATGTTCTTGGAACTTTAGGACGAACCGTCAAAGCCGGGTGGCTCACTAGTGATTTAAAAGCTCTTTTCTACAGTCAAAACACCATTGCAAAAGATTATTATGACTTCTTAAAAAAGAACTATGGTGACGACAAAGGAATCATGCAAGCCGCTGACGAAATGGTTGCTCTTGGTGAACAGGCCAAAAAACTTGAAGAACTTGCCGACTCCAAAGAAATTCTTGATGACAATGGCGGCGAACTCTATGTTTATGTTACCGAATCGGGACAGAGAATCTACTTTGTAAAAAAAGAATTTTCAATGATTTCCAATTATACTTCTATCAGCGGCACGACAAAGGGCTGTATGCCTTTACCGGCAAAAATTGCTGAAAATAGAAGCTGTTTCTTCTGTCCGTTGTTCTTAACCATTTTCAATGCCGCTCAAACTATGGCAACGAACGCTTTTGCTAAACTTGCCTCGCCTATTGCTACGGTTCTTATGGTTGGCTTTGCTATTTATATTGCCTTTTTGGTTTTGCAACATGTTAGCTCTATGTCTGCCCAAACCTCAGCAAAGTTTTTGAACTCTTTGTTGGCACAAGCCATGAAAGTCGGATTTGCTTTTCTTTTATTAATGAATCCCGATTTTGTATATAATAAATTTTTGGGACCTGTTCTTGATGCCGGCACCGAATTGGGCGGGGCTCTCTTGTTTGAAGAAGGCAGCGGCTTTATGGAATGGTGCAGTGTTGAAGAAAATATTCAGTCCAAAATTACCGAAATGGTTTCGGGAAATGTTGAAGGCGATTCTTCCGCTCGACTTAAAGAAGGTCTTATCCCTTCTTATCTCTATGTTAAAATTAGTTGTTTTATTCGTTCGGTTCAGGCTGAGATTTCAACCATGCAGAGTATTGGGTCTACACTTATGTGTGTGTCTCGCAACTCTGCCGCAGAGGATAACTGGGGAGGATTGCCCGATGTCAGCATGATGTTCCAGGGTTTTGCAATTTGGATTATGTCGTTGCTTATGTCTTTGGCTTTTGCTTTTTATCTGATTGATGCAACGGTTCGCTTAGGAATTATCGGTGCGCTTATGCCGTTCTTTATTGCTTGCTGGCCATTTAAGCCGACTCGCGGTTATACCCAAAAAGGATGGCAACTTTTCCTGAACACCTTCTTTGTTTATGCGATGATGGGATTAGTCATCAGCGTTAACTTACAGCTCATTACGCAAGGATTATCTACCGGAAGCGGCGGACTTGATGAAATTGAGAATGCCATTAATGGGGACAATGTCTTAGTTCTTAAAGATTTGCTTGACATCGGATTTTCAGGATTTTTGGTCTTGATTGCTTGTTGTTTGTTTGCCTTCCAGCTTACAGGTAAGGCCTCAGGTATTGCCGATCAATTTGCCGGTGGTGCCGGTGAAAATATTGGCTCTAACCTTGGAACTTTGGCGGCATCCGGTGCAAAGGCGGCAACAACAGGAACAATTGGTCTTGGCAAGAAAGCCATGCAGGTTACCGGTCTTGCCGCGGCGGCAAGAAAAGGGCTTGATTCGGCCAAAGATGGTATTATGCGCTCTATCGGATTGGGACGTTATTCCGGAAAAGCCGGAAAAGCCGGCGGCGGAAGTAGCGGAAGCGGCGGCGGAAGTAGCGGAAGCGGCAATAACAGCGGCAATAACAGCGGCAATAACAGCGGCGGCCAACAGAATCAAAATCAGCAACAGCCTGATGGACAACAGAATCAAAATCAACAACAGTCCGATGGACAGAATCAGCAACAACCTGATGGACAGCAAAATCAAAATCAACAACAGTCCGATGGACAGAATCAGAACCAGCAAGGAGAAAGTAACTCTGAATTGGAGAAATATAAAAAAGCAA
>CASFLB010000081.1 GCA_949295395.1 uncultured Pseudomonadota bacterium | reverse complement strand
TATCTCATCCAAAGCGTCGCCGGAAACAACCTCATCCAGCTTATACAAAGTCAGATTAATGCGGTGGTCGGTGACGCGGCCTTGCGGGTAGTTATAAGTGCGAATGCGCTCACTACGGTCGCCGGAACCGACTTGTAATTTTCGGCGTTCCGAATATTCGGCGTCAATCGCTGATTTTTGAGCGTCATACAACTTCGCGCGCAAGTGGTTCATTGCTTTTTCTTTATTTTTATACTGCGAGCGGTCGTCTTGACACTGAACGACGATTCCGGTCGGGATATGGGTGATTCTGACTGCGGATTCCGTGCGGTTGACGTGTTGTCCGCCGGCACCCGAAGCACGGTAAACATCAATTTTCAGATCCGCCGGATTGATATACATATCAACTTCTTCAATCTCAGGCAGAACGGCAACCGTTGCCGCCGAGGTATGGACGCGGCCTTGTGATTCCGTTATCGGCACACGCTGAACTCGGTGAGCACCCGACTCAAATTTTAGTTTTGAAAAAACATCTTTGCCGGTAATCTTGGCCGAAGCCTCTTTATATCCGCCCAAGCCGTTTTCATCGGCGTCAATAACCTCAAACTTCCAGCCTTGTTTTTGCGAATATCTTTGATACATTTCAAACAATACCGCCGCAAACAAAGCCGCTTCATCTCCGCCTGTTCCGGCGCGGACTTCGAGAATCGCGTTTTTCTCATCTTCTTCATTTTTCGGAAGGAGCAAAATTTTTATCTCTCTTTCCATAGCCGGAAGTTTTTCTTTTAACTCATAATATTCGGCTTCGGCCATGTCACGCATTTCTTTATCCAGCGACGAATCTTCCATCATGGCTTTGGCGTCGTTGAAGTTTTGTTCAACATGCTGATAATTTTTTATCGCCTCAACCACCGGCGTTAACTCCGCCAGCTCTTTATTCATCTTAACCATATTTTCCGGCGTGCAATCCGGTGATGAAATCAGCGCGTTTATTTCATCATAACGGTTAACAACATTGGATAATTTTTCTGCTAACTCCATTAGTTTAATTCCTCTATTACATCAGTCAAAGCGACGGTTTTTTGGCTGCCTTCATCCAAATCTTTTATCGTGACTTTGCCTTCGGCTAATTCATCCGTGCCGATAATAACGGCTTTAACCGCATTGACTTTATTGGCCTTCATCATTCTCTTTTTCAAATTTCCGCTATAAGCCTGCTCAACGCGGAAGCCGGCCTTTCTTAAATCATAAGCAATAGCCAAAGCTTTTTCCTCAGCCTCTTCGCCAACCGGAATAACGGCTATCGGACGCGGTAAAGACACATCTTCTTCCAACAACATGGACAATCTTTCAACACCGCAGGCCCAGCCGATACCCGAAACCTTGCCGCCGCCCATTTGTTCAACCAAACCGTCATAGCGACCACCGGCCAAAACCGTTCCTTGCGCGCCGAGCTTGTCGGTTACCAGTTCAAAAACCGTGTGTGAATAATAATCCAAACCGCGAACCAAGCGATTGTTCAAGCGGTATTTAATCCCTAAGTTATCCAGCCCTTTCAAAACCGTTTCAAAAAATGCTTTTGAGGCTTCGTTCAAGCTGTCTTGATAAAGCGGGGCGTTTGCCACAACGGCCTTATCACATTCTTCCTTCGAATCCAAAACGCGTAGCGGATTTCTCTCTAGACGAGATTTTGAATCTTCTGAAAGCTTATCATAATTTTCTTTCAAGTAAGCAACAAGTTTTTCGCGGTAAGCGTCGCGGCTTTCTTTATCGCCCAAAGAATTTATCTCAACCGTAACCGTTCCGGCAAGCCCCAAGCTCTCTATAAACTCATAGGCCATAGCGATAACCTCAATATCGGCTTGCGGCGTTTCTACGCCCAGTAACTCGACGCCAAACTGCGTAAACTGGCGCTGACGTCCCTTTTGTGGGCGTTCATAACGAAACATCGGACCGGTATAATACAGCTTGACCGGCAGATTTTGCTGCATTCCTTCGGAAATAAAAGCTCTGACCACGCCGGCTGTTCCTTCTGGGCGCAGGGTTAAGCTCTCTCCGCCCCTGTCCTCAAAGCAATACATTTCCTTAGTAACAATATCAGACGTATCACCCAAATTACGCGAAAAAACTTCCGTAAACTCAAATATCGGGGTTTCAATTTCTTCAAAGCCATATTTCTCAACAATACGGCTGCCTACCGCAACCACTCTTTTGGCTTTTCTTTTATTCTCACCATATAAATCATAGGTTCCGCGAACACTTTGTACTTTATTCATCTTAACTTTTCTTTCCTAAGCTGATATTTTTTCTTCAACTAATTTTACCAATTCATCGACAATATCTTCATCTTTGACTTTTCTTGCCGGTTTGCCCTTGATAAAGAGCATATTTTCATCATGACCACCACAAACGCCAAAGTCGGCGTGTGCTGCCTCTCCCGGTCCGTTAACCACGCAACCCATAACCGCCAAGGTCAACGGCTGGCTGATATGAGATAAGCGGCGCTCTAATTCTTCAACCGTCTTTTGAACATCATAACCACGGCGGGCGCAGGTTGGGCAAGAAATTATCCGAACCCCACGGTGTCGTAAATCCAGCGCCTTCAAAATCTCGTAACCGACTTTTACTTCCTCTTCAACATCGGCGGTTAGTGAAACGCGCAAGGTATCGCCAATGCCGTCCATCAGCAACGCGCCAATTCCCAAAGCGGATTTAACCGTTCCGGTTCTCAATCCGCCGGCTTCAGTCACACCCAAATGCAAAGGATAATCACAAGCCGCTGCCAGTTTGCGATAAGCGTCTATCATCATCAACGTATTTGAGGACTTAACACTGATTTTAAACTCTCTAAAGTCATTATCCTCAAGCATTTTGGCTTGTTCCAAAGCGCTCTCAACCATGGCATCGGCGCAAGGTTCGCCATATTTTTCGAGCAATCTTTTATCCAAAGAACCGCCGTTTACGCCAATGCGAATCGAACAGCCATAATCTTTTGCAGCCTTAACAACCTCTTTGACTCTATCGCTTGAGCCTATATTTCCAGGGTTGATTCTCAAACAAGCGGCTCCGTTTTCGGCCGCCAAAATTCCTAAACGATAATCAAAATGGATATCCGCTACAATCGGAATATTAACCTGTTTGGTAATTTCCTTTAGTGCATAAGCCGAATCTTTATCCGGACAAGAACAGCGCGTGATATCGCAGCCAACGGCTTCTTGTCTTTTTATCTGCTCAACCGTGGCCTTAACATCAGAGGTCAAGGTATTGGTCATCGACTGGACACTTATCGGCGCATCGCCCCCGACGGCAACTTTTCCGACCATAATCTGACGGCTCTTGCGGCGAACTATCTTTTCCATTTTTCTCTCCTTTTATAACAAAAGAAAATAGCAAGCCTTTAACCTGCTATTTTCTTCTTGTCAAAAAAATTTGCTACTGGTTGTCGGCTTCTTCTAATACGTCGTCAACCTTAATACCAGTTTTTTTCTTTGCTGTAAAGACTGTTGTTAATTTGCCGTTTACGTAAACGTCTGCCGCGTCAACACGACCGACAGAAATTATCATGCCTTCTTTTTCCGGCACATTGTAAACGAATCCGTTATCAACGACTTTGCTGATGTACAAGGTATCCTCATCTTTAGCTTCAAACCATGTTTCTTTTTTGATTTTTACAACAACCGGAACGTCGGTATCAATCTCTGGTTCAGAGGGTTTTACTTCTTCTTTTTTTTCAGAAGTTTCGGTTTTAACCGGTTCTACCTTGGGCTCTTCTTTTTTGACTTCCTCTTGCGGAGCTTCTGCGGTTTCAGTCGGTTTCATTTCTTCGTTTTTGACAGCTTCCGGCTGTGATGTTTCTTCAACAAAACTCTCATTGGTCATAACAACTTGCGGAGTGCCTTGTTCAACGCTCGAATCGACATTTATGACTGGCAAAACTTCATTTTCCGCACTTACTGCCTCTTCCTCATTTGGTTCAAAGCTTTCTACTTGCAACGGATATTCTGTCGTATTTTCTTCGGATGCGCTTGGTTCACTTTGGAACATTCCCTTTTCTTGTGAGGCGGCGTAAAAGCTCCAGCCGGCATATACCAAAACCAGCGCTAACAAACTTATAATTATGTATTTTCCTCCCGGAGCGGCTCCTTCGGCCTGAGGCTCTAAAACATAATAGTTTTCTTTATTTTCGTGCGCCTCAGTTTCCTCTTTATATAGCTGAGCCATGCGAATGGCATTTAATCCTAAATAATCAGCATAGGAGCGCACAAACCCCGGACCATAAGGGGCATCAGGAATTTCGTTATACTGACTCTCTTCTATGGCTTTTAGGTAGACGGCTCTTATTTTTAATTTCTCGGCAATTTCTTCGACCTCTTCGCCTTTTTTTATACGCGTTTCTTTCAGCATTGTGCCGACACGGCCATCGTTATCCAATGTTTTGTCTTCTTCAACAGGTTTCGGAGCGATGACGTCCGCTTCTTTTTTCTTTTTTTCGGCGGTTTCGGCTTTGGAGCTTTTGACTGCGGTGTCTTTGCTTTCTTTTTTCACGTTTTTTTCCTTTTCGTAAGAGGTTAAGTTTTGTTTAGTTAATCATGTTTTTTAAAAGATTTCAATATTATGGTCATTTGCATACGCAATTAATTGTGGACGGAGTGTCTTATTTTTTGAATTCAAAAGTAACTGCATATAGTCACTAATATCATCAACTCTTAAACTCCTAATCATGCTTTTAACGCGGCAAAAAGTTGATCCTGATGATGATAAGTTTCGGTAGCCCAGACCAATTAGAGCCATCGCCTCTATCGGGTTTGAGGCCATCTCGCCACAGACTGAACAATATACTCTGTGCTTATCTGCTTTTTTAACAATGGTGTGCATCATTCTCAAAAATGGAGCCGATAGAACATCGTAGCGTTCGCTTAAGCGTGGATTTCCTCGGTCACAGGCAAAAAAGAATTGGGCCAAGTCATTGGTACCGATAGAGATAAAATCAGCTTTTTCCAATATTTCATCGAGCTGAAAAACGATTGATGGAACTTCAACCATTAAGCCGACATTTACTTTTTTAGGAATCGGATGTTTTAACCTTTTTTCCTTTGTTAACTCAAGCATTAATGTCTCCTTTGCCTCTTCGAACTCGGCTAAATTCGATATCATCGGAAACATGA
>CASFLB010000080.1 GCA_949295395.1 uncultured Pseudomonadota bacterium | reverse complement strand
TTTTAATTTCTTTTATAGTTATAAATTTTGGTGATATAAAGAGTGATGACTATAAAGCAAAACTAGCCGCCGCCTGTGTTCAAGAAGATATGAAATTTAGAAACGGCCCTCGTTATATTGATTTGAACATGGAATGTCTGAAGAATTTGGACGACGCGACCAAAGCCAAGATTAATGACTTTAACGAAAAGAATAGGATAGAGGATAAATATAAAGCCAAAGTTGAAGAACTTAAAAAGTTAAAAGAAAGCAAGGGTGAGCTTGATTTCGGTCAGCTTAAAGATCCGATGGAAAGATTAATCGCCTACACGGCGGCTAAGGAAACCGGCGTAAAAATAGCGAACCTTGCCAATGATGAATTAATCTATGATGAGCAGAAAAATCCTGAAAAGAAGCAAGATATCGAAAGAGCGCGCAAGGTTATAGACGGCGTAAGAGATAAAAACGCGGTTAAGGAAGATGCCTTTGATATGCATGAAAGACGAGTAAAATCTCTGCAAAGAATGCGTCAAGAAGTCAAGGACGGCACGCGCCACCGCGGTGAATTTACCAAAGACGGGAAAAAACAAGAAGCAAGCTTAAGACAAACCATAAACGGTACAACTTATCATGTTGACCGCAAAGATGTTAAAACCGAGGTTGTTGACGGCAAAGAAAAGTATGCTAAGAACAAGTTAGGAAAATATGTTTTAAAAGGCCGTGACGGAGGACGCTAACCAAAAGCCTGTGTTTTCACAGGCTTTTTTAGTAAAAACAAGAAGATAAAAGCAAATATACAAAATAATCTTAAAAAAATACAAAATTTGTCAAAATAGTGCTTGCATCGATTCTTTTTTTGTGGTATAGTGCTGAAAGTTAAACAAACAGGAGTATCCAAAAAATGGAAAATTTAGAAGCAATTAAACTCGTTCAATCCGGCAAAGAATTAAGCTTTGTCGAGATTCAAGGCGCTTGGGATGTATTTAAAGAAAACAAAAATACAAACAGCGCAGAGTATCTTCGCCTTAAAAAACAAGCTCGCCAAAAAATGGGGGCTTTAAAAGAAAAAATGCCACAAATGGATTTACAAGAATCCATAGCAGCGGCTTATGTTATGAAAGAGTTCAGCACCCCCGAAGAACGCCAAAGTGAAGACTTTGAAAAAGTTTTGGGCAGCATTGAAGACCGCATTGTTGAGCTCAAAAAAGAAAATCCGGTAAATATTGCCCCAAATCAAGAACAATATGAGCATTCGGTTGAAGTTTTGGGAGAAACCAACGCCAGCGAAATCAATCGTAATTACACGGCGCTTGAAAATTTTGATAAGGCCGAAAATCCGCTTGATGAACAAAGTGAGTTTTTCAAGCAAAGCCGTGCTGGTCTTGAAATGCTTGATATTCGTGATGAAAACGGCAATCCGGTTGATATGAATTCCGAGATTGTTGAAGCGGCAAGACTTCAAACCATATCCGAGCTGTTAACCTCAAAAGAAAAAGTAACACCGGAAGAATTTCGCGCACGTTTAAGAGATAATATTGATAAAGCCGTCTTCAGCATTCTGAATGTTGATAACGCCGCCAAAATGGCACAAAAGAAAGACATGAAGTCTGTCCGTCAAGAACTGGACACTATGTTAACTCAATATAACGAAGGCGGTAAGAAAAACAAAAGACAAGTCAGCGTGAACAACGCGATTGCCGTTATTACCGATGCCTCTCAGCAGGTTGATAAATTTGCCAACAAGCTGAAAGCCAAATTCGGTGAAATTCCGGCCGTAAAGGGCTTAAAGAGCCGTTTGAACAAATTGGATGAAAAATTAACCAAGAAATATGGCAAGACCTACACCAAAACCAAGGCCGTTGTTCAAGGTATGAGCGGTGTTGTTACCGACTTAGGCTTGGTTATGGTTGCCGGAGCAACCGGACCGGTTGGGCTGGGTATCTATTCTCTTTATACGTTCAAGAAAAACGTTGTACCGCATTTAAGCGCATATCAAAAAGCCAACCAAGAAACCGGCATCAGTTTTAGAGATTATAACAAAGCCCATAAAAAAGATGCATTTCTTGCCGGATTATATACGGTAACTTCAGGCTTAACTGCCGTGACAGCAGGTTTGATGGCTGCACACAATGTTGTAACCAACGCCGGCGCCACAACCGTTGACGCTGTTACCAAATATGCCTCAACCGGAAAAATCATTGCCGGTGGAACAGCCGTAGCCGTTAAGCAAGGTGCTGACGTTAAGAAAGCCTTTGATACGAATGAGAATGTCGGACAAGCCGTCGGTAAAGCCGCATTATCATTGGCCTTGTTTGGCCTTATGGCTGGTGCTCGTGAAAATTACGACATCGTTGAACATGGCAATCATGGCAATGTTGATGCCGGAAACGGAAGCACTCAGAGTGGAATCACAATTAACGGCGATGTTAATATCCACAACGGTGATGTCTATAATGGTGATGTTCATAACGGTGACAACATTTACATTGACAATTGTTGTGACTGCGAAGAAGTTATTTATGACAATCCGAATGTTCCGGATGAGCCTGTTAAACCAGAACCGGTTAAACCAGAGCCAGTTAAGCCCGAACCGGTTAAACCAGAGCCAGTTAAGCCCGAACCGGTAAAACCGACACCGGCTCCTGTTGCGCCGCAACCGGTAAAACCGTTGGATCTTGTTCCTGATGAAAAAATAGAGGTTGAAACAACGCCGATAAGCCGTTCAATTCCAACTCCGCCGCAGGTTGAGCCGTTGGATTTAGTTCCGGATGAAGCTATTGAGGTTGAGCCAACCCCGATAGCACCGGCCGAACCGGAAGAAAAGGTTTTAGCCAACGGAGTCCGTGATTTTGATAATATTCAAGAATTAATGAATGATAACGCCGAAAAGGGTATTGTTCATGACAATAAGGACGGTCTGTGGTACGATCAACAAAAGTCAAACAGCAAAGAACTTGATGCTTTGGCTAAGGATTTATGGAACACGGTAAAAGGTGAAAATAATTGCCTTGACGCACCGGCCGAACCGACAAATACGACGGAAGGTGTTCGTGAATATGATAGTGTTCTCGAAAAAATAAAAGCCGAGATGAGTCGTTCGCGCTAATAATAAAAAAATCTCCTTGTTTAACGAAAGGCCGGAAAGAATTTCCGGCCTTTATTTTTTTTGAAAAGAATAAAAATCCTTGCCAAATCGGCCTAAGGGGTGCATTATCAAAAAAATAAATAAGGAAAAGAATATGGCACTAAAATTTGAGATATTAAAAACAATCGGCAAGACGCGCCGCGGCAAACTTTATACCAAGCATGGCGTTGTTAACACACCGGCCTTTATGCCGGTTGGCACTTGTGGCACGGTCAAGGCGATGATGCCGGAATCGGTAGCTTCGACAGGGGCAGAGATTTTGCTCGGCAATACCTATCATTTGATGCTTCGCCCCGGAGCAGATTTGGTCGCAAAAATGGGCGGTTTGCACAAGTTTATGAATTGGGATAAACCGATTTTAACCGATTCGGGCGGCTTCCAGGTCATGAGCTTAACCGGTCTGCGTAAATTAACCGAAGAAGGCGTAACCTTTAGCTCACACGTTGACGGCAAAAAATTTTTTCTTAGTCCCGAAGAATCAATGAGCATTCAGCATAAGCTGGATTCAAATATCACGATGGCCTTAGATGAATGCACACCTTTCCCGGCCACGCATAAAGAGGCGCAAGTTTCCATGCAGCGCTCTATGCGCTGGGCCAAGCGCAGCCGTGATGCTTTTGTTGACCGCGAAGGCTATGGTATTTTTGGCATTCAACAAGGTAGCGTTTTCAAAGATTTAAGAGAGGAATCAGCTCAAAAGCTTAAAGAAATAGGCTTTGACGGCTATGCCATCGGCGGTTTGGCCGTAGGTGAGGGGCAAGAAAAAATGTTTGAAGTGCTTGACTATGCCCCCGGAATGTTACCCGAAGATAAGCCTCGTTATTTAATGGGGGTTGGACGTCCGGATGACATTGTCGGCGCGGTATTGCGAGGGGTTGATATGTTTGACTGCGTTATGCCGACCCGCTCAGGACGCACGGCACAGGCCTTCACGCGTTATGGCACGATAAACATTCGTAACGCACGCCATCGTGAAGATCCTCGTCCGTTGGAAGCCGGTTGCGATTGCCCTCTGTGTAGCCATTACAGCCGAGCTTATATTCACCATTTGCAAAAATGCAATGAGATTTTAGCCGTTATGCTATTAACATGGCACAACATTCGTTATTATCAAAGATTAATGCAGGGCTTGAGAACCGCCATTGAACAAGACCGCTTGCAAGAGTTTGCTGACGAATTTTATAAAGATCAGGCTCGCGGCGATATTGAGGAGATAAAAGCATGAGTGAACAAAAGCTTGAACAAAAAGTTGTCGATTCTTTCGTCGCCCAAAATAAAAAAGAAGGCATGAGGGTCTTTGTTGCCGGCGGGCATCGTGGCGGTAATGATCCGATGTATGTTGCCGCCGCTTATGAGCTGGGGCGTCAAATCATAAAAATGGACTTCAAGCTTGACTTCGGATTGTCAAATTCAGGGATTATGGGAGCTGTTGCCCGTGGCGTGATTGACGGCTGGAACAAAAAGCAAAACAGCGCGCCGGAAGTCCCGATTCAAGCTATTACCACGCCCGAATATTACAGCCTTTACCCGCAAGATGATGAGCTGGTGAAGCAGATTGAAAATGTGATTTTGGCAACCACGCTGGAGGAAAGAAAACAAAAGCTCTTAAACGCTGATTTTGTGGTATTTGCTCCTGGGGGCGTCGGCACCTTGGATGAGCTGGCTTATGATTGTGTAGCCATGCAAGATGGCTTGCTGCCGATAAAGCCTTTTGTGTTTTATAACGTAAACGGATTTTTCCACCATTTGCTTGAGTTTTTGAAAGAGATTGCCTTAAAGGGCTTTGCCGATCCAATCCCCTTTATTGTGGTCGATGATAGTTTGGAATTAAGTGTTGTTTTCCGTTTGTTAAAGCTACGTTATAATAAGAATCAGACCACGGCGCAGGCTTATGCTAACGCCAGACAGGTTGCTTATGAATTGCCCTATTTCTTAAAGCAAAAGAAAGAAAAAAATCTCCATATTGAAGAAATTATGGAACAAATGGATAAAGTTAACACCCAAGGAACCGAAGAATGGATAAAGTTAACACCCAAGGAACCGAAGAGGAAAAAAGCAACCTTTCAGAAGAGATTGATCAGGCTTATCTTGAAAAAGAGATAGAAAGGATGTACGAACGCTTGGCTAAAACCGGCAGAGATACCTCAATTGTGAGTGATAAATTAACCACCTTAAAACTCCGCCGTCAAAGAAAGTAGAAATAAAAAAATCCTCCCTTTGAACTGTCCAACTTTCGGGGGACTGTTCATTGAAAGGGGATTTTTTTTAGTAAGGAGCGTAAGGGTCGTCATAATCGGTAAAGAAGGTCGACACCTCGGTCATAAACACTTCCTGATAGGTATAAGGGTTAAAGTTTTCA
>CASFLB010000079.1 GCA_949295395.1 uncultured Pseudomonadota bacterium | reverse complement strand
ATTTTAATTTCTTTTTCAACACCGTTAAAGGCTTCTTCCAAAGAAATTTCGAGATTATAGCGAATATCGGCACCGTCTTGCGCTTGAGAGCGAGCTGAACGACCTCGTCCCCCACCCATAAAATCCGAAAAGATATCGCTGAAAATATCGGAGAATCCTCCGCCGCCAAAATTAAAATCAAAGCCGTTAAACGGATTTCCACCGCCCATACCGCCATTGGCAAAAGCTTGTTTACCATAACGATCATAAGCCGCACGTTTTTGCTCATCTTTCAAAACGTCATAAGCTTCATTAATGGCTTTGAATTTATTTTCAGCCTCTTTATCTCCTGGATTACGATCAGGATGATATTTCATAGCCAGTTTATGATAAGAGCGTTTTATTTCATCAGCGCTGGCTGTTTTTTGAACTTCCAAAAGTTCGTAATAATCAGTTTCAACAGTCATTTTTTTAGCTTTTTCAAAGAAATTAATTTCAAGTTACCCTCTATTTAGGATTTTTTATTTGAAAACGCAAGCCCCAATTGGAGAAAAAGATAAAAAAACACCGCAGAGATGAACTCAAACGGTGTTTTTTTAGGTTAGAGAAGATTATTATTTAACTTCTTCAAAATCAGCATCAACAACCTTTTCATCTTTCGGCTGTTCTGCACCGGTAGAAGAAGCACCGGCGTCAGGCCCTTGAGCCGCACCAGCTTGAGATTGAGCCTGTTGAGCTTTATACATAGCTTCACCAAGCTTCATTGAAGCCTGCATCAAAGCCTCTGTTTTTTCTTTAATAACCGTGATATCTTCAGCTTCAACGGCAGTCTTAAGCTCACCGATAGAAGTCTCGATCGCAGATTTTTCTGCCGGACTGATTTTATCGCCATATTCTTTCAAGGTCTTTTCGGTAGAGTTAATCAAACCTTCAGCTTGATTCTTGGCTTCAACCAGCTCTTTCTTGCGTTTATCGGCTTCGGCATTGGCTTCGGCATCTTTTACCATCTTTTCGATATCGGCATCAGACAAACCGCCGCTGGCCTGAATGCGAATAGCTTGTTCTTTGTTTGTCGCTTTATCTTTAGCTGAAACATTAACAATACCGTTAGCATCAATATCAAAGGTAACTTCGATTTGCGGCATACCACGCGGTGCAGGCGGAATACCAACCAAATCAAACTGACCAAGCAGCTTGTTGTCGGCAGCCATTTCACGCTCACCTTGGAAGACGCGAATGGTAACAGCCGTCTGACCATCTTCAGCCGTAGAAAAGACCTGAGATTTACGTGTCGGAATGGTTGTGTTGCGGTCAATCAAACGAGTGAAGACGCCACCCAAGGTTTCAATACCCAAAGACAACGGAGTAACATCGAGCAACAAAACATCTTTAACATCACCGACCAAAACACCGCCTTGAATAGCAGCACCCATAGCGACAACTTCATCAGGGTTAACGCCTTTGTGTGGTTCTTTACCAAAGATTTCTTTAACTTTTTCTTGAACTTTCGGCATACGGGTCATACCACCGACCAAGATAACTTCGCTGATTTCATTAGCACTCAAACCGGCATCAGCCAAAGCTTTGCGGCAAGGTTCAGCAGTTTTTTCAATCAAGTCATCAACCAAAGATTCAAACTTAGCGCGGGTCAACTTCATGTTCAAATGTTTCGGACCGGTTGCATCAGCGGTAATAAAAGGCAAGTTGATTTCGGTCTGGGTAGCCGAAGATAATTCAATTTTAGCTTTTTCGGCGGCTTCTTTTAAGCGTTGTAGAGCCAAACGGTCGTTTTTAAGGTCAATACCGCTTTCTTTTTTGAATTCATCAGTCAAATAGTTAACCAAGCGTTGGTCAAAGTCTTCACCACCGAGGAAGGTATCACCGTTTGTCGATTTAACTTCAAAAACGCCGTCACCGATTTCCAAAATAGAAATATCGAATGTACCGCCACCTAAGTCATAAACAGCGATTGTACCGGAGGATTTTTTATCCATACCATAAGCCAAGGCAGCAGCGGTCGGTTCATTAATGATACGCAAAACATCTAAACCGGCAATTTTACCAGCATCTTTTGTTGCTTGACGTTGAGAGTCATTAAAATAAGCCGGAACAGTAATAACGGCTTTTTCAATTTTTTCGCCAAGATAGCTTTCAGCATATTCCTTAATTTTTTGCAAAACGAAGGCCGAAATTTGAGAAGGAGCATATTTTTGACCGCGAGCTTCCACCCAAGCATCACCGTTTTCACCTTCAATAATTTTGAAAGGAACAAGTTTCTTGTCTTTTTCAACTTCGGGGGAGTTGAAGCGACGACCGATTAAACGTTTAATCGCAAACAAAGTATTTTCAGGGTTGGTAACAGCCTGTCTTTTAGCGGCAGCACCGACCAGTCTTTCGGTTTCGGTAAAAGCGACCATAGACGGAGTTGTACGAGCGCCCTCGCTGTTTTCCAAAACCTTTGGATCTTTACCGTCCATAACGGCAAAGCAGGAGTTTGTTGTACCTAAGTCAATACCAAGAACTTTACTCATAATTTTACATCCTTTTTTGTTTCAAAAACTTTTCTAAAAGGATATATAAGGAGCAAAAAGTCGATAAGCAAGAGTTTGAATAAATTTTTTAGAAAAAAGTTTAAAAATCAAGATTCCGCTTCGTCGGAAGAAACAATTTCATAGCCGGTATAAGCATCAACCACCGAATTGGCAAAAGCAAAATCAGTTGAGTTACAGGCATAAATACGATAAAGAGGTTCACCTTGTTCAACGGAATCACCAACTTTTTTAAAGAGGTCAATACCGGCACCGGCATATTGTCCGGCGCCAGCCAAAACGCCGATTTTATTAAGGCGAGCATTATCAATAGATTCAATCACACCGCTAACATTAGCCGTAATATCACGAGAAAGCTTTCCGATTTTAGGTTGAGGAACTTTCCCTTGCGCTTTAATAATATTATTCATCATTTCGAGAGCGCGTCCAGAATCAAGAATTTCCTTTGCCACAAAATAGCCTTGTCCGCCACGCAGCTTAGGATCAAACTCAAGCATACGTCCAGCCAAAAAGAGAGATTTCTCGCGCAAGTCTTTAGGCGCATCTTCGCTGTTTTTAAGCACCTTAATCACATCACGAGCTTCCAACACCGCCCCGATTCCGTTTCCGATAGGCTCACTTCCGTCGGTAATAACGGCATCAATTTCAATAGAAAGCATGTCGCCGACAAACTCCATGAGCTTGCGCAGACGCATCGCTTCATTTGTGCTTTTAATGCGAGATTTTGGGCCAACAGGAATATCAATGAGTAAATGAGTTACTCCGACCGCCATTTTTATAGCAAGGATAGAAGCCGCAATATGTTCATGCTGAGCAATACCGATTTGTTTTTCAACATTGCTGATAATTCGGCTGGCCGGACAAATGTCAAGCTTGTCATAGCTAACAACAGCGGCACGATTTTCTTCAATCAAGGATTTGAGGCGGTCCGCGTCAAAATCAACATTGGTTAAAACCCCCATGGTATCAGCGACGCCGGCGCAAGATGTCAAAGAATGAGAAGCTGTTTTAGGCATGGCCAAGCCATAGGCTCCGACAATAGCGCTAATAATAATATCAGTTTTATTTCCAGGAACGCCGCCAAGCGAATGACAGTCCACAACAAGGCTTTCATTATCCCAATGCAAAACCTTATCACCAACCATTGCCTCGGTTAAGGACAAGACTTCCGGAGCAGACATAAAAGAGCCGGAGGCCACTAAAAAAGAAGCAATATCCATGTTTGAATATTTTTTAGAGGTAATATCATTAATAATGGCGCTATATTCAGCAGAGGTCAAAATATTGCCGGCGATTTTACGCTTTATAGAGTTTATACTGACAGGAACAGGAGAAAGAGTCAGAGAAACTTTAGCTCCTTCAGGTAAATTAATCTGACGGAAGGCCTCATCATTTAAGGCGAGTTCATCAGCGGCAACAATTTTTTCATCATCCACGAGTTGCAAAAAAGCGGTAATGGTTTTAAGTCCGCCATGTACTTCGATTTTTACCAAAGAGTTTATATCATCGGTTTTATAAGCCGCACAATTCCGGTTAAGGTAAACAATATTTTCATTAAAAGAAGCGATAGGCAAATGTTTAAGTGTCAGCATATAAAGCCACCTCAGAAAAAAAGACATGATAAAAAGCATAACCTGAAAAAGGAATTTCTTCAAGGCGAATTTTTTAAGAAAAAAGAGAATTTATTAACTCAAAATTGACAGATTACAAATAATAATGTAACATAGGAAAACAAAGAAACAATGAAGGTAAAAACAATGGAAAATCAGTATTACACATTGATTGAAAAACAAGATTTTTATGAGATTATAGAGAATAAATATGGAGAGTTAGCCATATTTATTGACGCTCGTGATGGAGCCCCAAAAAATCCGGTGTTAGAATTTGACGGCAAAAGCACAGCGATTCTGCGCCGCGATGAAAGATTATCCGTTTTGTTAGAAGATATTGATGAAGAAACAAGAGCTCCGTTAGCCGAAGCCGAATTTGTTTTGGTTGTCGAATTAGATGGCAAGATGGTAAACAGAACCTATGGCGTTCCATTGGATAATGTTGAAGAGGTTAACCTGAAAGGTCGCCGCACAAGAGCTGACGAAATCATCAAATCCAAGAGCCGTGATGAATTAATCAAGAGCTTTGGTGCCGTTAAGGTTTGGACCTGCGGTAAAAAATAATTCAGACAATAGTTTTTAAGGAAAGAAGTTATGATAGGCTTAGTTTTGGTCACGCATGGAAAACTGGCAGAAGAGTTTATATCGGCCATGCAGCATGTTGTCGGTCCGCAGGATCAAGTACGCTCTGTTTGTATTGGTCCGGAAGACGATATGGAAATGCGCCGTGCTGAAATATTAAATAAAGTAAGCGAAGTCGACAACGGTAGTGGTGCGATTGTGTTGACCGATATGTTTGGCGGAACACCGTCAAATTTGGCCATATCAATTATGGATAAAGCAAAGGTTGAAATAATAGCCGGCATAAATTTGCCCATGTTAATTAAGCTTGCAAGTCTTAGAAAGGACAAATCCTTAAAAGAAGCGGTCGAAGGAGCGCAAGAAGCCGGAAAAAAGTATATTAACGTAGCATCAAAATTGCTGGGAATGTAAGCAATGTCTGAAGAAATAAGCGTAGAACTTGAAGTTAAAAATAAAAAAGGTATCCATGCGCGTGCTGCGGCAGCCTTTGTCAAAACCATTGAAGATATGGACGCTGAAGTCACTGTTGAAAGAATAGGTCAGACCGTGAGCGGTTGTTCTATCATGGGCTTAATGATGTTGGC
>CASFLB010000078.1 GCA_949295395.1 uncultured Pseudomonadota bacterium | reverse complement strand
TCGGATTGACAATCTCGTCTTTGCCGCCTTGAATGATTAATCCCGAGGTGGGGCAAGGAGCTAAAAATGTGAAGTCTTTTTCATTAGCCGGAGGAGAAATGGCGATAAAGTTGTTAATGTCCGGCCTTCTCATTAAAAGTTGCAGTCCAATCCAAGCACCAAAAGAATAACCGGCAATCCAGCATTGGCGCGCATCAGGGTTCATTGCTTGTAACCAATCAAGCGCGCTGGTGGCATCGGCTAATTCTCCGGGGCCGTCCTCAAACTCGCCTTGCGAGCGGCCGACGCTTCTGAAATTAAAGCGCAATACCGAAAAGCCCAAGTTTTGAAAACAACTGTACATGGTGTAGACCACTTTGTTGTTCATGGTGCCGCCGTATTGCGGGTGCGGGTGCAGGATTAAGGCAACCGGTGCCGTCGGGTTGCTGCTTTGGTGGTAGCGTCCCTCTAATCTGCCGGCGTGTCCGTTGAATATTACTTCGCTCATTTTTATTTTCTCTTATTAATATTAATTTAGTACAGTTGTGCTAGATTTTACTTCAGCAATACTATATAAATTGTTAATTTTCTTCAATTAAGGAAACATAGCACAAAATGGAATCGAATTTCAAGATGATTCAGCAAGACATTGACGCCGTTTTGGCGCGTGATCCTGCAACCAAAAGCAAATTAGAGGCTATTCTTTGTTCGTCAGGCTTCCATGCCGTTGTTTTTCATAGGTTTAATCATTGGTTGTGGCAAAATAATTTTAAGCTTACCGCTCGCTTCCTTTCTCAAATTTCTCGTTTTTTGACTGGCGTTGAAATTCATCCGGGGGCGCGAATCGGGAAAGCCTTTTTTATTGACCACGGTATGGGTGTGGTGATTGGTGAAACAACCGAAATCGGTGATAATGTGACACTTTATCATGATGTAACGCTTGGAGGAACAACGGTTTTTGATGAACATGGGAAGGTGACAACCAAGCGACACCCGACAATTGGAAATAATGTGATTATCGGTTCCGGCGCACAGGTTCTTGGGCCAATTGTTATCGGCGATAATGTTAAAATCGGGTCAAATGCGATTGTGACCAAAGATGTTGCCCCTAATACGACTGTTATCGGAATGGCGGCTCATCATGTGGCTGAGTTTCGACATTCTCGTGGTAAAAAGCAAAAATTTGCCGCTTATGGTTTGGTTAATGATGTGAAAGATCCGCTGGAAGCAAAATTATCTGAGCTTGAGGCCGAAATTAAAAGTCTTAAATCCGAATTAAAAGAGCTGAAAAAATGATTGATTTACCGTTACTTGTTCCTGATAAAAAGCCTGCTGACGTGAAGGTTTGCGTGGCGATGTCCGGCGGTGTGGATAGTACGGCAGCCGTTCTTTTGCTTAAACAAGCCGGTTATGATGTTTTTGGTATGACGCTCGATTTGTTGCAAGCTCCTTATGCGCCGGATTATAGTTCAATTGCTGATGCGGCCAAAGTGGCGGAACAAATCGGAATTTCTCATTATTATGTTGATGCTAAAGCTGAATTTAAGCGTGATGTGGTTGATTATTTTGCCGAATCTTATCTTAAAGGTGAAACGCCGTCGCCTTGCATTCTTTGTAATCGCTATCTGAAACTTGGTCTTTTGATTGATAAAGCGCGTGCGCTTGGGGCTGATGTGGTGGTGACCGGTCATTATGCGGATATTTTACTCACTACTCATGGGGTTGAGTTGCATCGTGCTAAAGATTTGGTGCGTGATCAAAGCTATTTTTTGAGTTTGGTTGCGAAAGAAAATTTGCAGATGTTGCGGTGCCCGTTGGCTGAGTTTTCTAAAGAAGATACACGCAAAATTGTTCAAGAGGCCGGTATTGAAATTTTTAACAAGCCGGACAGTCAAGATATTTGTTTTGTCTCTCAAGGAAAATATGCGGAACTTATTCATAAGCTTCATCCTGATTTTTTGCTGAAAAAAGGTGATATTGTAACAACAGACGGACGCGTTTTGGGCCAGCATAACGGTATTATTCATTATACGGTCGGACAACGCCGCGGATTAGGAATCGGGGGAGGACCGATTTATTATGTGTTGCGGCTTGACGCCTTGAAAAATCAGGTTGTGGTTGGGGCTTATGATGAGCTGAAGTGTTCAAAGGTGTTTTTGCGTGATGTGAACTGGTTGGGCGAAGAACAACCTGATGTTTTATTCTGTGAAGTAAAACTCCGTTCACGGCAAAATTTGGTGGCCGCAGAGGTTAAGTTTCTTGCGAAAAATCGGGCGGAAGTTTCTTTGCTTGGTGATTTTTATGGTTCTGCGGCCGGACAGGGGTGTTGCTTTTATGTCGGTTCTCGTGTTTTGGGGGGCGGTATTATTGAAAATGTAACCGAAGTGTAACTTTTTTTTAGAAAAATTTTATGATATTATTATCTTAATAGAGAGATGTCCGGAGGGTGTTATGAAAAGTTTTTGGTATATTGCGGCTCTGCTCATGGGAATTGGAATTTCCTGTAAAGCTTATGCTTTGCCGGCAAATCCATGGGCGGTTCAACCGTCAAATACCTCCTCTCAAGGAAATGGTTTACCGAATAATCCGTGGGTGAAAAAAACACCGTCATCAAAGCCTGTAATGCCTCAAAATACTTCTCAAACTCGTCCGTCTTATTCTTATGATGATGCCAATAATCAAGAGAAAAATGAAGAAGACCAAGAAAACCAAGGTTTTGTTGCTCAAGAATTGCAGAACTTTAATGAGGCTTATGGTGATGATATTCGTCAGGCTTCTCACGTTTATGGGCAAAAATTGTCTGATGGTTTTGAGGCGGTTGGTGATAAGACACGAAGCTATGGTCGAGATATTCAAAAAGGTTATAATCGTGTGAGTGATACGACTAAAGCCTATGGGCAAAAAATTCAAAATGGCTATGATAATGTTGTTAACACGGCTGAAGATTATGGCCGAAAGATTAAACGAGGGTATAATAGCGCTGTTAATACGGCCAAGTATTATGGACGACAGGTGCAAAATAGTTTTAAGGTTTTAGGAAATGAGTTGTCGTCTTTAAAAAGATCTTTTTAGGTTAGAAAAGTTTGTCATGGTGGGGGTGTCAGCGATGATGCCCCTTTAATTTTTATTGACGATTTTTTTATATTGCGCTTAAATCAGCGAAAAGTTTGTTTTTGAAAAAGGAATTGAAGCATGAAGCCGGTTGTGATTTTGGTTTGTCCGCAGATGTGCGAAAATGTTGGTATGGCCGCACGCGCCATGATGAACTGTGGGCTTGATGAAATGCGCTTGGTTAATCCGAGAGAAAATCATCTTGACGATAAGGCAATTGCTGCATCTTCCGGTGCAGAGAGAATCTTGCAACAGGCAAAGGTTTTTGCTTCAACAGCTGAGGCCGTGGCGGACTTAAACTTGCTCTATGCCTCTACTGCGCGACGTCGTAATATGGTCAAAACAGTGGAAACAGCTCAAGCCGCGGCGCATGAGATCGTGGAAAAGGCTGCCCAAGGTGTGCGGTCAGGAATTTTGTTTGGTCCTGAGAGAACTGGGCTGCATAACGATGATGTGGCTTTGGCTGATAAAATTATTGAAATTCCGCTTAATCCCGAGCATTGTTCACTTAATTTATCGCAGGCGGTTTTGTTGGTGAGTTATGAATGGTATAAAACGCAGGTTAATGTTCCCGAAGTACAGATGGTGACGAATAACGGTGTATTGGCCAGCAAAGAAAAGCTTTATCATTTTTTTGACTTTTTAGAGAGCAAGCTAAAAAATTGTCGCGCTTTTCAAGATGATGAAAAACGTCCGAAAATGTTAATTAATCTGCATAATATCTTTTTGCGCGGGGAACTGACCGAGCAAGAGCTTAATACGCTTTACGGAATTGTGACTTATCTCTCTTCTCACTAGAAGCGGTCGGCGGTTAACGAATTTTTTCCTATTCTATGTTTATACTAGGCCGACTGTTACTATATTTTAGGGAGAATGCCTATGCACGGAGCCGAATTTGTTTCGCCGGAGCAGGTGATCTTTGGCTGGAATCCGATGATTGTGGCCAGTGTTATTTTAATCATCAGCTATATTATTTTATTTACCGAAAAAGTTAATCGTGCCGTTGTGGCGCTGGTTGGCGCTTGCGTTATGATCTTTTGCGGGGTGTTGACGCAGAGCACGGCTATTCAGGGAATTGATTTTAATACCTTGGCGCTGCTTATCGGTATGATGATCGTGGTCGGAATTTGTGAAAAGTCCGGAATGTTTCAATATGTGGCAATTTGGGGAGCTCAGCAGGTTAAGGCCAGTCCGCGTGGTTTGATGGCGGTTTTGGCTCTGGTTACGGCGGTGTTCTCGGCGTTTTTGGATAATGTGACGACGGTGCTTTTAATCGTTCCGGTCACTTTCCAGATTACGCGTAAGCTTCGTATTAATCCTTATCCTTATTTGATTTTGGAGATTTTTGCCTCTAATATCGGTGGAACCGCAACCTTAATCGGTGATCCTCCTAATATTTTGCTTGGGTCTGCTCTTAATCTGTCCTTTATGGATTTTCTCTATGAGCTTACTCCTGTTGTGACGGTCACTATGCTTGTTCTTATCGGTGTCTTTGATTTTGCTTATGGTCGACATATGAAAACCGATATGAAGCGTCGTGCCGAAGTTATGCGCATTGATAAGCGCCAGTCAATCACCGACAAGGTTTTACTGACAAAATGTTTGGTGGTTTTGTTTGGCGTTATCTTGGGCTTTATTTGTGCGGAGCATTTGCATATTGCTAATGGTACAATCGCTTTGTTTGGTGCGACAATCGCCATGTTGCTCTATACGTGGGGCAATCGTCATGATGAGCGTGAAGCCAAAACGGCGGAAATTTTTACGCTGGTTGACTGGACAACCATCTTTTTCTTTGCCGGGTTGTTTGCCATTGTCTATGGTTTGGAAGAAACCGGCGTGTTACTCTTGCTCGGAAATAAGTTTGTCGAGCTGACCGATGGCAGCATTGATAAAGCCGTGTTCCTTGTTATGTGGGTATCAGCCTTTGTTTCAACCGCTATCGACAATATCCCGTTTGTGGCAACCATGATTCCGGTTTTGAAATCTATGGAGCCGGGGATGGGCGGTCGCGAAGCCATGATGCCGGTTTGGTGGGCTTTGTCCCTCGGGTCATGCTTTGGCGGTAACGGCTCACTTATTGCCGCTTCGGCCAATGTTATTGTAGCCGGTATGGCGCAACGTGAAGGAACGCCAATCTCGTTTATCGGGTTCTTGAAGTGGTCAATTCCGGTGATGATCGGTTCGGTACTCATCGCATCACTCAAGTTTATCTAATGTTTCTTCAAAAAGTAACCCACCGGCTTAGCCGGTGGTTCTTCACAAGCGGGTGTAACCCTAACGGTGCCAGCGAACGCCTTAAGGGCGTATGACGGTCTGACGGGG
>CASFLB010000077.1 GCA_949295395.1 uncultured Pseudomonadota bacterium | reverse complement strand
AAAATTGTGTTGAATGATACTCAAGCGATTAAAACACTTATCGGGGTGGTGACAACCGGCGGTGCAACCTATTTAGGTTCACAGATGTTGTTAGATTCTGATAGTTCTCCTTGCTATACGGCGTTGAAAGGTACGCCTTATGCAACACGTTTTCCGGCACCGAGTAAAACACAACAGGCGACGCAAGCCGTTTATCAAGGTGCCAGTGATGCCGTTAATGACAGTGTGACGGCGGTTAGCGATACCGCCAAAGGTGCGGCGACTCTTGTTGGTGACGGAGCTAAAAATGCTGCGGCCGATTTGAAGGCTTCGGTGAAAGATTTAAAAAACGCGGCTCAAGGATTACTAAATTCTTTTAAACGTCAATAGGAGGGGCTATGGGAATTTCAATTGAAAAATCTCAGGCTGCCATTGTTGCCGATCGAGAGGTGTTGACAGCTCGTCTTATGCAATTTGCTCGTTCGGACTGTTTGCTTTATTGGGCGCCAAATGATGAGGTTTTTAAACGGCAAGAAAAGTTGTGGCTGCCCGTGTTGCATTGGGTCGGAGAACTTATTCATGGTGAGTTGGAAACAACAAAAGGATTAGATGAGCCCTTGGAAAATCGTAAGTATGCTCCTTTTTTTGAAAAAATAATTCAAAATTTGAGTGATGCTGAGTTTGCCGCTTTTTATTTAACAGCGTCTTTGGCTCGGTCTAATCTTTTGGCTTTGGCTCTTGTTAAAGGAAAGCTGACGGCTGATGAGGTTTTTGAAGCTGCTTTTGTTGAAGAATTATGGCAAGCCGAAGTTTGGGGAATCGACGAAGAAGCTGAGAAACGGCGGCAGTCTATTCGGACCGAGCTGAATGATATTCAAGACTTTTTGCGTAAAAACGGCGGAAAGTAATGGAACGTGAAGTTTATATCAAAATTTATGGCCGTGTGCAGGGAATAGGTTTTCGCTGGTGGGCGGTGAAAAATGCCGAAGAAATCGGCGGTATTTCCGGCTGGGTGCGAAATGTTGAGGACGGCACAGTCGAAATTATGATGTCCGGTGAAGAAGAAAATATTGATAAAATGCTGCTTGCCTGCCATAAAGGGCCACCGCTTTCTCGGGTTGATGCCGTAAAGTTTGTGGTGGGGCGCTGGAGCGGCTTTTTGCCACCAATCGTACAAGGGGTTTTTAAACGAGTTTAAAACAAAAAGGCAGAGGTTTGTCCTCTGCCTTTAATAGTTCTCCAAAGCCAGCTGCCCTTTCAGCATAGCTTCGTTGTCTCTAATCAAATCTTGGAAGCGTGCTTCTTCTGCAATGTGCAGGTTCAAGCATAAGACACTTTCAAGCAAGAGCCTGAGAGAAGTTTCTTCCTTTTTAAGAAGTGTTTCATCGGATACGGCCGTATCTAAAAAGCTAAAGATAAGCTCTTCGTTGTCGCCTTGCTCCCATATTTCTTCTTCGCTCAGGTCTTTACCTAATTTTTTGGTTTCGAAATGCAGGTATTTCTTTACTGACGGGTTTAATTCTTCCATCGTTTCCAGCTGATAAAAAATATGCAAGCGGGAAAGCGTTAGCCATTCGTGGTTTAATTCTTTATTGTCACAAATTTTTTTAATTTCATCTATGACAGCACCACATTGGCCTTTACAGCCATCACGGCAGTCAGAGTTCTTCAAAACAAAAATTTTGAAGATAAGGTTTGATACCAACAAATCGAGCAACATCTCGGCGATTTTTATATCATCGCTACGTTGCTTAAAAATCTTAATTTCTTCCTCATCCGGCATAATCGTAGAGATTATATCGCAGATGACGTTTTTTATTTTTTTCATAGTTAAATAATTTTATTTCACAATTATACATATTCGGACTCGCTTTATATCTTAATAGACAAATTTTGTCAAGAAGAATCGGCATAAATTTTTAAATTTTTTTTATTTTTTTATTAACTCGGCGTATTCGGCCTTTTTATGGGATAACATTTGGCCGTTTTCGCCTTCAAGCGGGGCGAACTTGCGAGCAATCGTGAATTGCGGCAAGCGGCGTTTGATGTCTGCAATGTCCTGCTTCCAAGCGGTTGGGCGAATGCGGATTTTTTTGCTTTGTCCGGCGGAAACGCGCGGGGTGATTTCGCCGCTGTCGGCGTCTTCAAATTCGCTTAATCTTAATTTGATATTTTCTAGGCTGTTTGGCTCTAAAAATTCGATTTCCTCATCGCTATTGATGTAATTGCGGAGCTCAAAGATGGCGTCATCACCTTGCCATTCAACAATTGAGCCGGCAAACAACCAGTCACCCAATGTGCGGGTGTATTCGTAGTTTTGGCTGATGTTGGTGAGTTTTCCGTCATGGAATCCGAGGCAGTAGCCGCGGTTTTGAAGAGTTTCTAATTCACCCATGTATTTTGTATAATCCCATTTTTGTGGATTTTTGTACCAGTCATCAATCGCTTTACGATAGGTGCGGGCAACAATGCCGGCGTAGTATTCGGTTTTGTTGCGGCCTTCGACTTTGAGCGAATCCATGCCGATGCTCAATAAATCCGGCAGGCGTGGTAGCAAGCACATATCTTTTGAGTTCAAAATATAGCCGCCGTGTTCATCCTCGACAACTTCATAATATTCTCCGGGGCGGAATTCTTCTTCCAGCAAAAATTCAAAGCTGTCTTTGTTGTTTTCATCAATCACCAGTTCTTTTATTGTGCCGTCTTTGAGGCGGAGGTGAAGTTTGTAGTGCCAACGACAGCAATGTGCGCATTTGCCTTGATTGGCGCTGCGGTCAGCCAAATAATTGGAAATCAGGCAACGTCCCGAATAAGACATACACATGGCGCCATGCATAAAACATTCGAGCAAAATATCGGGGCAATTTTTGCGAATCTGCTTCATCTCTTCAAAGGTTACTTCACGCCCTAAAACGCAGAGTTTGGCGCCTTGTTGCTGCCAAAACTTTACGGCTAAAGATGAGCAGATGTTGGCCTGGGTTGACACAAATAAATTTAGTTCCGGCGCGTGTTCTTTGACATACATGAAAACTCCAGGGTCGGCAATCAAAACGCCATCGGGTTTTAATTGGCGCAGGGTATCAACAAAGGTTGGAAGTTTTTCAACGTCGCGGTTGTGCATGAACAAGTTTAAGGTCAGGTATATTTTTTTGCCATGTTCATGAGCAAAGGCAATGCCTTCTTGTAAATCTTCCATGGTCATTTTTGATTGTGCACGCAAGCACATATCCGGCGTGCCGGCGTAAACGGCATCGGCGCCGTATAAAATGGCGGTCTTTAATTTTGTCAGCGAACCGGCCGGCAAGAGTAATTCAGCTTTTTCCAGCATTTTTTTGTTCCCAGTTAGTCTTTCCTTAAATCTTTTGTTCGCATACTAACATAAAAATTTATATTTTAAAGGATTTAATGCTATGAAAAAAGTTATGGTTCTGATGGGCGGCTTTTCGGCCGAACGTGAGGTTAGCCTTGTCAGCGGAAAAGGTGTGGCCGAGGCCTTGCGTCACAAAGGTTGTGAGGTCTTGGAATATGATTTGCGTGACGCGTGGAATCTGATTGAAGTTTTGCGCCGCGAAAAACCTGATGTCGTGTTTAATGCTTTGCACGGAAACTGGGGTGAAGACGGTGAAATTCAAGGACTGTTGGATTTGTTGCAAATTCCTTATACGCATTCCGGTCTTAAAGCCTCGGCCGTTGGGATGGATAAAGCGCTTACCAAGCTGGTGGCGGCTGATTGCGGAATAAAAATTGCCGAATCCGAGAAAATGACTTTTGCCGAATTTAAAAAACACGGAACAAAAATCTCTCTGCCTTATGTGGTTAAGCCGGTGGCTGACGGTTCAAGCGTCGGCGTGTTTATTGTCAAAACGCAAAAAGATGTGGCTCAGGTTGTTTATCCAGATAAACAAGCTCTTATTCTTGTTGAAAAATATATTGCCGGACGCGAATTGACTTGTGCCGTGTTTGATAATCGCGCCTTGGCGGTTACCGAGCTTTGTCCGCAGACTGATTTTTATGATTATCAGGCAAAATACACAGCCGGAATGACAAAGCATGTTTTGCCGGCCGATTTGCCCCAAGCGGTTGAAGATAAAGTCAAAGACTATGCTTTGCGCTTGCATCAGGCCTTGGGATGTACTATGCTGTCACGTAGTGATTTTCGTTATAATGACGAAGACGGTGTGGTTTTGTTGGAAGTTAATACAAACCCCGGAATGACGCCGCTTTCTTTGGTGCCGGAACAGGCAAAATATTGCGGGATTTCGTACGAAGATTTGTGCTATCGTTTGGTGACGGAAGGAGCAAACGTCCGAAAAATTTAAGAGGGTGAGTAAAGCTATGAAAAACATTGTTGTCGTTATTGCCGGTCCGACGGCTTCGGGAAAATCAGGGCTTGCCCTTGATGTGGCTGAGGCTTTGGGGGGAGCGGTGGTTAATGCCGATTCAATGCAGGTTTATGCCGATACACCTCTTCTTTCCGCTTGTCCGAGCGATGATGATAAAAAGCGCGTTCCCCACTATCTTTATCAGATGTGGTCGGCTCTTAAAAATGGTTCGGTCGTTGATTGGCTTAATGAAGCAGAAAAAGTTATCCGCCTCTTGTGGTTTCAAGAAAAAATTCCGGTTGTGGTTGGCGGAACAGGGCTTTATCTTGACAACTTGATTAACGGGACAACGCCTATTCCCGAAACTTCTGCCGAGGTGCGCCAAAAAGTGGCTGTTCTTTTGCACGAAAAAGGGGTAGCTTCTCTTCATGCGATGCTTCAAATTTATGATGCTGAAACCGCTCAACGTCTTTCTCCAAATGATACAACGCGTGTTCGCCGCGCTTTGGAAGTTTTTTTTGATACCGGTAAGCCTCTTTCCTACTGGCACTCTCTGCCTAAGGTGCAAAAATTGCCCGAAGCTGTTTTTTATACTGTTAAGTTAGTTCCTCCTATGGTTGAACTTGAGGAAAGTTGTTCTCGGCGTTTTGATGATATGATTGAACAAGGGGCTTTGGAAGAAGTTAAAAAACTTTCGTTGCTTGGTTTGAATGAAAAATTGCCGGCCATGCGTGCGCTTGGAGTCCCCGAACTTTTAAGCTTTGTGCGGCAAGAAACATCTTTGCAAGAAGCCGTTTCTTTGGCAAAACTGCATACGCGTCAATACGCCAAACGCCAGCGAACATGGTTTAATAATCAACTCTTGGCTGATGTTTTGGTTGAGCATCGTTATCGCGGAGAAAAAGACCTTTTGCAAAATCTTATCGAAGGTGTGAAAAAACTGCTATAAATTCTTGCAAGTCTTGCATTATCGTTATACATATAATAATCAATTTGTGTTTAATCTTATGAACTTAATCCGGAGATTTATATCATGTTATCAAAATTAATGGGGTGGCTGTCGGCTGATATGGCTATCGACTTGGGTACCGCAAATACGCTTGTCTATGTCAGAG
>CASFLB010000076.1 GCA_949295395.1 uncultured Pseudomonadota bacterium | reverse complement strand
CGGCGACGCGTCTTAATCCAAAAGATTTTCCTTGTTCAACGTTTTTAATTCGGTGGTGTGATAATCCACTTAGTTTGGAGATGTCATCAATACTTAATTTATGTTCTTGTCGTAGTTCATATAACTTTTGTCCGATTTCGGCTCGGTTATCTTCTAAATAAATGATTTGTTCTTTTTTTATTCCCATTTTTTTCAGCTCCTTTTGTTTGAATTATAGAATAAAACAAAGCCTGCCATAAATTGTGTATAATGGCCGATTAGGGTGTTGTCTGCGGGTTTCGAAAAATTCACGTACTGTTGTGTACGCTAAAATTTTTCTCACCCTTGACGCCTAATACTCGGCTCATTCTCCCCAATTTAAATAAGGCAGGCGGAGCTCAAAAACTGACATAATACAGTCACCGTTATTCAATATATTGGCGGTACTCCGCCCGATACAAGCGGAGGATTTTATTATTATGTAGGTGTTTTTGAGGCACCGTCGGTTACCTCTAACCGACAAAGAGAGTATAAACAGCTCAGAAAAAGTTTGCAAGGAAAAGTTTGTATAATGGTCGAAGAACTTTTATTTGATGTTGTCTTTGAAAAAAAAGCTTTGATTTAAAAAAAAAGCTTTGATTTAAAAGTCGTGAAGCGGGGGCTTGGGTCCTCCGCTTCACTTCGTATAATTATATTATAGCCTTACCTTGCGGTTGAGGCCAAAAGTCAATTTCAAACCGACCTCACAGACAACTGGGTTGTATTCTTTTTCTCCTGCATTGTATTTGTAGGAGAAGACTCGTCCATAAACACCAATTGAATTGGTGTAATGGATTTGTTTGGTTATACCCAGTTCTGCACCGTAACGGAACGAGTTTCCTTTATATGGAATCTCAACCGTGGTGTTGCAGTCTTCAATCACATATTTGAATTTAATGTGTTGATAGCCTGCGAACACGCCGGCGTATATGTTCCAATTCCGTCCCTTAGCCGGGAGGAAGTCGTAATACACACCGAGGTCAGTTACAAGACCAATTTTTTTGTTCCCCAGATATTCAAACTGGGTCGCACCCCCGCGGAACTCCGCGTGCCAGTGCTTAAATTCATGCCCAACAGAGATAGCTCCAGTCGGGTTGATTGAATTTTTGCCATTGACCTTCAAGGCGTTAATGCCGCCGTTGAGGCCCATATACCAGCCAGTGCGCCTGTAGTAAGTGGCAACACCGTCTTTCATGACCTCCGTGAACGGGCCGTTGCCGACCTTTGCGGAGATTTTCAGATACTGTGCCATCAGGCAGTCGTCAGACGACTGTGCAGAGGCGTTTACTGAAATAAATAAGCTGGCGATAACAGCCACGAGGACTGCCAAAATATTTTGTTTTCCCATAATTTTATTTTTTTTGATTTATATATAGGAAAGCAGGGCGGGAAATTTAATATGCCCCGCTTTCCGTTAAAACTCTCTAGGTATTAGTATGCTCCGAAAGTGGCTGAGCCATATTCGTTGCTTACTGTTACGATACCGTTGGCATCAACAGTTTTGTCTGCTGACAGAATACCAGAAGGATAGCCCTTAATGGTGATTTCTGACATTGGAACAGAACCGTGTACCGAGCCGTCAGCCTTATAGTAGTAATAAACTGTGTTATTATCTTCTATACGAACCGGAACGCCGCCCATTTCTGTAACCGTACCGCCAGGGTTGGATCCCCGTGCTAATTCAGCGTTGGCTGCACTTTTAACAATGCAGTTACCGTTGTCATAGACAGCAGCATAAGTTACGTATGGGTTGCCATTTACGTCGAAAGTAACAGCCGAATATACAGCTATGATGCCATAGTTCGGAATAGATTTAATACTTTCAACACATTCGTCGCTATCATTGGCGATTTCAACACCGTCAGCAAACAAACGAGCGGTGAAGCTGTAAGTATTGCTGTTTGAAGATGAAGAAACGCGGTCGATAGCTCCGGTTACGGTACCGTTTATGGTAAGATTATGGTTCTTGCCGCCGTAAGATACAACATAGTTTGTCTGCAAAGAAACAAATGCCTTGTTGTCACCGCGGTTGCTAGCAAAAACATAATCCTGAGCGCCAGAGTAATTGAACTGGTTGCTGTTCAGAGTGATGCCAGTGGCACCTTCTTCAGCCGTCCAGTCAGCCACAGCTGTTACTCTCAAACTGTAAACGAGATTTACAAAGTTCTCCACGGTCTTATTCAGCTCCGTGTTTACGCTATGTCTTTCAATCTCATTATAATACAGCTTGCCATCGCGAATGCCGGTCTTTTCAACGCTGTATGTAACAACGTCTTCTTCCGGTTCTTCTTCTTCCTCAATTGTTTCAACGCAGTTATCACTGTCTGAAGCAATTTCAATACCGTCAGCAAATAAGCGTGCCGTAAAGACATACGTATTGCTGTTGGTTGCGGTTGAAGCGGCCTGATTTACAGAAGCCTGCACAGCACCAGTAATGGTCAGAGTATAGCTCTTACCCATATAGGTTACAGTGTATTCGGTCTGCAAATTTGCTTTCGCGATATTGTCACCACGGTTACTACCGAAGATATAATCCTTGGCAGTGGTATAATTCTGAGAATAAATATTCAGAACAATACCGGTGGCGTTGGCTGTCGTGGTCCAATCATTTGTTGCAACTGCTGTCAGAGCGTAAACGAGGTCGATGCTCTTTTCTACGGTCTTGTTTAGTTCCGTGTGAAGAGAGTGCATTTCAATCTCGTTATAATACAGCTTGCCATTTTCAACTTTAACCTTCTGTACGTTGTAAGTTACAACGTCTTCTTCGGGTTTGGGTTCAATTGACTTGCTGTATTCAACTTCCTGAGACTTCGCGCTAACGCTTGTACTTCCTGCAAAGAGAGCATAGTTGATTAAATCAAGATATGTTTCTTTGTCGCTTGAAGACGAGATGTTCTGCGTGCCCAGAGTGACACCGTTTCTCTCAATGCTCAAAGCAGCATCCCAAACGGGAATGTCAAAGTCACCGTCATGATAAACGATGTTTCTTCTTCCCTCAGCCTTTGCAGCGTGAGTGAAATCAGAGTAAACCCAAGTTGAGGCGTAGCTATACACATCAAAGCTATAGTTACCGTCCATATTTGAGCTCTTTGATATTTCGTTCAGAGCAGGGGTTCCAGCGTTGTAAACACGGTTTTGCGTTGCTTTGCGTGAATCAAGAGACATGCTGTATCCGTGAGCAATGCTCATTGCGGTTTCAGTGTCTGCCTTTTTGTTAAATGTACGAACAAGCGTCCACTTAATGACAGAACCTTCAACACGCTGATCCTTTGCATATGCACCAGTTTGGAAGTCTTCGCCATCACCACCACCTTCACCATCGTCAACTTTTACAAGTGTAATGGTGGATTTGAGGTCTTGAACTTTAGAGCCATATTTACCAGTTGCGGTTAAATTAATAACCAACTGGTTGCCGCTGATTCCATTATCGCTAATAGAACCTTCAGTCATTTCTACAACATTGTGCAAGAGTTCCACTTCTTTGCCGTTAGGCAGGGTAATCGTCGGGTATTCCCAGAAACCTGAGAACATGCGAGAACCACGGTTTGTTACCATTGATACGGTATTTTTCATGCCAATCAAGTTGATAACACAACCTAACTGTTCAAAGCTTCTATTTTCTCCTGTACGGATGTTCTTTCCGTAAGAAGCAGATTTTTTCGTATAGCTCAGTTCAGGGACATTGACCGTCTTGTTCCCTTCAGCGTCGTGTCTGTAAGAGAAAGAGAATGAGATTGTTCCCACGATTGTGGTTGAACCGTCGCTCAGTAACTCTTCCAAATCGCCGCTGTAGTTGCCGTTATCGTCAATCTTTTCATTGACGATGTCGTAGTCAACAACTTCAGGATTATCTTCTACCGGAGGATTAACATTTCCGCCTTTTGTTTCCTTAATCGGGAGAACAAAGTGGAAATTTTTGGTTTCTGCTGTTGCATCATAAGATACTTCAGCTTTGCCGTAAATTGTTAACTCGTAGTTTGTAAACTCGTCATCTTCGCTGATTTTATTCAGTTCAGAAGACAAATATTCATAAGCTACTTCCGGAAGGCAGAGATCTGTCATTGTTTTGCCACCAATAGTCAACGATTTAACCTCGTTGGTTGTGTTGGCTAAAACGGCAATTGTCTTCTTTTCCCAAGAGAGGAAAGTTACGACACCATTGCTGGTGTTTTGGCTTGTAATCTCGGGGGCGTTCTCAAATGTTGCAGCCTCACCAGCAGCAACGTAAAGAGTATTCTTGTAACCGAAACCTACGAAGGCACTACGGTTTGCATACTCTTCATCAGCCTTTTGAACAGAACCATCGGAATAGATGATATCGGCCAAATACTTGAAGTTTGAGTTACAGAAGGCGCCGCCGTCGGCCAGTTCTACTGAATATTCGCTGTTGCGAGTTTCAGCCGCGTTCTCAAACGACCAAATGAAGTCGCTGAGTTCGCAACCATAGTGGTCGACTTCTTTTACTGTTTTATCTGGATCTGGATCCGGATTTGGATCCGGACAATCCGGACAAGGCTCGGTTTCGATGGTTACATCATCAATCCCTGTTTCGCAAGAATTGAAAACCAATACGCTAGCCATTGCGAAGATGACTAATACCAATGCAGTCGCGTAACCTGCAAGGTTGTTCATTAATTTTCTCATGATTTCTTTGATTTATTTGTTATTTTTTGTTTTTTTTGAAATATGTTGAACCTCAAAGCGTAAGCGCAGTGAGGATAGAAAAAAAATTGAAACTCCATGCAGATTAGTTCAGCCGGAGACATAACCGAATGTCTTTGTCTGAAAGCCTTAAACCTTTTTGATATACCAAAATGAATTTTTCTTTATAAATCTTAAAAAAAATTTACAAATGAGAAAAAAATATTTTGTATGGTGAATAATAGCTTCAATAATAAAAAGACATAGTTATATTTTGTCTATTATAGAGTAGCATAAAACATCTTTATTTGCAAGAAAAATCTTTATATTTTAGTGAAATTTTAACCTTTTAAGGGGATGCGTTTTAATGCTTTTTCGCCGAAAGAGGACAAAATCGACATCTGCTTTGGCTTAAGAAAATAAGTAAAATAGCCTTTTAAAGCAATGTCGAAAAAAATGTTTGCAGAATCTGTCAAAGGTTTTATCCGACTTGTCGGACTTTTTTCTTGAATCATTTGGTGCGACTCGAGGTTGCCTTGCGGCGAATCTTCTAAAAAAAACAGGCTGCGAGTCGGTCGGCTTGTTTCTTAAGGCGGCTAAGCGTTTGTGTATAAAATGTTTGTTGCTAAAATTTTGCTTGAAGAATCTTGAATCATGTTATACATTCTTCGCAGTTTGATAACTAAATGACCGCGAATCAGACTCGCTCTCTTGTGGTTTGTGTCTGAGTTTTCGGTCTCGTTTTAACCTTAATGCTATAAGGAGCTGAATTAACCATGACTAAATGGGTTTATACATTTGGTAACGGCAAAGCCGAAGGCGATGCTACCATGCGCAACCTCCTCGGCGGAAAAGGTGCTAACCTTGCTGAAATGAATAAGGTTGGTTTGCCTGTTCCTCCGGGATTTACCGTTACAACCGAAGTTTGTACTTATTATTACAATAATAATCACACCTATCCGGCTGACTTGAAAGATCAAGTTAAAGAAGCTGTTGCCGGTGTTGAAAAAATTATGGGCAAGAAATTTGCTGATGCTAACAATCCGTTGCTCTTCTCCGTTCGTTCCGGCGCTCGCGTTTCAATGCCGGGTATGATGGATACCGTACTTAACCTCGGCTTGAATGATGAAACCGTTAAAGCTTTGGCTAAAGCTTCCGGCTCTGAAAGATTCGCTTATGACTCTTATCGCCGTTTCTTGCAGATGTTTTCTGACGTTGTGCTCGGTGCCGACCTCGATGAATATGAAGGCGCTCTTGAAGCAATGAAAAAGGCTAAGGGCTATAAGTCTGATACTGATTTGACGGCCGATGATTTGAAAGAACTCGTTAATGAGTATAAAGAAATCGGTAAGAGGTATAAAGAAATCGGTAAGAGACTCGGTAAAGTCGTTCCGCAAGATCCTTGGGATCAACTTTGGGCCGGTATCGGTGCCGTATTTGGTTCTTGGATGGTCGATCGCGCTATTACCTATCGTAAATTAAACAACATTCCTGGCGACTGGGGTACGGCCGTTAACGTTCAGACCATGGTCTTCGGTAATGCTGGTGATGACTGCGCTACCGGTGTTTGCTTCTCTCGTGACCCGGCTACCGGTGAAAATGTTTATTACGGTGAATATCTTGTCAACGCTCAAGGTGAAGACGTTGTTGCCGGTATTCGTACTCCGCAACCGATGGCTTCTAAAGGTGACGGTACTTCTTTGGAAGAAAAATGGCCGCACCTTTATAAAGAGTTGGTTGATGTTCGTAATAACCTCGAAAATCACTACAAAGATATGCAGGATATGGAATTCACCATTGAACACGGTAAACTTTGGATGCTCCAGTGCCGTAACGGTAAACGTACAGCAGCTGCTGCTGTTCGTATGGCCGTTGAAATGGTTGAAGAAGGCTTGTTGAACAAAGAAGAAGCTATTATGCGCGTTGGTGCTCAGCAGCTTGATCAGCTCTTGCACCCAATGCTTGATCCGAAAGCTCCGAAAACCGTTATTGCTACCGGTTTGCCGGCTTCTCCGGGAGCTGCCGTTGGTCGTGCCGTATTCAGCGCTGAAGATGCTGAAGCTTGGGCCGCTAAAGGTGAAAAAGTTATCCTTATCCGTAACGAAACTTCTCCGGAAGATATCGGTGGTATGCACGCTTCTCAAGGTGTTATTACCGCTCGCGGTGGTATGACCTCTCACGCAGCCGTTGTTGCTCGTGGTATGGGTACTCCTTGCGTTTCCGGTTCTCATGAAATCCACATCGACTATGCTAAAAAGACTATGACAACCGATAAGGGCGTTGTTGTTAAAGAAGGTGATTGGGTTTCTTTGGACGGTGCTAAAGGTCAGATTATTGAAGGTAAAGTTCCGACTGTTGAAGCTGATACCAATTCTGGTAACTTCGGTAAACTCATGTCTTGGGTTGATGAAATCCGCACAATGGAAGTTCGCGCTAATGCTGAAACTCCGAAAGATGCTAAGCAAGCTCGTGACTTCGGTGCTCAGGGTATTGGTTTGGCTCGTACCGAACACATGTTCTTTGATGCTAACCGTATTTCTGATATGCGCGCTATGATCCTTTCTGACAATGAAGAAGGTCGTCGTGCCGCTTTGGCTCGTTTGTTGCCTTATCAGAAGCAGGACTTCAAAGATTTGTTCAAAATTATGGACGGTCTGCCGGTTAACGTTCGTTTGCTCGACCCGCCTCTTCACGAGTTCTTGCCGCACACTGATGCTGAAATGCTCGAACTCGCTAACAAGATGGGCATGACTCTCGAAAAAGTTAAACAGCGCGCTAATGCTTTGCACGAAGCTAACCCGATGCTTGGTCACCGTGGTTGCCGTTTGCCGATTACTTATCCGGAAATCTGCGAAATGCAAACTCGCGCTATCTTGGAAGCTGCTTTGGAATGCCAAGATGAAGGTATTAAAGTTATGCCGGAAATCGAAGTTCCTTTGACAGGTTCTAAGAAAGAGCTCGATATTGTTAAAAACATTATTGATACAACCGCTGAAAAAGTCTTCGCCGAGAAAGGTAAGAAGATTAAGTATGAAGTCGGTTCAATGATTGAGTTGCCGCGCGCTGCTTTGCGTGCTGACGAATTGGCTCAGTCTGCTGAATTCTTCGGATTTGGTACAAACGACTTGACCCAAACAACTTTGGGTATGAGCCGTGATGATACCGGTGCTATTCTTGACGAATATCGCGCTCGCGGTGTTTATGTTGCTGATCCGTTTGCATCTATCGATGTTGATGGTGTTGGTATGCTCGTTAAGATGGCTTGCGAAAAAGCTCGTAGCACCAACCCGACCATTACGCTCGGCGTATGTGGTGAACACGGTGGTGATCCGGCATCTATCGACTTCTTCCAGACTTGTGACATGAACTATGTTTCATGCTCTCCGTTCCGTGTACCTGTTGCTCGTTTGGCAGCAGCTCAAGCCGCGGTTAAGTATGGAAAGACTAAGGCATCTAAAAAGGCCGCATAATTAAAAAATTCATCTAGCGGCCACCTAGAGCAATTTTACGGAGTGGCAAAAAATTCATGTACTAGTGTGTACACTAAAATTTTTTGCCCTCCTAGAAATCACTCTATCTGACTCGCTATCTGAATTTTTTGAAAACTTGCTTAGAGGCATTTCTCGCAGTTAGAAATGCCTCTATTTGTAACTGTTCTATCCAGTTTTAAGTCGTAGAAAAGTTTGTATAACGGGCAACTAATACAGATTTTGCGGGTCTCCGCCATCCTCACGTACTTCTTTGTACGCTCCGGTGTCGTCGCCCTAAAATCTTATTATTTGCCTCGCTCTCCAAACTTTTTATATAGAAACGGGCAACTAATACAGATTTCTCGGGTCTCCACCATCCTCACGTACTTCTTTGTACGCTCCGGTGTCGTCGCCCTAAAATCTTATTATTTGCCTCGCTCTCCAAACTTTTTATATAGAAACGGGCGACTAATACAGATTTTGCGGATAGGAAAAATGCTCACCTACTTCTATGTAGGCTCCGCTTTTTCCTTCCTAAAATCTTATTATTCGCCTCGT
>CASFLB010000075.1 GCA_949295395.1 uncultured Pseudomonadota bacterium | reverse complement strand
ACATCTTCATCAAAAGTTCCTTTATAAAAGAGTTAAAAAAATTAAAGTCATAGTCCGATAGTCACAAGAGTTATATTAGCCTATTTTGATATTTAACACGAACCCCACGCCTGTGGAAAACCACCGTTTTTGTGAATAAATGCAAAATTTTTCTGGGGATAAAGCCTTATATTAAGCCCGAAAGAGAGACAATCAACGCGCGTGCGATAAAAAAATACCCTTCGGTTAAGAAGGATATTTTTGCCAATTAATAAAACCTCGGTTCGATATGAATCACAACTCTTTGGTTTTTAAGTTGATTTTGCGGAATAGGCTCATTGAATAAATCAAAATTAGGATACTTAGGTACATTGTCGGCAAAACCGATAATTTTGATGCGAGTATGCGAAATACCACGCTCTTCCAAAAAGCGAGCCACGGTTGACGCACGAGCAGCCGAAAGCTCCCAATTAGAGGGATATTGTTTCGAAGAAACTTTTTTATTACTGGTATGTCCTTCAATACTAAAATCAAATTTAGCATAACGTTCGGATTGCAAGGTTGCCGCAATGCGTTTCAAAATCGGTTGAGCTTGCGGTTTTAACTTGGCAGAACCGGTGTCAAAGAAAGTATCGCCACCAAATTCCAAAACAATACCTTGAGTATCGCTACCGATAGAAACTTCGTCTGAAGCATCCATGGATTGAACATCATCGCTTAACTCGACCATAAGCATTTCGATAGGGCGTTGAGCCTGAACTTTACCGACACCTTCTTGCATACCGGCTTGAATTTGTTCGTACTTAGCCTGATCAACACTGGAAGCCGCAAGCATCATGACAAAAAAGCACAACAGCAATGTGACCATATCACCGTAGGTGTCTTGCCAAGAGCTGTCGATTTGAACTTCTTTTTTTGCTTTCATGATGACCTACCGTCTTTAATTGCTGGAAGAAGAGGTATCTCTGTTCATATCACGGTCAATCAAGAATTGTTCGCTGACATCAACAAAGGAGTTAAGTTTATCTTGAATATAGCGAGGGCTTTTACGCTCAGCCAAAAGAACCAAACCATCAAGCTGAATAGAATTAATAAGTTCGGTACGGTCATAGCGAGCATTCATTTTGGTTGCCATAGGAATGCAGAACAAACGAGCTAAAATAACGCCATAAAATGTTGTAATTAAGGCAACGGCCATACTAGGTCCGATAGAGGCCGGGTCGCCGCTCATGTTGCTCAACATAATAACCAAACCGATAAGGGTACCAAGCATACCAAAAGCCGGAGCATCGCCGCCCATTTTCATTAAAGCACCTGTGCTGATACGGTTTCGATTTGATTGTTCCTCCAACATATGCTCCAAAATCTGACGAATTTCAGCACCTGTATAACCGGTAACCACCAAATCAGCACCGTAAGCCAAGAAAGGAGAATCTTTACGAAGCGATTCGGTGACTTCATTTTCAAGACCCTGAAGACCGTTTTTTTGAATAGTATAACCCCATTTAACGATTCGCCCGACTTCATCTTTAAGCGAAGCGTTCATATCATTATAACGTTTAAATACCTTAAAAATCGTCTTTAAAGCATCGAAAGCGACCTTTGTTTCATAAGAAATAAAGCATGTAACAACAGTTCCGCCCACGACAATAATCACACTCGGAACATCAAAAAAAGCCATTGGCCGATCGGTTGCTGCCAAAATAGAACCTATTACCGTCATAACGCCGGCAATAAAAGCGATTATAGTACCCAAAGACATTTTTAAAACCCTTAAAATTACACGTTAAATATAATTATAAGGGTAAAAGGTTAAACAAAGGTTATTTTTTTGTTGGGTTTAACGTAAGCAATAGCCGCATGTTCGTCGCAATAAGTCTGTCCGATTTTAACTTTTTTTCCGCAGAAGTGAAAGTTTTCGTCTTTGGGGTCGCCGATTGGCCAACGACAGGTGTGATTGTCCAAATCGACCAAAGACGTTTTTCCGTTCGATTCGCTGTTTTTCTTCAAATCGGCTTTGAAAAGGGGCTCGTCTGAAAGGGGCTCCTTGAGCGGAGCCTGAAATTTTTTTCCGGCTTCAATTTTGTCCTCCTTAGCCACAGAAGGAGCATCCTCATTTTTTTTAGGGGTAGAAGAAACAACTTTCTTTTCACTGACTGGTTCAGTCTTTTTTGAAGGAGTAGAAGAGGTCGCCGGTTTAGGAGCCTGGGAGGTATCAGACTTCTTCTTGATTGGAGAAGGACGTCCGGATAAACCAAGGCGGTGAACTTTACCGATAATAGAGTTCTTAGAAACACCGAGCCTTTTCCCGATTTCGCCGGTTGTTAAACCGTCTTTCCACATTTTTCTCAGGTCTTCGACCATTTTATCTGTCCAAGCCATAAAACATCTCCTCAATAAAAAATTAGTGTATTTTATATTATGAGGGCATTCTAAGGTAATATTTTTCGCGAGTCTAGAGAATATTTAAAAAAAGATAAAATATTTAAGATTTTTTAGGAGATATTTCATAAGATAACGCCATTAAAACAGTAAGAAAGGAAGTTAATATGAACAAATCTGTTAAGATATTAGGGTTAAGCCTTCTTTTAAGTGTGGCATCAGGAGCGGTCATGAGTGCCGAAACACTTGTCGATTCGTCTGATACAACAAAAATGGAGATAAGCGTATACAATAACAATATGGCTTATGTAAAAGATACGCGCCGCGCAGATTTGTCTGCCGGAAAAAACGAACTGGCGTTTGAAGGTGTTTCGTCCCAAATATTGCCCGAAACAGCAATGCTTTTAGGTGCGGGAATAAATGTTGCTGAACAAAATTATAACTACAATCTGATGACGCCGGACAATATTATGAAGGCATCGGTCGGTAAAAAAGTAAGAACAGCTCTGTATAACGAAACAACCGGAAAAACGGAATACAATGAAGCTGAGATTATAGAGGCCGGAAGTTCCAATCCGGTACTAAAATTTGACTACGGTATTGAAACAGCCTTTCCCGGACGAATAATTTATTCAGAAATTCCGGCGGGGTTAAGAACCAAGCCAACATTGGTTATCGATGTTAATAGTGCGCAAGCCGCCCAAGATAAAGAATTAGAACTCTCATATTTAACCAATGGATTGAGCTGGAAAGCCGATTATGTTGCCGAAATAAACGGAGACGAAGATCTTAATTTAACCGGTTGGATAACCTTAAAAAATGAATCGGGTACGGACTATGAAAACGCCTCGGTTCAGTTGATTGCCGGATCGGTTAATCAGGTCTCATCTTATGTTATGCGTCCGGTAATGGCGATGCGAAATATGAAAGCGGCCGGAATGGTGGCAATGGCGGAAGATAGCGCGGCTGCGCCAAGCTCTGAAGCTTTTGCTGACTATTATCTTTACACCTTGCCGATAAAAACGACGCTAAGGGATAACCAAAGCAAACAAGTTAGTTTGATGAATAAAGATAACGTAAAATATGATAAAATATATCGTTTGACGTCTCCTCTGTATTTAAATCTAAATCAAACAGAAAGTCGTTTTGAAAAAGCCAATCCGTCGGTAATTTACAAACTTGAAAATACGAAAGAAAAGGGGCTGGGTGAAGCTTTGCCCAAGGGTGTCATCCGATTCTTTGAAAAAGATAACCGTGGTAGTCGTCAGTTTATCGGAGAAAATAATTTACCATCTTTAGCCGAGGGTGAAAAAACAGAGCTTCGTATCGGTCAGGTTTTTGATGTTTATGCCCAAGGTGAGGTAAGTTCAGCAGAAAAAATTGCTGAAGATACAACGCAGGCTACGATTGAAATAACAATTAGCAACGCCAAAAACGAAAATGTTCAAATTGAATATGAACAAAATTTTGGCTGGGTTGATTGGAAAATTATTTCAGAGGAGCTAAAAAGTCGTCGCAAAGATGCTTCAACCGCACAATGGTTAATTGACATACCGGCACAAAGCAAATATGTTTTCACCTATACGGTACGTCTAAGCAAAAAGGACTAGTGGCAAAGATGAAAACACTCGGGATACTTATGGCGAGCGTGGCGTTTTGGGGGGTGATAACAGCCTCCGAGGCTGCCGTCGCGCCTTGGTCATTATCCAATGTATCGCCCAAAGGATATCAAAACCTCACTCAAAATAAGTCCCGAGATTATTCTTCATTTTACGCTGTGGATTTGAATGCTAAAATTCCGCCGTTGGAAGAACTTAAGCAAAGGTATCTAAAAAACACGATTTATGATCGTAAATATGAATTTGCATGGAATATTGGTCAAAAATTTGACCCCGAGTTTAATAGTAAGATTAAGGCTTATGGATCCAGCGACAAGCGCCTGAAAAAAATCGGTGAAGACCTAATCTATGACATGATAAAAACGATTCCCGAGGGGCTGTACCCGTATATTGGCCCCTATCTGCATACGGTTCCGAATATGTCGCAAAAGATACTAGAAATGCCGGGGATAAAAGAGACCAAAAATAAGTTTCCCGAACGCATAGCCCCGCAAGTAAAACATATAGAAAATCTAGAGTTTTTATCACCATTTATGTATTTTGTGTTGATGCCTGAAATTTGGCCTGAAAATATCAAGGCCGGAGAGTATCCTCGTCCCAAACCAATTCATGTAAAAGTGGAATATGATGAAAAATTTTGGCAAAGAGTAAAAGAACGTGTCCGCCCGGAAGATTATTATCCAAACCGGAAAAGAAAGGGCGAGGGGATTGATGATAAGCTACGCACGATAAATCCGAGTTTGGAAACAACGCTAACCTCAGCCGATGTCAAAGCCTTTGGCCGTACCTTAAAGGACTTAAAACAGTATGGCCAGAATATGGAAGGCAAGCTTGCGCGGGCACAAGCCGGTTTGCTTATTGATAAATACGAGGAAGAACAAGGCATCGCTTTGCCGGTAAAAGGCTTAAAAGATCTTGTTAACCCATGTCAAAGATTGGTTCAAAGGCTTCGGGTCTCTGGTCAAGACAGTGATGTCCTAAAAATTGTCGGAAAAGAGGGTTTTTCATTGGAGGAATGGGCCTACACCTGTGACAAAACAATCAAGGCCTATCGTTTGAGTCGAATGAGTCTCTCTACACTCAAAGCCATAATGGATTACAGGGATAATGTTTATAAGGAAGGAATTATGTCGGTTCCTATGATTTTCCGTGGACCGCAATTGGCAACCATGTTAGCCTTGCCTGAAATGTACAAAGCTTCAGAGGCTGATGTAAAAGCTGTCAGAAAAAATCGCCGAATGCTTGAAAAGGCGTTAAAAGAAATGGGTTTTAATATCTTAGACGCTCCAATAGCCGTTCAACCATAATATCGCACTTCTATAGTAAAGAGGGGCAAAATATTTTTTACGCCTAAAAATCAGCCAATAGAATAAAATTATATTGAACAATTATAAAAGATGTGTTATCATAATACTCAAAATAGCGATGGGGTAAAATAATATCGGAAAGGAGAGTTATTATGATGAACGTAGGACGCAATGTGCTAAGAGCCTTGGCCTTAGTGGCTGTGGGGCTATTTTCATTTGAAGCTTATTCAAA
>CASFLB010000074.1 GCA_949295395.1 uncultured Pseudomonadota bacterium | reverse complement strand
AAATAAGGGGCGTCACAAGTTTTATAGTTGGACGGACAGGCTTTTATACATTCGGTGAAATAATCATCATAAGGGCATTTTAAGCCACCGGGTTTATAGCCTTCGGGGCAAGAAGCAACCACATAACCTTCTTTTTGACAACGATTATCGTCTTCGGGATTATAATTGTCGGGTGTGCCGCCGCCATCTAAATCCTCGGTATTGCCAAACAAACCGCCCTGACACTCTGAGGTGTCGGTCACAAAACAGACCGAAGCCAAAGCGGAGCTTGTCCAAAGACCAAGCCCGAAAGCAAGTAAATAATATGTGAGCCACAAACGCATGATGTTTTCCTTTTTTTTCTTACGACTCGATTATAACACATTTTTGGTATACATTCAATATACATTTTTGACATTGGCTGAATTTTTGGCGCAAAAAAATATTAATGTTCTTAAATGTAGAGGAGTGTTGTTATTTTTTACTTGTTTCTTATCTTAAACATTATAAACTGTAACTAATTTATCTGTTGAAAGATGTTTTGATATGAAGTTGCTAAAAAAGTTTTCTAAGAAAAAGTTCAACTCGGCTCTTCTGAAAATTTGGTTGAAGAAGGCTCTTTATTATATTTCTTATCCTTTTCGTTTGTGGGGAGTATGGCTTTTTATCCTTATTGTGGCTTATCTTGGTCCAACATTTCGCGGTGTAAAACCTGCCGAAGTTCATCTTTGGTATTGGGAGAAGGTGACGTCTTGTTTTTCCTCTATTTCGGAGTTGTTTTCTGAGCAGACAGATTCTTTGCGAAAAAAAATAGATATTTCTAACCCGTTTGTTAAAAATAAGGCTGATATTCTTGTGTCGATGCCAACGCGTCAGACAGAACCTGAGCGCAAGGCGTTCGCTAAGGCCGAAACATCACCTCAGGGAATTGATGTTATGCAGCAAGAACAGGCTCAGATTCTGCCTGAAGGTGTTGTTCCTGTTTTGGAGACGAATAGTATAGAAAATGTTCAATCAATTGGGACTAAGCCTTCTTTATCCATGGAGAATAATCGTCTTTCATTTGATAATAATTATCGTCGCGATATTCCTTCCTTGGTTTATTTGGAGCAGCCGACTTTATTGTCCGGCGTGTCTTTTGTTTATGACGCGAATACCTTGGATGTTAACGGAACTTATCTTTTGCTGTTTGGGGTTTATATTGATCCTGAAACAGAAACAGGTATGAAAGCGACATCTTTTCTTGAAAATTTAATTGATAACAAGTCCGTTTCTTGCAAAGTTGTTGCCTTGACAAATCAGAATGTTCCGACCGGTATTTGTTTTATCGGAGAAACAAATATAAATAAACTTCTTGTTTTGAACGGGTTATCTGAAAACGTTGCATTCTATTAGTTTGTTTTCTATCTCTGGAGATAAGTTTTATGTGGCAACCAGTTTTGATGATTAATGGTTTTCTTATCAGTATTATCGGTCTGACTATGCTTATTCCGGCAGGATATGATTTTTATTCAAAATCTATTTTATGGTCGCCGTTTTTATCATCAGCGCTCGTTACACTTTTTTTCGGGGTGTCTTTGCTTCTCTCAAATCGTCTTTCAATTCGAAATTTTACGTTGCAACAAGGATTTTTGCTGACGGTTTTAAGTTGGTTTTCAGCCAGTTTGTTTGGTGCTTTGCCTTTTTGGTTCTATGGGGTTTGTCCTTCTTTTGCTGATGCTTTTTTTGAAACAGTCTCCGGCGTTAGTACAACCGGGGCAACTATCTTTTCTGATATTGAAGCTTTGCCGCGCTCTATTTTGCTTTGGCGGTCGATGCTTAATGGTCTCGGAGGTATCGGTATTGTTATTTTTGCTGTTGCTATGCTTCCGTTTTTGGGAATTGGCGGTATGCAGATTTTTCAGCGGGAAAATTCTGATGTTAACGAAAAGTTCATGCCGAAATTCAGCTATATTGCCAAGCGTATCGTTATAGCGTATTTTGTGTTGACCGTTATTTGTTTTGCGGCACTTTATTTGGCTGGAATGGGATTTTTTGATGCGTTTAATCATGCGTTGGCAACGGTTTCTACCGGTGGATTATCCACCAAAAATGCATCAATCGGATATTTTAATAGTGTCGAGATTGAACTTATTATTTCTTTGTTTATGATTCTCGGGGCTTTGCCGATGGGCTTTTATGTTGTTATTTGGCAAGGAAAAGATTTGAAGTCTTACCAGATGTCTCAGATTGTTACTTTCTTAAAAGTTCTTTGTGTTTATACTTTGATTTTGTCAGTTTGTTTGGTGGTTCATAAACAATATGATTTTTGGCAGGCGCTGCGTTTTTCCAGTTTTAACGTAATCTCGATTGTTACCTCAACCGGTTTTGTCTCAACGGATTATATGAAATGGGGAAGTTGGGTTGGTATTTTCTTTATTATATTTGCTCTGACCGGCGGCTGCACAGGGTCAACATCTGGATCAATCAAAATTCTTCGCTGGCAAGTTATTTTTTCTTTTATTAAAAGGGCTCTACTGTTGTCGACCGAGCCTAATCGTGTTGCGCCGCTTAAAGTCGGAGCAACGCCTATTGATGTTTCGATTGTGTCTTCGGTGTTTGTGCTTTTTGGGGCTTTTATGCTTAGTATAGCGCTTTTATCTTCGGTTTTGGCTTTTGTTGGTTATGATCTGGAAATCGCCTTTAGTTCTGTTGTGGCCTGTATTACAAACTCGGGGCCTGGGGTAGGGGCTGTTATTGGTCCTGCCGGAAATTATTCTTCTCTTTCTGATTTTGCTAAATATGTTTTGTCCTTTACAATGCTACTCGGACGTCTTGAAATTATTACTGTTATTGCGGTATTTACACGTTCGTTTTGGTTTAAGAATTAAGGTAAGAAAAAAATCCTCGTTATGTTAACGAGGATTTTTTTCTTACCTTTCAGAAGGTTTTATTCTTCCATCGGTTCGTTATCACCAATCATTTCGGTGGTTAGGTGACCGGCGTCTGCGCGAATCTTATTTTCAATCTCATCGGCAATTTCCGGATGTTCTTTCAAAAAGATTTTTGCATTCTCACGGCCTTGACCGATTTTGTCTCCTTTATAAGAGAACCAAGCTCCGGCTTTTTCAATAATGCCGGCTTTAACGCCAAGGTCAATTAATTCACCGGTTTTGGAAATGCCTTCGCCATACATGATGTCAAAGTCAACAACCTTAAACGGAGGAGCAACTTTGTTTTTAACAATCTTAACGCGGGTTTGGCTACCGATAACATCTTCTTTATCTTTGATCGAGCCGGTGCGGCGAATGTCAATTCGAACTGAAGCATAGAATTTCAAAGCGTTACCGCCGGTTGTTGTTTCAGGATTGCCAAACATAACACCAATCTTCATGCGGATTTGGTTGATGAAGATAATTAGTGTGTTTGAGCGAGAAACAGTAGAGGTCAATTTTCTTAAAGCTTGGCTCATTAAACGTGCTTGCAAGCCCATGTGAGAATCGCCCATTTCACCTTCTAATTCGGCCTTTGGAACAAGAGCGGCAACCGAATCGACAACCAAAACATCAATAGCGCCGGAGCGAACCAAGGTATCAGCAATTTCGAGAGCTTGTTCACCAGCGTCAGGCTGAGAAATCAGCAGGTTATCAATATCGACACCGATTTTTTTGGCGTAAGAAGGGTCAAGAGCGTGTTCGGCATCAATGAACGCACAAGTACCGCCTTTCTTTTGGGCCTGAGCAATTACGCTTAGGGCGAGGGTGGTTTTACCAGAGCTTTCGGGACCGAAGATTTCTATAATTCTACCTTTGGGAAGACCACCGATGCCTAAGGCAATGTCTATGCCGAGCGAACCGGTGGAAATCGCTTCAATGTCGATGTTTGACTGTTGGCCCAGTCTCATAATCGAGCCTTTGCCAAATGCCCGTTCAATTTGACTGAGGGCCGCGTCGAGTGCTTTATCTTTTTCCATAGTTTCTCTTTCGAATAAAAGTTAGTTTCTGGAGTTAGTTTAAGTTCATTACAGAATTCTGCAATCTGCCTTTAAGACTTATCCTATGAAAATGATAATGTACTATTTATGTTCTTTTTGCAAGAGTTTTTTTCGGGGGTTATTTATTTTATTAAAATCCCGTTTTTCCGGTGCGTCACTGATCATGATTCTTTTTAATGAATGCTCGTCAAGTTGTTGATAATCTTCTAAAGCAGCCGTAATAACAGCACCGAAAATTACAACAGACCAGGCCAGATACATCCAGATTAAAAACAATGGAATGACGGCTAAGGCACCGTAAAGTGTTTGGTAAGTGGCGCTGTTTAAGACCACAATGCCAAAAATCTTTCTTAAGGCCCAAAAGATGATTAAAGCAACTAATGCTCCACCGGCCGCGTTTCTTATTCTTATTTTTTTATTAGGTACAAAGATATAAACAATCATCAACATGAGCATGGTGATTAGTGCCGGCAAAAGATTGCTCATATAAATATTGTTGAAAATTTTATCATCTTCCGTTAAGGCGAAGAAATAGCTACGGATTGAAAAGGCTGCGCCTAAAAGCAACGGGCCTAAGGTGATGACGGTCCAATATAACGTGATTTTAGTGGTGATGCGGCGCGGACGTGAGACTCTGAAAATAAAGTTTAAGCTGTTTTCTATGGTTGATAACATCAAAATTGACGTGACGACAATACTAACGACTCCGATTGCCGTTAATCCGGCCGAGGCTTTTAAAAATTCACTCAAATAGCCGCTGACCTCTTGTCCTAAAGCCGGTGCCATATTATGAAGCAAAAATTCTTGGATTTGTCCTCTGATGCTTTCAAAAGCAGGAAAGGCTGAAAATATGGATAAACCAATAGCAAATAAAGGAACCATGGCAATCAAAGTAGTGTAGCTCAAAGAGGCTGATACTCTGAAAATCATGTCGTTTTTGGCGCGACGGGCTAGAAAATATAAGAAGTTTTGCGCTTGTTTGCTCCATTGTTTTAATGATGTTTTTATATACATTCGCACCCCTCAAAAAAAATTGTTTACAAAGCTTATTAAATTATATATATACCTTATAGCAAAGATAAATCTACTGTAAATGTAATTTTTTTATAATGCAAAGGAAAATAGTATGACTACAGTCTCTCCTTTAATGGCTGGTAAAAAAGGTCTTATCATGGGACTTGCTAATGATAAGTCTATTGCTTGGGGTATTGCTCAGGCGTTGAATGCTCAGGGAGCACAAATTGCTTTCTCTTATCAGGGAGAAGCTTTGGAAAAAAGAGTTAAGCCTTTGGCTGAACAGCTTGCTTTCCCGCCGATGTTGATTAAGTGTGATGTTACCGACTCGGCTAGTGTTGAAGCTTGTTTCAAAGAGCTTGGTGAAAAATGGGGTAAGATTGACTTTGTTGTTCATGCCATTGCTTTTTCTGATAAAAATGAACTGAAAGGTCGTACTATCGACACTTCTTTGCAGAACTTTTTGAACACAATGCATATTTCTTGCTATTCTTTCTTGGAAACCTGCCGTTGTGCCGCTCCGATTATGTCTGAAAATGGCGCAATGCTGACTTTGACCTATTTGGGTGGTGAGAGAACTTTGCCGAACTATAATATTATGGGTGTTGCCAAAGCCGCTCTTGATGCTGCCGTTCGCTATGCCGCTGTTGATATGGGTAAGCTTGGTGTTCGCGTTAATGCTATTTCAGCCGGTCGATTTCCGCAAGATTTTGCGTTGGAATGAGTTGAATGCTCCGTTGAAGCGCAATGTTACTCAAGATGAAGTCGGTGGTGCCGCTTTGGCTTTGTTGTCACCGCTCGGTGCTGCTATTACCGGTGAAGTTTTGCACGTTGATGCCGGTTACAACTCTATCGCTATGGTATCTTTGGACAATGCTCACGAATCCGGTCAAGTTTTGATGGAATTTTAAGTCTAAAGAGCTTTCTTTTGAAAATCGCTGTTCTTTGGAATGGCGATTTTTTTATGTGCGATGAAAAAAACTTGACAAAAAGGTGATAGGTTTATAAAGTGTGTGCAATTAACTATTATTATTCACTTATAATTTATTAATATTATGGAAAAAGAACAGAAAAATGTGTGTCTTTTGAGCAAAAATGAGGTCAATTTGCTTCTGTTTGATTTGCTCAAAGATGGAAAGTTTAAGACTTTTCTACAACGTATTAAAGAAGGTTATGGCATAACTGCTTTTGTCTTAACAGCCATGCTTAATTATGGCTATGGGGACAAAATCGAGAAGGTTCTTTCTTTAAGCAAATGTTGGACGAGTGATGTGTTTGATTTCTTGGTGCAATTTTGGAATGACCGAGAAAAAGCTGAAGACTTTTGGATTCAGCATGCAGAAAAAGATGCTGTTAATGAGAAAATAAGCGACGAAGGTCTTGTAAGGTATCAGCGTTGGGACGACTTGTGGGCTCGAAAGAAATATGAGCTCCTTGCAGAACATGCACCTTTGGAGTTTTTGGAAAAGTTAGATTTTTGGGAAAAGTTAGAGGCATCGTCAATATCTGAGAGAAAGAGCTTCTTCTCTGCCTTGGTTAAGCAAAAGCGGTTTGAAGATGTGCTTGCTCTTGATAAAAAGTGGGCATCTTCTGATTATTTTTACAATACAGAAATGATGCGCTATTTGTTGGAGCATGATATTGATAAGTTTTTTAATGTTTCATTGGGGGTCAGTATCTCAAATAAACAGGATTTGATTTCTCGGTTGGGCTTCAAGAAGGACGACGACTTTTATCAATATCTTTATGACAAAGGACAGATTGAGTTTCTGATGCAGAGAACTGACTTTTTGAGTCGCCATGAGCTTTGGACCCCTTATGTTGAAAAAAGAATTTGGGGTACTTTGGCTTATTACAAAAAGTATGATTTGATTGACTGGGAAGACTGGGGTAAACGTCATCCATCTCATGCCTTGCGCGCGGCTATTGAGGCCAAAAACTGGGACTTTCTGGTTAAGCAAAAGGCACATTGGCAATTGCTGAAGCATTTTCGATTGATTCGCTTTATCAAGAGTTTTTTCTGATTTCTCTGGACCGGAGTTTTGCTCCGGTCTTTTTTTTGTGAAAAAATTTTTTGAGTTCTGTGTCTTTTTCGTTGCAAAATCTGAGAATTGTTTTATCTTATAGTGATTGTTTGTAAGGAGTATGAAATATGGCTGTTGATGCAGATACTGTTCGTAAAATCGCTTTCTTGTCACGCTTGAAAGTTGATGATGATAAAATTAAAGATACTGAAGATGAGTTTAATAAAATTTTGGATTGGGTAGCGCAACTAAATGAAGTCGACACATCTTCCGTTGAGGCGCTCGAATCGGTTAATGACACAAATTTGATTTTGCGTGAAGATAACATAACAGCCGGTAATCAACGTGATGAAATTTTGGCCAATGCGCCGATGTCCGAATATGGTTATTTTGTGGTTCCTAAAGTTGTTGAATAAAGCGGTGGAGTAGGGAAGTATGTCTGATCTTGTAAAATTAACAATTTCTGAAGCGCGCAAAGCTCTTAAAAATAAAGAAATTTCAGCCGTTGAGTTGACTGAGGCTTTTCTTAAACAAATGGAAAGCAAGCGCAAGCTTAACGCTTTTGTGTTAGAAACGCCTGAAATTGCCTTAGAACAAGCCAAGACCTCGGATAAAAAATATCAGAACGGCACCGACGGGGCTTTGGAAGGAATTCCACTCGGCATAAAAGATTTGTTCTGCACCAAAGGAATCCGTACGACCGCTTGTTCTCATATTTTGGACGGGTTTGTACCGCCTTATGAATCAACCGTTACGCAAAAACTGCTTGATGCCGGGATTACGGTTCTCGGTAAGCTGAATATGGATGAATTTGCCATGGGCGGCAGTAATGAAACCAGTTATTACGGGCCGGTGATAAATCCGTGGAAAGCTAACAATTCCGATGCTGATTTTGTGGCTGGTGGTTCTTCCGGCGGATCGGCAGCGGCGGTTGCGGCTCATATGTGTATGGCAGCTACTGGTACTGATACCGGCGGTTCTATCCGTCAGCCGTCTGCTTTTTGCGGTGTGACCGGTATTAAACCGACTTATGGTCGTTGTTCTCGCTATGGAATTATTGCTTTTGCATCGTCTCTTGACCAAGCCGGACCGATTGCGCAGAATGTTGAGGACTGTGCGCGTCTTTTAACTGTTATGTCGGGATATGATGCCAAAGATTCGACTTCTTCTCAAAAAGATGTTCCTGATTTTACACAATTTTTGAATCAAGATATTCGCGGGCTTAAAGTCGGTATTCCGGCTGAATATCGTCCCGACGGATTGAACGCTGAAATTGCCGCTTGTTGGGACAAAGGGATTGAGATATTAAAGGCTCGTGGTGCGGAAATTATTGATATTTCTTTGCCACACACAAAATATGCGCTTGCCGTTTATTATATTTTGGCACCGGCGGAAGCCTCGTCAAACCTTGCTCGTTATGACGGTTTGCGCTTTGGACTTCGTGTTCCGGGGGAACATTTGGATAATATGTATATTAACACGCGTTCTGAAGGTTTTGGCAAGGAAGTTAAGCGCCGTGTTATGATTGGAACTTATGTTTTATCCGCTGGATATTATGATGCTTACTATCTCAAGGCGCAGAAAGTTCGTCGTCTGATTCGTAATGATTTTCTTGAAGCATTCAAAAAATGCGATGTCATTTTAACCCCGACGGCTCCGACCGATGCTTTTGCTATCGGTGACAAGTCTATGGCGGAAAATCCGATTAATATGTGGCTTAACGACGTGTTTACCGTTTCGGTCAATTTGGCCGGTTTGCCGGGGATGAATATTCCGGCAGCGCTTTCGGCTCGTGGATTGCCGCTTGGTTTACAGCTTATCGGACGCTCTTTTGATGAGGCAACCATCTTTAAGGCTGCCAGTGCTTTGGAAAAAGATATTTGTTTTGTAAGGAAATAAGATTATGGCTGAATTTATTATCGAAACACCTAAAGGAAAATGGGAAATTATCTGCGGGTTGGAAATTCACTGCCAGATTATTTCTAAATCTAAAATTTATAGCGGTGCGTCAACCGAGTTTGGGGCTGATGCCAATGAGCATGTGTCGTTTGTTGATGCCGGAATGCCGGGGATGTTGCCAACACTCAATAAATACTGCGTTCATCAGGCGGTTAAAACCGGTATCGGCTTAAAAGCTAAAATCAATAAGTATTCTAACTTTGCGCGCAAAAATTACTTTTATGCCGATTTGCCTCAGGGCTACCAGATTACGCAATATAAATATCCAATTGTCGGAGAAGGAAAAGTTATTATCGACTTGCCGGACGGAAGTGCCCGTGAAATCGGTATTGAGCGTATGCATATTGAACAAGATGCCGGAAAATCTATTCATGATATTGATCCGAAGAAGAGCTTTATTGACTTAAACCGTGCCGGCGTCGGGCTTATGGAAATTGTGACCAAACCTGATTTCCGTGCACCGGAAGAAGCCGGAGCGTTTTTGAAAAAGCTTCGTTCGATTTTGCGTTATCTCGGGACTTGTGACGGTAATATGGATGAAGGCTCAATGCGTTGCGACGTTAATGTTTCGGTTCGTCCTCTTGGCTCAAATGAATTACGCACGCGTTGCGAAATGAAAAATGTCAATAGCATTAAGTTTGTTATGCAGGCGATTGAAAATGAAGCCCGCCGCCATGTCGAAGTTTATGAAAGTGGTGGTGAAATTGTTCAGGAAACTCGTCAGTTTAATCCGGCTACCGGACAGACAAAAGCGATGCGCAAGAAAGAATTTGCTCATGATTATCGCTATTTTCCTGAACCGGATTTGGCTCCTTTGGTCTTGACGGATGAATATATCAATCAGGTTAAAAGCGAAATTCCAGAACTGCCAGATGAAAAGAAAGAGCGCTTTGTTACCAAGCTTGGTTTAACACCTTATGACGCAATTGTTATTTGTGAAAACAAAGAAAACGCTGACTTTTTTGAAAAAGCGGCTGCCGGTCATGATGCTAAAAAAGTTGCCAACTGGTTTATGGGAGACTTTTTTGCCATGCTGAATGAAAAGAAAATCGAGTTGAAAGATTCTCCTGTTTCTCCTGAAAATCTTGGCGCTTTGGTTGAGCTTGTTACACAAAATGTGATTAACGGCAAGACGGCTAAAGATGTTTTTGAAATTATGGCAGAAACCGGTGACGCTCCCGAAAAAATTGTGGAAGAGAAGGGGCTGCGTCAGGTAACTGATACCGGTGCAATCGAAGCGGTTATAGACCAGGTTTTGGAAGCTAATGCGGATAATGTTGCGGCTTATCGCGGTGGAAAGCAAACGCTGTTTGGTTGGTTCGTCGGACAAGTGATGAAAGCCAGCAAAGGCAAGGCTAATCCGGCAATGGTCAATGAATTGCTGAAGAAAAAGTTGGGATAATTTCATCCATGTTATTTGGTTTTGGAAATGCCATGGTTGATTATACCGTTCCTTTAACGGCTGATAATCCGTGTTTGGAACAGATTAAGGCCGAGAAGGGTGGCTTTTTCAGAACCGATAACGCGACTTTTGAGCTCTTAGCGCAAAAGCTTGATGTTACTCAGGCGGTTTGCGGCGGTAGTGTGGCTAATTCACTCAAAGCCTTTGCTAAGCTTGGCGGTGAAGCAACATTCTTTGGAAAAATTGGTGATGATGCTAACGGGGGTCTGTTTGAGCAGGAGCTTGAGGCTTATGGCATAAAATCATCATTAGTTAAAGTTGAAGGCCAGAAAAGCGGTTGTTCCATCGTGTTTGTTGATCAAGATGGTGAGAAAACAGCAACCGCAAAGCGATTTGTGGCGGCGCGTGTTTTTGATCGCGACATTCCGTGGATGCCACTCATATCTTCTGACTGGTTGTTTGCCGAAGGCTATTGGCTCGATGGAAATAGTGCTAAGGTCGAAAAGATTATTCAGACCGCTTATGCTGCCGGTGTGAAAATTGCTTTTACGCTTTCTGATGTTAAAATCGTGGAAGAAAATAAAGACTGCATTGAGCGGCTTATGCCTTATTTTTCTATTGTTTTTGGAAATAAAAACGAATTTGAAGCCTATGGAGCGTTTGAGCCTTTAATCAAAAAACAGATTTGGGTTAAAACGCTGGGCGATAAAGGTATTGATGTTATTCGAAAAGGACGTCATTCTTTTTTTGAGGCTCATGCTGTGGACAAGTTGATTAATACTAATGGTGCCGGTGATGCGTTAGCTGGTGGATTTTTGTATCAATATCTTAAAACAGGGGCGCTTGAAGCGGCCGCTAAACAAGGGCTGATTTGTGCAGCAGAGGTCGTTTCTTCTCCGCTTAGTCATTTGTAAGATTTGGAGTATTCTATTA
>CASFLB010000073.1 GCA_949295395.1 uncultured Pseudomonadota bacterium | reverse complement strand
GAAGGTATGTACGGCCGAAACTTGTTCAGGATACGGTTTAAGTACTTGCCCAAGTCATGGTAATTGTTCGACCTGTACACCGGTCAATACAGATTGCTCGACCGGAAGCACCAAGTATAAACTTGATAGTTGTGAAAGTGGCTATACCAAGAGCGGAAATACTTGTATACAAGTTTGTACGGCCGAAACCTGTTCGGGCTACGGTTTGTCAAGTTGCCCGCTTCACGGTAAGTGCTCATCATGTACGGTCAAAAACTCAGATTGTACGACAGGAAGTACGAAGTACAAACTTGATAGCTGTGACAGCGGATATAAACAAGACGGAGACAGCTGTAAAAAAGTTTGTAAAGTTAAAACCTGTTCATCTTATACATATCCACTTACCTCTTGTCCAGAATATGGATACTGTAGCATTTGTGCAGATGTAAATTCCGACTGCAGTAGCGGTACCAAAAGATATAGGCTAGATAGTTGCCAATGGGGATATACAAAACGTGGAAGTGTTTGCATTTCAGAGGATTATAGAGTTAATGCTTGTACAGGAACCTGTCCGGCTGGTCAAAACTTTATTTACAACGCAGGAAAGAAGTGTTGTTGCCCCTATGGACAAGATTATTATCCTTATAGTGGATGTACATGCTGTCTCTAAAAAAAGGAGAAAATAACATAAAAGAAAACCTCGTTTGGCAACAAGCGAGGTTTTCTTTATGCCAAAAGTTCGCAAACAAGTAACACAACTTTACAATGGAGCTAAGACGAAAAATAAAAGAATAACTTTGAGAGTTATTGACCCAAAGAGGCTTAACGACAAAGGATAAGATACAAAGAGAAAAAAATTAACAGAATAAAAAAGCCGCGGTTTGACCACGGCTTTATTTTTTTTACTTTTTATAGAGTTCAGGCAAAGGTTTTTCGCCCTTATGCGAGGAATGAGGCTTTTTCTTGTGTATGTTTTCAAAAGCTGATAAGAAACCGCTGTTATCCCAAATCAGGTTTTCTTTACCATAGAGGCAGGACGAAAGCTTATCAAGCTCAGCCTTAAATATCATATCAGCAAAATTCGCCGCCACATCATTTAGGTTCGAAATTTCCGCATTTGGATAAGTTTCTTTAGCCCAAGCGATGAGGCTGTCCCGAAGGTTTTTAAGGTCTTTTTCTTTGGCATATTTGATAACGGCTTTATCAAAGTTTTTCAAACTTTCGCCACTTTGCTGATAGTTTTTTTTCGCACGGAAAAAGGCAAAAATCAAAACCCCGAGGAACAAACCGGCGCCAAAGGCGGTTAACGCCGCAACACGCCAATCCGGCTGTTCGTTAGCAACTGAGGCGTTTTTAGCCGGTGTATCATTAACAGCCGCCGTTGTTGGAGCAGAAATTCTCGGTTTTTCAACAATTTCTTCTTCCTGAGGAAGAGCACTTGGATTTGCCTCAACCGAAACGCTCATTGCCGGCAACGAACTAGTTTCAAGTTGTTGTGTTTTAACATTAAACCATTTAACACTGACTTCCGGAATGGTTACATTTCCGCTTTTCGACGGAATATAAACATTTGAAATCAGGCGATAAGACACAATTTTGCCGTTTTCGATTTTAACCTCACTAAGCGGCTTTTCAGGATATTGCTTAAGCGCGCCGCTATCGGTAAAATTGATATTGGGCAGTTGTGTATCCATAACGCCGACGGCTTTGATATAAATATTACGGGTAATAGCTTCTCCGACCTTAAATTTCGGCGGATTAGGCTTCCATTCAGAATAGAGCTCTAAACTTTCGGCCGGAACCCACCAGCCGCCTTGTGCCGCTACCGGAACAGGTTTAACCGAAATTTTCATCGGATCGGTTCGCAAAGAAACAACATTTTTTGTGGCAAAAATATCGGCCAAATCAGGATCAAGAGCACTTATCCGAAAAGCACCGAAGCTGTCAAAAATCTTCTGCATTGGGTCATTATTGCTTTGCGACAAATAATATCCTTCAACCGCAATTTCAGGAACATCAAGTTCCCCGCTTTTTTGCGGGAAGAGAGCCATTTTTATATTAATGACGCGAACATCTTGGCCTCCGATTTTAACCGTTTCGAGCTCCGGCTCGCCTAAAGACTGAATAACCCAGCTATTTTCATCATTAACCAAGGGAACGATTCGCTCAATTTGCAAACCACCGGTATCATAAATCTTAAGCGTGAGATTAACTTCTTGTTGCACATAAGGCGTTTTAGTATCAATTTCGGCTTCAACCGCATAGCGCGGGGCATTAGCAGCTTGAGCATTTTGTTCATTTTGCTTTTTGATATTTTCGGGGCTTGCCGGTAAAACTTCTAGGGACAAAGGTTGGCTTTTAAGTGAACCGAGAGCCAAGGCCGGAATCGTTATATTTCCGGAAGCTTTCGGCATAAGCTGAACTTTCCATTCGCGCTTTTGCGAGATTTTTCCGTTTATATAATTATGCTGATAAGCATTGCTGACCGAAAAGATGTTAAAGTCTTTATCCAATGGCGCAAAATTCGGCTGTTCATTGGTTTGAGCACCGTCATAACTCAAAGTAAGGGTAACGGCCTCCCCCTGAACAATCTGATTTTGATTAAGTGAAGCTTTAAGCTCGGCAGCATAAAGCGGATGAGAGAAGCCGGCAATCAAAGCCGCTAATAAGAAGACAAATTTTTTCATTGGCTAATCTCCATATCGGTTTTTTTGATATTCTTTGTAGATAAACGCGCGCAACAATCCACCGGGGTCTTCGGGAATTTCGCGATATTGTTGCTCACGTGCCTGAAGTTGTTCATCATATTCTTGCTTATCATCTTGATTTTGTTGAACAGGTTGTGGTTTTGGTTGTTGCTCCGCTTTTTGCTCGGTATCATCAGCCTTTTGATTATCAAGAGGTTGTTGCTGTTGTTCTTCAGAATCTTGCTGTTTATTTTCTTGAGAATCTTGAGCTTGATTTTGTTGATTCTGCTGCTGTTGGTCTTGGTTTTGCTCCTGATTTTGGTCAGAATTGTTTTGCGGCTGATTTTGTTCTTGCTGTTGCTGATTTTGCTGTTGGTCTTGTTTGTCCTGATTCTGATTTTGGTTTTGGTTTTGTTGTTGCTGTTGCTGTTTCAAATACTCAAGATTAAACTTTGCGTCTTCATGATTCGGATTATTTTTCAAGACTTCTTCATATTTTTTGATAGCCTCGTCGATTTTGCCGCTTTTGGCCAACGCGTTGCCCTGATTATAAAGAGCCTCCGGGCTTTGACTTTGATTAAAGGCGGCAAGAGCTTTTTGATAATCCCCGGATTTATAAAGACTTGAGGCCTTCCAGTCGATATCTTTAAACTTTTGCGCGGCGGTTGCGTAGTCTTGCTGATTAAAAGCCTTCATCCCCTCTTGATTGTCATTTAAGAAAAATCCGGCATAAGCAGGAGCACCGCAAGAAAGCATAAAGACTAGAATCAGCACGCCTTTGCGGAAAAAGTATAAACAGCACAACAACGGGATAAAGCACAGATAATAGCCATAATCCAGCCAAATGGCACGTTTGTTGTCCGAGGTTTTTAATTCATCAGAGCGCTCGGCCTCAAACAAAGATATAAAGGCGGAAATATCCCTGTCATTAGCCGAGATCTTTTGATAAATGCCACCGCCTCGTTGCGCAATCTCTTTAAGAATAGAAATATTATTGGCGCTAATGGCTAAAGCTGATACTTTATAGCCTTCGCTTTTGGCTTTTTCGGCCGCTTTAAGAGCCAGAGCGTTGTCTTGCCCGCCGCTTCCGGCAAAGATTATGATATTTCCTTGCGCAAAGCCGGCTTCGGACAATTTTTGTGTGGCAAAAGCTATGGCTCGGTCAAGGCGGCTACCGTTGATGGGCATAATTTTGCGGTCGACTTCGGGCAAAAGATTGATAATAAGTTTGGCATCGTCGGTAATCGGCGTAATCATAAAGGGTTCGCCGCTGTAAACAATCAAACCAACTTGTTGGGTTTTAAGCTGTTCCAATAAGTCTGTAATTTTAAATTTTGCACGCGCCAAACGATTGGGAGTGATGTCGGTTTTACTGATGTCAGAAGACAAGTCCAAAACCAGCATCACCGGATTTTGCGGAGCTAAAGAAGGAATCTCGATTTTGTTCCATGATGGACCGGCAAGGGCTAAAATCGCCGCAATCGAACCAATAAACGCCAAAATGGAAACAAAACGTCTTTGCTTGGAGCTTCCTTTAATCAGCAAGAAGTTAAGCAGTTTTTTATCGCAGACCTTGACCCAGCTAGATAAGGACTGTCCGCTATGAGAAAACTTAAACATCAAAATCAGCGGCAAGACAAGAGCCACGAGCCACCATGGACGAAGAAAATGAAAATTATTTAAAAATTCATTCATGATTTAACCCCTCCGTCTTTGCCAAAAGAACAAGAACAAGCTCAACAACAAGGCGGCAGAAAGCGGAATATAAAAGCGCTCTTGCACATCTCGTACAAATTTGGCTTCATTTTCATTAGCCTCGAGCTTATCAATTTCGGCATAAATTTTTTCAAGGCTTTGGGTGTTTTTGGCTCTGAAATAAGAGCCTTCGGTTTCTTTAGCAATCTGCGCGAGGCTTTCTTCATCAAGGCCGGAGGGCATGCTTAAATTAATCCCAAAGATAGAATTAATCAGGCTTTTTTCAGCCCCAACGCCAATAGTATAGATTTTTACATTTTCATCTTTTGCGAGCTTAATGGCCTGAGCTAAAGAGAGACGGCCGCTGTTGTTTTCGCCATCGGTTAAAAGGATGATGACTTTTTTATCAAGGTTTGAGCTTGAGCGCAAGGATTTGAGCGAGGCACCAATCGCGTCACCGATAGAGGTTGAATTTCCGGCCATACCGGCATCTGTGGCCAGCAAAATTTCTTCAACGGATTTTTTATCATAAGTAATTGGAGCCTGAACATAAGCGAGCGAGCCGAATAAAACCAAGCCTATGCGATCATCAACGCGTTTACGAATAAAGTCGGTAGCAGTTTTTTTAACGGCGGTCAAACGGTCAACACGGCGATTTCCAAGAACAAAATCTTGCTCTAGCATTGAGGTTGAAATATCCACCACAAGAAGAATATCTCGGCTCATAGCAGGTAAGCGTACCGGCTTTCCGACCCAAAGCGGACGTGCAACCGCCGTGACCAATAAAGCCCAAATTAAAAACAATACGATTTTATTTAATGGGCTTTTTTTGATGGTAGGAGCCGTGGCATTCCATACGCCGCCGGCTTTGATATTAATGCGTTCAATGTCTTTGAGAAACGGAACGCGTAAAGCATCGCCATGTAACCCGCGCACAGCCGGAAGAATGGCGCGAAAAATAAAGGGCAAAAGCAAAAGCCAAAACATCTGAGGATAAGCGAAATGGTTCATAGATTTTCTCCAATCCACTCACGACAAAAATCACGAAGTTGAGCCACATCCTCACCGCTAAAATCAGGAGATGAGTGCCTAATATAAGGGGCATTGATAAGGAGTTTTGCGGTTTGCCCCATAATTTTTTTCTTGCTATGCTGATTAAGAAAGTCAATCCAATTTTGACCAAACAAAGCCGTTGCCTGTGGAAATTTAAGCACACAGATTCGTCGCAACAGATTAGACATCTGTACCGCCGATTCGATATTGTTCTGCGGATAAGCGCTAAGCAAACGGAAGGCATAGCGTTTTTTACTTTTGCGGCGCAAGATTAAAAAGCCACGCCACAAAAGCCAAAGCCCGATAAGGGCAAG
>CASFLB010000072.1 GCA_949295395.1 uncultured Pseudomonadota bacterium | reverse complement strand
TATCAGCACAGCGGATAGCACCGCCTTTTGTCGTGAATAAAACATAATTCTTCTCCTTATCATTTGCCTTCACGACTCGATTATATCATATCTTCGCTAAGCTTTCAAGATGATTTTTGTAAATAGGCAAAATTTTGGGCGTAAAAAAAAGGAGCTGCAAAAGCTCCTGTAAAATTTTGATTAGCGACCATTTTGATAACGATTCGGTATTGGCCGACGACCACCCTTCCCTTTATTTTTTTCGATTCTCAAGCGTTTTAAGGTTTCAGGCTCTAGCCCATCCGTTTTTTCAAAATCTGGCATAGGTTCAACCTCGACTTTTGCCTTAAGACAAGCCAACACCAACCGTGCTTTATACTCAGGGGTGCGAATATCACCTAATGAAACCGTCTTTCCCTGAGATTTCAGAAGTTTTACCAAATCATCAAAATCTTTATAATCCGGAATTTTGGCATTTTTCTTTTGGTCTTTAGCCCCTAAAGATACATGATTATCGGCCGAAGCGTTAATCTCTAATCTATCTCCGTTTTCTCTAACCAGCGCTGCTGAAAAATTTTCGGCTTTTTTATCTTCAAGATATTTAGATTTATCTCTTTTGGCGATGTTTTGATAATAAGTTCGATAAGGTTCTTTGAAACTTTTATCATCACTTTTAACCGGCTGAGGTTCATCTTCCGACACAACCTGAGTTATTGGTTCTGCCTCGGCCTGTTCTTCTTTGATTTCAAATATCGCAGGCAAAGTTCCATCATAAATAGCGGTGATGTTTTCCTCACTCAGCCCAAGTTTGTTTAATTTTTTTTGACGAGCGGAAACCGTTTTTTCCGCAAGATTAAGATAATCTTTTCGCTGTTCCTCGGTTATCTCCACGTCTTTTTCCATCAAAGAAGATAGGTCTTTGCTTTCCGTCTCTCCGGTTTGCGGATTATAAACATCAAAGCGATAATATTCTGATAGCATAGCCTTATAATCTTCATCGCTGTTTTGGAGCTCATTCAAAGGCACATCATAGGCCATATTTTGAATTTGCTGAGCAAATTGCTTTCCTTTTTTGCGGTAGTTTTTGCTATACTCATTATCCCAATTTTTTATCACACCGTTAAGGATATGTTCCATATCTTGCAAAAGTTTGTCCTGCTCGTCTTTTTTGAGATTTTTGATTTCTTGTACAAGCCAGTCACATTTCTTAGGAAAGACTTTTAGATTGCGGGCTTTTTTATAAAACTCTTCTATCGCACGCAAAGCTTCTTCAATATGAGCGGATTTTTCATCATGCTCCATGAGTTTTAAGCGGCTTTCGAGGTTCAAATGCGGTGTTTTTTGTTTAAAGGCACCTTTATTGCGAATATGTTTTAATTCATGCGCAAGAGAAAAATGTTTTTGGTTGCCTGATTGAAAATTATCTCGGCGGTAGCGATATTCGTTATAAATCGTTTTTTCTTTTTCAGACAAATTATCAAAAAACTTTTTAATATCTTCCCTTTTGTAAATTCTCTTCAAGCTGGCTTCAATATTTTTGATAATATCAGCTATTTCTTTATCAAGCACTAAGACTGAGTCAAAAATAGTTATTTCACCATGTTCACATTCAGCTCGTGTATTGTTAAATCTTTTTTTATTTCCTTTTTCATCGGCCCAATAAGCTTTTTGAATCTTTTCATCATATTTAAGTTCGTAAAACTCGATATCTCTTTTAATGATAAGGCCGACATTTTGCAAATCCGTCGGAATTTCTTTATCAGAAATCGTATAATCGGCGACAACATATTTCTTATTATCTTTTTGTTTGCGGACGGTAATTTCGGCACTAAGTTTTTTATTATCGGAAAGCTCATTTTGCAAAGCGCCTTGCTTGGGGGTATAAGTTTGTTTTCTGAGCTTGTTTAATTCGCGCGACAAACTAGGGTTAAAATCAGGAAAGTCACTCCATATGGCAAGAGTTAAATCCGGTTCAGGTTTGCTCTGATAAGACTTAATTTGTTCGGGAGTAAGTTTTGTTCCCTGTTTGACCACGAGATAAACATTGCCGACTTTAACGATTTGCATCTTCTGTCTCCGCTTTTAATTTCTATCAGCTAAAGTATAGCCTTTTTTTGAAATTCACGCAACTGTTATTATCATCTTGCCTAATTGTAAAAAAAGGATAAACTGGAAACAAAATTTACAAAGGAGAAAAGTTTTATGAAAATTGTTTTTATGGGAACGCCGGACTTTGCCGTTTCAGCCTTACGTCGCTTGGCCGAAAAACATGAGATTGTTTGCGTTTATACCCAAGCCCCGAAAGAAGCCGGAAGAGGCAAAAAGCTCACAAAATCACCGGTTCAGATTTTTGCTGAAGAAAATAAGCTTTTAGTTCGGACACCAAAGACGTTGCGCTCTACCGAAGCGCAAGCCGAATTTGCCGCACTTAAAGCTGATGTGGCGGTTGTCGCGGCTTATGGTTTAATTTTACCTAAGCCGATTTTAGAAGCCTTTCCGATGGGATGCATTAATATTCATGCATCTCTTCTACCTCGGTGGCGAGGTGCCGCACCGATTCAACGCGCGGTTGAAGCCGGAGATTCATCAGCCGGAATTACAATTATGAAAATGGATGAAGGTCTTGATACCGGCGATATGTTGCTTAAAGGAGAAGTCGAAATCACCAAAGAAACAACCGGCGGCAGCCTGCATGATGCCTTGGCAGAAATCGGGGCAGAACTGATTGTGCAATATTTGGATAATCCCGAGAGTTTTCCGCCACAAAAGCAAGACGATTCTTTAACTTGTTATGCTGCAAAAATCGACAAGACGGAAAGCAAAATAGATTTTTCGCTTCCGGCGGAAACTTTGGAACGCAAAATCAGAGCCTTTAATCCTTATCCTGCCATGTATTTTGAATACAATGGTGAGCGGTTTAAGGTTTTCAAAGCCGAGAGCTTGGCTCAATCTGCTCCGGCCGGAAAAATTTTGGAAGGCGAAAAAAATCTGATTATTGCTTGCAGACAAGGAGCCTTAAAGGTTTTGGAAATCCAGCGTCAAGGCAAAAAAGCCATGCCGATAGATGAACTTTTGCGTGGCATGACTTTTGAAGGAAGCTTAGCTTAATCCTTAACTGCCGGAAACTTAACACCTCGACTGATAATACCAATCATAATACCAAGCAAAATATAGCTGGTCAAACATTCCAGTCCGACAATGATTCTTGCCAAAGATGTGTGCGGGTAAATATCGCCGTAGCCGACTGTTGTCATCGTTATCAAAACAAAATAGATAGCATCCAAAATCCCCTCAATATCGGGACCAAAATTAAAGGCCATATCAATATTCAAACTATTGTGAATAGTATTAAGAGAAATATTAATCACCGTAAATGCCACAACCAAATTGATGAAAAAAACAACAAATTCGGCCAAATCGCCGGTCGTAGCACGCGTGCTCGGACGCAAAAGCCCCGAAAGCTTAGAGGCAAAACTTTTGACTTGTTTGAAAGTGGTATAAAGAATCAAAAGACTAACAGCATAAGTAGCCCAAGCATCTAAAGCAATATAAATGCTGCAAAATCCGGCAATGACACCGGTTGCAAATAAGGCAAATTTATTTTCTTCTGAAAACCGATATGCCGTATAACGATATTTTGAAAAATAATAATTGAGTAAGACAAAGAAAAATCCGGTCAAAAGACCATTGGTTAGAGGAAGAATTAAATAGGTTCTCCACGGATCTAAAAATGACGAAAGCTTATTAACCAACACATGATGATGAGCCGATAAAATAATCAAACTGATAAAAATGCAAAGATTAAAACTACGTGGAAAAATTTTGCTAAATTTTATTTTATCATCGTTATTCTTTTCGCTCATAAAAATTCTCCTTAAGGTTATACATAAGCAATATAAGAGCAAAAAGTTAAAAAACAAGAAATCATGATATTTTAAGCAAATCGTTCCAGTTTGTGGTATAAGCACAAGATTTCCGCGCACGACGAATATAGTGATTAATACCGGAGGCTTGAGCGCCAAAATAAAGTGTTTTGCTGCCGAGTTTTTTATTAATTTCATCAAAAGCCGTCATCAGTTTTTGCTCTTTTTCACTAGTCTTGGCATTTGAAAACAAAGAGTTTTGGCTCTCATGAAGCGGGGTTATGCCGACAAGGGTGATGCCGGCGCGCTTATAGCCTAATCCGGCGCGAAAAATGCGCTCTAATCCTTGATTCATGGCTTTAATAAAACGAGCGGTATTGGTTGAATTTTCTTCCAAACTGATTAAACAAGAATTTTGATAAAAACGAGCATCTTTAAATCGATTGGTTTCAACCATGGTTACGATTCCCGAGGCGCTAGCCTGTTGAGCCCGAAGCCGTTGGCAAGCTTTATCCGTAAACTCGGAAAGAATGGTTTTAAGTTCAGAAAGTTGATAAATTTCGTGTTCAAAACTACGCGAACAAATCAAGCTCTGTTGACAGCTATGACTATCCCCCTCCAAACAAGGAAATCCGTTTAATTCCAAAATTGTTTTTTCAAGATTAATCCCGAATTTGCTACGTGCCAAAGAGCGCGGCATGGCGGCAAGCTCGGCCGCCGTAAAAATGCCAAGATAATTAAGCTTTGGCGTAATACTTCGCCCCACTCCCCAAACATCATTAATATCAATTTTTTGTAACAAAGGAAGAGCATCTTCTTGATTTTTAATCTCAATCACTTTATCGGAAGAAAGTTTTTTGGCCGTTTCGCCGGCAAGTTTGCAAAGTGTTTTACTCGGTGCGATTCCCACCGAAACCGAAATTCCGGTCTGGCGCAAAATATCGTTGCGAACATTTAATCCTTTTTCAAACAAATTTTCACCTTCCGAATGAGCAAAAGCTTCATCAATTGAATAAATTTCAATTTCATCAAAGGCGCTTCGCAAAAGTGCCATAACACGATTTGACATATCGGCATAAAGTTCATAATTGGAAGAAAGCGCCACCCCGCCGAGAGCTTTGAATTTGTCGGCAATTTTAAAAAACGGCGCACACATGGCAATACCGACCGCTTTGGCTTCATTGGAGCGAGCCACAACGCAGCCATCATTATTAGACAAGACCACCACCGGCCGGTTTTTAAGCGACGGATTAAAGACTCGTTCACAAGAAACAAAAAAATTATCACAATCAAACAACAAAAAACGCCGCATTATTTTTCAAAGCTCCGAATAGTATAAGTGACAACACCCCAAAGCGAAAAATTGTCGGTTGGTTTAATAAGTTGGGGTTGAGAATCTCCGTTGGTCAGATAATTTTTTCCCTCCTTAATTAAAAACTTGCGGATTGTTAGCGAATTGTTAAGTTCGCCGATAATAATCTTGTTATTGCCGGCCTCAAGCGCACGGTCGACAACCAAAATATCGCCGTCAAAAATACCTTCTTTTTCCATGGCGTTTCCTTCCATACGCAAAAAATAAGTACCGGAAGGATGTTTAATCAGAAGGCGGTTGAGATCAAGTGCTGCTTCGGCATAATTTTCGGCTGGTGAACCAAAGGACATAGTAAATTCTCCTTGACAGGGTTCTTGTTTTGTTCTTATAATAACACCATTCTGAAAAAGTGCAATATGAAAAATTTTTTTTACAAATCAGAGGAGAATATCATGCAAAAAATTGTTCCTGAAAGACTCAAAGCCGGTGATGAAATCAGAATTGTAGCCCCCTCTCGCGGCATTAAAATTATCGGCAAAGATGTGCGCGCTATTGCCGAAAAGCGCTTTGCTGATTTAGGGCTTAAAGTCACGTATGCCGCAAACGCCACGGATGAAAATTTTGACGAGCTTGGAACAACCTCTCCCGAAAAAAGAGCCGCTGATATTATGGATGCTTTTAAGGATAAAAACGTCAAAGCCATTTTTACCATGATTGGCGGATTTAACAGCAATCAGATTTTGCCTTAT
>CASFLB010000071.1 GCA_949295395.1 uncultured Pseudomonadota bacterium | reverse complement strand
TAGTTCAGCCTGGTAGAACGCTTCGTTCGGGACGAAGAGGTCGCTGGTTCGAGTCCAGTCATTTCGACCATTTACAAGCCGCCTTTGGGCGGTTTTTTTTATTTGTTTTTTCTTTGACATTTTTAATTTGGGGCGTTAAAATTCAGACGGAACATTGATGAGTGTTCTGAGGTGTGGAAACCTCTCCGATAGCGTTGTACCATGACGTCACATTGGTTGCTTTCTAGTCTATGAGGCTGGGAAGCGACCTAATAAGCTTTTCAGTCAATAAGTCGCACTATCTATCGGTAGTTTCCAATTCCCAGTCGCTTTCATCAAGCGACTTTTTTTTATGTGTTTGAATGGAATGGGCTTGATTTTTTTTCAAAAGCTCTTACTTTTCTCTTAAAGTAAAGGGTGAAATATTTATGGTTTATCGTGTATTAATTGCTGTCGTGTTGTTTTGTTCGTCAGCCTGGGCGCGTCTTGACGTGGCTTTTACTCCCTCGGTTGACTGCGAACAGCGCATTGTTGATTTGATTAATCAGAGCCGAGAAAAAATTGATGTGGCTGTTTATGCTCTTAATAATACCCAAATTGTTGATGCCTTGAAAAAAGCTCATGACCGCGGTGTGGTTATACGAATTTTGACTGATAGGCTGCAGGCCTCGGGAAAGTCTTCTAAAGTGCGGGATTTGTATCAAGCCGGAATAAATTTGAAAGTTCATTCGGTTTATAAAATCGAACATAATAAATTTGCCGTCTTTGATGGTGAAAAAATGGTGACCGGCTCTTATAACTGGACGAATCCGGCTACGCAAAAAAATAGTGAAAACTGCTTGTTTGTGTTTGATGATGAGCGCATTATCGGCGCTTATCAACGTCGTTTTGATGAATTGTGGGCCCTTAATTCTCAGAAAAAGTCTGAGGCTTGGTTTCAAAAGAATTTATAACCGCTTTTTTAGACCGCACTATGTGTTATTACAAAACTTATCAGGGCTAAACCAAACAGAATTAAAAAGCCGCTGATGGATATAATCGCATCTCTGACGTAAGGTTTTTTTGCCGGCATGAGCCCTAGACGGGCACGGGCGTTTTGGAGACGAATCGCATTTATTAGTAACAGCGCGATAATCAGCCACCAAATGAATGCTCCAAAAATTTGGTTTATGCCGATTTTATAAAATATCCAGGCGGTGAAGGCTTTGTCGGCCGTAAAATACAACAGTAATAATCCGATAAACGGACGCCAACCGCGCGCGCTTAAATAAAGAACCGGAAAGAGAATCGCTAAAAGTTCTATAAAAGTATACGCGTCCGGCATTTCTTCGACATGAAAAAGTAAATTTGCCATTAATCCCAGAGCCAAACTGATAAAAAACAACAGGACACCGAGGCCTTGATAGCTTTTATACCATTTGGTTTGATTGTATTTTTTGGCTCGGTTTTCTATCTCCTGACGGTTGGGGAAGAAAAAACGAACGACGGCGTTTTCCCGCCAAAAACTTTTGCCTTGTTTTGCCGTGTTTGGTTGTACCATCGTTGTTCCTTTCTTTTGTTTTTTCTCTTCCTATTTTAGGGCTTGGTATCGCTTTTTGGCAAGAAAAAAATTTTTTTAACTGTGAATCCTAAGGTTAAAATGCTTTAAATAACGCTTTTTTTTGATATATTTGTTGTGGTTGTGTTTTAATAAAATGAGATTTTTTTATGTTTGCTTTGACAACCCTTAAAATTTTAGCTGCCGGCTTTATGGCGTTTTTGTTTCAGAAAAACAGGCTGGCAAAGTCTTGGGCGTTTGTTTTATTTATAGGGGTGGCAGCCGTTATTGCCACAGGTTTTCATCATTTTGATGTTTTTCAGTCTTCCTTGTGGTATGTCCCTTGGATTAAAACGCCGGCTCTTAATCTTAATCTCGGCTTGAAAACCGGTGGGGAGTTTGCTCCGTTTATTCTTGGTGGGAGTGCCGTGTTGCTCTATTCGCTCTATTATAATATTTTTTACCCTTTAGAGCGGGATCGTTTGCGTGCCGGTGGGCTTTATGCTTTTATTTTTGTTTTGCTGATGTTTATTTTATCAGCCGGAAATATGATGCAGCTGTTTTTGTCGCTTTGCTTACTTGATGTTCTTATCTTTATTTTAATTTCGGATTGGTCCTCTAAGCGTCTTTTTTTGGCTTTTAATTTGACGGCTGATGCGTTGCTGTTTGTGCTGTTTGCTTTTGTTTGGGGGCAGGAAAATAGCCTTTATTTTAGTGCGTTGAAGCTTTTTTCTCGTCATTGCTCTTATCCGGAGCTGGTGTTTTGGTTATGGTTTGTTGCGGTTTCAATTAAATGCGGTTTGGCTTTCTTTCATAATTATCTTTTGGAATTAAAGGCCATTTCTTTTGTGCGGCAAAATTTTGTTGCCGTTGTAACGGTTTTATTATCCGGTGTTGTTTTGTTTTATAAAACCTTTTCTTTGACCTCACTTGTTCCTTATGGGGCTTTGGCTTTTCAGATTTTGGCCGCTGTATCTTTGCTCTGGGCGTTGATTGGAAGTCTTGTTTCTGATTATCTTAAAGCGCGAATTCTTTACTTCTATATGATGTTGTCGGCTTTGTTGGTGGCTTTGATTGTGCTTGATAGAAATAATTTTTTGTCGCTTCTTTTGCCCCTATTGGCTGTGGGCGGACTTATGGCTTCGGTTATGATTTTGCCGCTTATTGCCGCGGCTAATGAGCCTCTTGTTTCTCATACCGGTGGTTTTGCTCGGGCGATGATGTTTTCTCTCTTTGTGTCTTTGGTGGCGTTTGTCGTTGAAATTTGGGTTTTCTTATCTTTAATTAACGCCTTCAATCAATGGTGGATTGTGGCTTTTGTGCTGTGCCATTTTATAGCTTTTTCTCATTTTTTGGGGCAGGTTTATTTTGGTGATGTGCGTGCCGATGAGCGGGTATGGGCCGTGGTGAAAAATCCGCCTTTGATTTATTTTATTCCATTTATTGTTTTGGGTGTTGGTTTAGGGATGTTTTGCTGTGATATTAAGCCAATTGAGGGAATTCTTTCTTTCTCATTGCTGCTCTTTTTCTCATGGAAGCGTCCGTTGTGTCGTTATGAATTTTTGGAGAAAACCGACGAACGTCGCGATGTTAAGCCACTTCTTTCTTTTTATGAAAAGATTTTTTTAACGCCTTTGCGGCTCGTCGGGCGGGTCTTGTGGCTTACGGTTGATTTTTTATTTGTGGAACGGGTGATGGTTGCTTTGTTGCGCCGCTTGATTGTGATTCTTATCCGTACTTCAATGTTTTTGCATCAGAATATGCGCGTTTGTGGGTGGTTCTTCCTGTTGTTTGGGTTGGGGTATGTTGCCGCCGTCTTCTTTTGGCAGAAAGGAGCTTTCTAAATGTCACAAATTCCTTTTCTTTTGATTCTTATTTTGCTTCCGCTGTGTGGTATTTTGTTTGCGGTCTGTTCTCAAGATAATGATCGTACGAAGGGACGGAATGTCCTGAGTGTGGCTTTGTTGACGGTTTTTGCTAATGTTGCCTTTCTTATAACCGCTTTTTTAAATGTTTCTTCCGAGTATGGTAACATGCAATTGGTTGAGACCTATTTATGGCTCGAAAGTCCTAAAATTATGTTGTCTTTTGGGGTCGACAGCTTTTCTTTATTATTAATGCTTGGGGTTCATTTGGCCTTGCTTATTGGATTGTGGGGTGTCAGAAAAGATTATTGGCTTCAAAAATCGCGCATTATTTTTACGCTTTTGTTCCTCAGCCTTATTAATGGTTTTTTTGCGGCCTTGGATATTATTTCATTTTTTATCTTTTTTGAGGCGATGCTTATTCCTCTTTTCATGCTTATTGGAATGTTTGGCGAAATTAAAAAGCAGGCCGGCCTCTTTCGTTTTATGCTCTATAATCTCTGCGGTGTTCTTTTGTTGTTTGCCGCGGTTATGGTGCTTTATAACCACAATGGCGGTTCGTTGATGCTCAATCAAATCAGTGCCGTTAAAATGAGCCATGTTAAAGAAATTACCGTTTGGTCTTCTATCTTTTTGGCCTTTTTATCTCGTATTCCGATTTGGCCGTTTCATAGTTGGGTGTCGGCTGTTTCTTCCGGTATTAAAAATCCGTTGGTTTTTATTGTGGCTAATCTTATGCCTTTGTCCGGTATTTACAGTTTTATTCGCTTTTGGCCGCAGTCGATGCCGGATAGCATCATTTTTATTGTGACCGCTCTTGAAATCATTAGCGTTATCAGTATGCTTTTTATTGCGCTTATTGGTTTGATTAATAAAGATATTCAATATAAAATTTTTTCTTTTATGACGGTTTATTATATCTTCTTTTTATTGGGAGGATTTTTGCCTACGGATCAGATTTTGCTGAATGTGGGATTTTCGCTTTTTGCTTTTATGCTTATTTTTGCCTCGCTTGAAGTTTTGGTTTCTTTTCAGGAAGAGGAGCGTTTGAAAAAGAATATTTCCGTCGAGGGGATTTTGTTTCATATGCCGCGAGCCTCTGCTCTTTTTACGTTTATGGTCTTTGCCGGATTGGGGTTGCCGATATCTGCGATGTTTATTAATAATTTTGTGATTGTTTCCGGTTTATTGATTTATAATTTTAGTACGGCTGTTGTTGCCTTGGTGGCCTTGGTTTTGGTGGCTTCTGCTTTGTTGCAGGAGCTTTTTGCGCGGAGACAGAAGGTTTTGGTTGATGCGGAGTTGGTTATTGTTGATGTCTCAAAACTTGATGCTGTTTTTATGTGGGGAATTGCCGCGATTTTGTTGATGTCGTTGTCTGATCCCTTGTGGTTTATGCGAGGTTGATATGTTGTTGAATTGGTTTGCTCTTCTTCCCGAATGTTTTTTGGTTTTGACCTTGTTGATTTTGGTGGTGGTTCGGCTTTGGCGGGAACAAATTACCCCTAAAACCTTTTATACCCTTACAAAATATGGGGTGTTTGCGGCTTTTGTTGCGACAATCGTGTTTTATAAGCAAGCGTTTTGGGGCGGGGTGTATGAAAATTCTCTTGCTTCATCCTTATTTAAGATTTTTGTTTATCTTTCGGCGGCCGTTACAATCTTTTTGTCGGCAAAATATTTTTTGAGTAAGGATTATTCTAGTTTTCGTTTTTATTTTTTGGTTGTTCTTTCTCTTTTGTTGCTCACGTCTGCTTTGTCTTCTGTTGATATTCGCTTGACGGTTCTTTTGCTTGAACTCGGGTTCTTGCTCAATTTTTATTTAATAAGGACATCAGAAGTTGATGATGATATGTTTCCGGTTAGCGTGAATTTTATTCTCTATGCTCTTTTTTGGTCGATGCTCATCGGGTGTGGTGTCTTTTATATGACTCATATTATCGGAAGTGGAAATTTTACTGACATTGCAACGTATTTCCAAAAAAATCAAATAAATTGGGAGCTTTTTGCTTGTGGAGCGCTTATCTTGTTGGGATTGTTGTATAAACTCGGAATTGCACCGTTCCATTTTTGGATGGCTGATGTTTTTGGAGCAACCCTTCTTCCGATTAGTTGTTTCTTGGCGATTGTTCCTGTTTTTGCTTATTATGCCGTGTTTATTCAATTGGTGGCTGTGCCTTTGAATGTCTCTTTTGAGCTTTTGAAACCGGCATTTTATGCCTTTTCTCTTGTTTCTATTTTTATTGGGGCTATCGGAGCTAACGGCGAAATTAATTTGCGGCGAATTATGGCTTATTCTCGTATTTTTGTTTTGGGTACCGTTTTGGCCTTGCTTCTTGTTTTTCATCAGCAAAGTGTGTTTAGCAGTTTTATTTATTTGTTAGTCGGAATGCTTTCTTTGGCGGGGTTTTTTGCCGCTTTTTATGCTCTGAAAAGTAAAGGCGATTATTTGCGCCGTCTTAATGAATTATCCGGTCTTGCCGAAAGTAAGCCTTTTATTGCGGCTTCTATGTTGGTGTTTATGGTTTCTTTGCTTGGTTTCCCGCCTTTGTTGGGATTTTTGGGCATGGTTTCGGTTATGAATAATTTGGTGGCCTATCAGGAGTATTTTTTTATTTCGGTGCTTATGATGAAAAAGGCGGTGCCGTTGTTAACGGCGATAAATTCTTTGACGCCCCTACTTGTCATCACAGACCTAATGTTCAAGGCGGAATTTTGGAAATGGATTGCTCGCTTATTCTCAAAGATTTTTTTAAGAGAA
>CASFLB010000070.1 GCA_949295395.1 uncultured Pseudomonadota bacterium | reverse complement strand
CGGTCGTAATTTTATTGGTATTGAAAAAGACGCTCATTATGTTGAGGGTGCTCGTAAGCGTATTGATGAAGTTGAAGTTGTTGAAAACGAACTTTGTCTTGAGTTTAGTGCTAAAAAACGCCAGCCGAGAATTCCTTTTGGTGCTGTGGTCGAAAGAGGCCTGCTTAACCCCGGTGATATTCTTTATGATGCAACGAAAAAGCATTGTGCAGCGGTTCGCTCTGATGGTACTATTAAGAGCGAAAAACTTGAAGGGTCAATCCATCAGGTCGGCGCGGCGGCTCAGAATGCTCCGGCATGTAATGGTTGGGTTTATTGGTATTTTGAAGATAAAAAGCGCGGACTGGTTTGTATTGATGAGTTGCGGCAATTGGTTCGGGGAGAGTTGTACCCCGAAAGCTAGAGGAATGGTGTTATTTTGAAACAATGAATAATAAATGGAAAAGTCAAAAATTAGATAACCATTCAGTAGGGCTTGTTCGTCAAGGTGATGAACAAGCTCGCCCTGTTTATGCCGCAATCGATTTGGGAACAACGTCTTGCCGCTTGGTTATTGCGTCTCCAACGCCGACTTCTTTTCAGATTATTGAGACTTTTTCAAAAGTGACACGCTTGGGCGAAGGTATTATTAAAGACAATGTTTTAACCAAGTATGCCATTCGTCGTACAATCGCTGCTCTTAAGGTGTGTTCCGGCGTTATTAATGAATATGCTCCCATTTTTCGTTCTCGCTTTGTTGCAACGGCCGCTTGTCGTCGTGCTAAAAATTGTCAAGAATTTATGGATGCTGTTAAACATGAAACCGGTCTTACTCTTGAAACTATTTCCTCAAAAGAAGAGGCTCGCTTAGCCGTTGTTGGTTGTATACCACTTTTGAATCGTTGTATTAAACGAACATTGGTGTTTGATATCGGCGGTGGCTCAACGGAAATTTCTTTGGCTCGTATCACAAACAGCGGAAAGACTTTTGTTGAGGGGTTTGTTTCTTTGCCTTATGGTGTGGTTACAATTTCGGAGGCTTTCCCTTCAAAAGATATGACGGATTTGGCTTATAATACCATTATTGAACGTACGCAGAAAATTTTGCAAGAGTTTGAAGACAAATATCATATTTATGAGGCGATTCAAAAACAAGAGATCCAAGTTATTGGTACCTCGGGAACCGTTACAGTGCTCGGCGCTGTTCATCTTAACCTTACGCGTTATAATCGTTCAGCCGTTGATGGTATTTCTATCTCAAAACGAGATATTGTTCGGGCCGTTTCTAAAATCAAAATGATGGGGGATGAGGGACGTCGTAAACATCCATGTATCGGTGCTCAGAAGGCTGATTTAACTATGGCCGGTTGTGCTATTATAGAGGCTTTATGTTCTTTTTGGCCAATCGCTGAAATTACCGTGGCCGATCGTGGTATTCGCGAGGGTATTCTCTTGGATATGATGCATCAAAATCAAAAGTTTCCGAATAAATATCAAAAACGAGGAAAACGTCGTTTTCCATATGGGAAAAATTATAAATCAAACCACAAAAAAATTTTTAACTCTAAAGAAAACAGGAACTAGTCATGGTTGAAAAATTTTATGCTGCAATTGATTTGGGAACAAATTCTTGCCGATTGTTAATCGCTGATGCTAAGGGGCGTCCGGTTTATCAAGATTCAATGTCGACACGCTTGGGGGAGGGAATGCAAGCAACCTCCATGCTTACCGATGAGGCTATGGCTCGTGGTCTTGATTGTTTTGAACAGTTTCATAATGTTATGAAAGATTGCAACATCGTGGCTTGCCGTGCTATCGGAACAGCCGCTTGTCGAAGCGCTAAAAATGCCGGTGATTTTATTCGTAAAGTTTATGATCGTACCGGTATTCATATTGAAGTTGTTTCACCTGCCGAAGAAGCTCGTTTAAATCTTAAAGGCGCTATTTCTCATGTTCGCAATAAATCAGAATATGCGCTTGTTGTTGATCAAGGTGGCGGCTCAACGGAAATTGTGTTGGCTCAAAATAGCGATAATCCTTCTATGTTGAGTGCTGTTTCAATTCCTTGGGGATCTCGTACAGCTGCCGATGCTTTTCAACTTGAAACTTATGATAAAGTTAATGCGGTTCGTTTGTCTCAAGAAATTAAGCGTTGGGTTGATGGTTTTAAGCATAGTAGTAATTTTGAGGCGATTAAAGATAATGTTAGCTTTGTTGCAACATCCAGCACTCCTTTGCGTTTGGCTTCATTAATTCGTAAATGTGATCGTTATGATCGAGATAAATGTGATGGGTTACAAATTAAGACCAAAGATATTTTTAAGGTTTTGGAAGATTTGAAAACAGCAAGTGTTGAAGATATGGCTAAAAATCCAAGTATTGGTTATCAACGTGCTCCGATTTTTGTGGCCGGTGTTGTTATGTTGGGACAAATTTTTAATGAACTCGGCGCTGAAAAAATTGTAGCTTCTTTGCGTAGTGCTAAAGATGGTATTGTTGAAGAGTTGATTCAAAATGATAAGTCTAAGCAACGTGTGCAAAAGGAAATGACTGAAAAACATAAGGAAAAAAATGGTAAAACTCACTAAATCAGCTAAAGAAGTTCGCGGGCGAAAAACCTTAGCGGTTCGTGTCAAAACGGCGAAATCGCGCAGTAAGTCGTCGGCGAGGTGGCTTGCCAGACAGCTCAATGATCCCTATGTTGCCGAAGCTCAACGGCAAGGGTATCGTTCGCGAGCGGCGTTTAAACTTATTCAGCTTGATGAAAAATTTCATTTTCTTGGAAAAGGTAAAAGAATTGTCGATTTAGGTTGTGCTCCAGGTGGTTGGACACAGGTTGCCGTTATGAGGAATAAAGGAGCGGGCAAGGTTGTCGGTATAGATATTTTGGAGACAAAACCTATTGAAGGTGCAACGCTTATTCAACAAGATTTTACACAACCTGAAGCGGCTGAAAAACTAAAATCTCTTTTGAATGGCAAAGCTGATATTGTTATGAGTGATATGGCAGCCAATACGACAGGACATCAGCAAACCGATCATTTACGGACAATTGCTTTGGTTGAAATTGCCTATGAATTTGCTAAAGAAGTGTTAGAGCAGGGCGGGATTTTTATTACTAAAGTATTTAAAGGCGGGATGGAAAACACACTGTTGGCCGATGTTAAGAAAAATTTTGCAAAAGTTGTTCATGCTAAACCTGATGCCAGTCGTGCCGGTTCTCCTGAAGAATATTTGGTCGCCATTGGGTTTCGGGGAGGCGACTAATGCAGCTTGGCGCAAGGTATCGGGCTGTTTTTGAGATTTTGCAGGAGGTTTTTCAAGATAAATACCCGGCCGATAATATTATTACTTCTTATATGCGCGAGCGGAAATATATTGGTTCAAAAGACCGACGTTTTATTATCGAAAAAGTTTGGGATATTATTCGGCATCGGCGGCGTTTGTCTTTTGACGCCGGTGGTTTAGATATCCGAAATATGTTCTTGGTTTATCTTAAAGATGAAGATTTGGATCTAATCTTTGGGGCTGATGCCTATGCTTTGCCGGCGGTTGGTCGCGATGAAAAGCTTTGGCTTGGTCATTTAAAAGATATTCCATACCCTGCAGATGTTGAGTTGGAATGTCCAAAGTGGTTGTTTGATAAGGTTAGTAATTCTTCTTTGCTTGAGACCTTAAACTCTACGGCTCGAGCTGATATGCGTCTTAATTCGGGGGATAGAGAAAAGACGCTTGAAAAACTTAGAAAAGAAGGGTTGTTTTTGCGGTCGACTCCTTATTCTCCAATCGGGATTTGTTCTGATGAAAGGGTTAATCTTAATAACTGTGTGGCGTATCAGAACGGCGAGATAGACGTGCAGGATGAGGCTTCTCAGCTTGCGGCAATTCTTTGCAATCCTCTGCCTTATATGAAAATTATGGATTATTGTGCCGGTGCCGGAGGTAAAACTTTTACACTTCTTTATTTGATGAATGGAAAAGGTAAGGTTTTTGTTCATGATGAAAATGTTTCTCGTCTATCGGCAATGAAAGAGCGTGGGCTTCGTCTTGGGTATACGAATTATGAGATTGTTTCTGAGTTAGATGGTCAAGATTATGATTTATTTGTGGTTGATGCTCCTTGTTCGGGGACGGGAACTTGGCGGCGTGCTCCTGATGCAAAATATCGCTTAACCCCTGCGGTTTTAGATAATCTTGTTAAAACACAAGCTGAAATTTTGGAGACCGCTTATGCTCATACGACCAAAGGAGGGCGGATTGTTTATATGACGTGTTCGATTTTGGCTGATGAAAATCAAAACCAGATACAAGCCTTTCTAAAAAAACATGATGATGTTAAGCCTTTGGATTTGTCGGTGCTTTGGCAAGAGAAAATCGGGGGACGATATCCATTTCCTTCCGTGGATTATGCTCAATTTTCTCCTCTTGTTACCCAAACAGACGGTTTTTTTGTTTGTGTTATGCAAAAAATTTAATGATTGACTCTCTCTTATGTTTTTTGGTATGACAAAAGTGTTCTGATTATTATTTTGTAACTTTAAATATGTACTATTATGATTATTATGAAACTTATTTTTAATCGAGACGGAACGGGTATTTTTCCCGAGTATTTGAAAAAACGTTATGAAAAAGAGCTTTCCTGTTATCAAATTCTAAAATTTGAGATGGGAATGCAACAATCTGAAAGTTATAAATTTTCTCATTTTGTTGTGGGATTTTCTTTGCGCCATAAAGATAGTGGTCGTTTGGCCTGTTTGCTCTTTAATCCGATGGATATGTCGTGTAAAATACAACAAACAGCTTTTCCTTGTAAGACTTTTGGTAACGACGAGGAATTGACCGCAAGCGGAAAGTTTGTCTTTGGTTCTTTGCAGTTTTATGGTGATCGATGTTCGCTTTTTGTTAATTGGCCTTGCTATTTTTATTGTGAAAATATGGCCGAACTTAAAGAACTTATGGAACTCTATGCCCTTTTGTCTGAGGATAAGAATTTGATTGAGGCGGTTGCGACAAATGAAATGCCTCGGCCGGTCATTTTCGACTCTTTTCCGGCATATGCTTATTATCTTTCTGATGAAAACGCTTTGGTCGTTAGTAGAGGAGAATTTTCTAGTGGAAAATCTTTTACTTTTGATTTAGAGAGCCGAAATCCTGAAACTTGTTTTTTTATTGTTAATAAACGTCAGCTCATTTTTCCTGAAAAAAAACTTTATCAACAACGTGATGGAAAGTATTTTTATTTTGATGGGGAGTGTTTTTGCCCTCGTCGAGGAAAGTATTTGACGGAAAAAGAAGCTCAGTCTATGAAGGAACGTTTATTAAAAGAATATCCGGAAGCCTCTTTTTGGAAAAGACCTTTGCCTTGCACTTTAGGGTGGATGCTTGGAGTTGTTCAGTATCCAAATAATTCTGTTTATTTAGGAGTTGATTTGTATTCCGGTAATGTCGAACTTTGGGAAAATGATGATGTCCTTTTTCCAGCAAAGCCCGATGACAAACGATTTATTTTTGATGCTTAGTGAAAAGGCGGACAGTTTTGTCCGTCTTTTTTCTTGACTTTTGAAATAAAAATGATAGATTTAGCCCACATTATTTATTATTAACTTATGTATTACTTAATTTTATACTATTATGGAAACAACGAAAAAATTAGATTTGGAGATAATCTCTCGTTATCTGTGCTCGGTTTATGCCGATAAACTTGTTGGATTTGAGATGTTTAAAGATGCGGCTTTGTATCGTGTCGGTGAACTCGGAAAACAACCGTTGCCTTATGTTTTTGCGGTTGCTGTTCTTTTTGCAAAGAAAGATGATCCTCAATTTCAGCTTCAGCTGTTGTATTATCCGATTGCTAATGAAACAGCTGTTGAAACGTCGGTTCTCCTTTCTGAAAATACCTATTCCAATAAGAAAGAGTTTTACAGTAAATATGTGAAGTTCTTTTTGCGTCATGGCGAGTATTTTCAAGAATGGCGAGGCTTTTGCGGAATGCCAGAAAGTGTTGATGATGCCAGAGCGCGTTTGAATGCTCGTTTGCTTTTTTCATCTGATGCGGAGTTGCAAAGAGAAGCCTTTGTGGCAAATAAAAAGCTGATTCCTTATCATTCGGCCGTTGCTTGCGGTTATTTTTATCGTTTTGCCGGTTCGAAACGCGTTCGAACATTTGTTGTTAATGACAAATGTGAAGAATATTGTTTGAATGAGGTTTTGGCAGAGCTGTCGTCACCTTGTCTTGTGCCCCTGTCTTCCGGAAAAATTTATTATTTTACCGGTAGTCGTTTTGTTGCGCGCAAAGGCGGTGTTTTGTCAAAAGATGAGACTCGTTCTTATTTTGAGGATATTGTTAAGCAGTATCCGGGGATTAAGTTTTATGGACATTTGATTCCTATTTATGAAGTTAAAAAAGAGGATAGCATTCCGGCATGGGTTGTTGGTTGTCATGATTCAAAGCTTGTGGCTGTTTCTT
>CASFLB010000069.1 GCA_949295395.1 uncultured Pseudomonadota bacterium | reverse complement strand
CGTGAATATAACATAATTCTTCTCCTTATCATTTGCCTTCACGACTCGATTATAACATAAATGCCATTTACTTTCAATATGGATTTTACAGAGAGATGAGAAAATTGACTATTGAATGATTTTTCTTTTGTTGTATAATGCTCGCGGTTGTTTTTATGGAGAAAATTATGACTTCTGAGACTTTACATATTATCGGCGGTGGACTGGCCGGTTGCGAAGCTGCTTGGCAAGCGGCTCAACGCGGCGTAACCGTTATTATTCATGAAATGAAACCGCTCAAATTCTCCGAGGCTCATAAAAACGAAAATTTGGCCGAGCTAGTGTGCTCCAACTCTTTGCGTTCCGATGACACTCTGCATAACGCCGTCGGTCTGTTGCACCAAGAACTGCGCCTTGCAAACTCTCTTATTCTTTCTTGCGCCGATGAAACTAAAGTTCCGGCCGGTGGGGCGCTTGCCGTTGACAGAAACGCTTTTGCTCAACTCGTAACCGACAAAATTAAATCGCATCCGCTGATTTCTGTTATATCCGAAGAAATTACCGAACTTCCAAGCGCTGATTTTGGCCCGGTCATTATTGCTTCGGGGCCTCTTACCAGCAAGCCGCTGGCTGAATCTATCCTCTCTCGCATTAACAACAACGCTTTGTCTTTTTATGATGCTATCGCGCCCGTCGTTTTTAAAGAATCAATCAACTTTGATGTGGCGTGGTTCCAATCTCGTTACGATAAAGGCGACAAGTTTGATTATATCAACTGTCCGCTTAGCAAAGAACAATATTACGTCTTTGTTGACGCCTTGCTGGCGGCCGAAAAAGTTGACTTTCACGACTGGGAAAAGCCGAATTATTTTGACGGCTGCCTTCCAATCGAAGTTATGGCCGAACGCGGGCGCGACACCCTGCTCTATGGCCCGATGAAGCCGGTCGGCCTCACCAATCCTCATTCATCCGAAAAGCCTTTTGCTGTGGTTCAGCTTCGCCAAGATAACAAAGAAGACACGCTTCGCAATATTGTCGGCTTTCAGACAAAACTCAAACATGGTGAGCAAAAGCGAATTTTTCAAATGATTCCGGGGCTTGAAAATGCCGAATTTGCACGGCTTGGCGGTATTCATAAAAATACCTTTATCAACAGTCCGTCTTTGCTTGATGACCACTTGCGCCTTAAATCACAACCAAACTTGCGCTTTGCGGGACAAATCACCGGTTGCGAAGGTTATGTTGAAAGTACGGCCATCGGCTTTTTGGCCGGATATTTTGCCGCCACCGAGCTCAAAGGACTTTCCCCCGTTTTGCCGCCACGGACAACAGCTTTTGGCTCGATGCTGGCTCACCTTACCGAAACTTTGCCCGATGACTATCAACCGATGAACATCAACTTTGGTCTTTTCCCGCCTATTGCCCCTGTTGTAACGGCAAACGGCAAGCTTCGTCACCTGAAAGGTGCGGATAAAAAAGAGGCGCTTTGTCAACGCGCTTTAAGTGATGTTTTTTCTTGGATTAAGGATATAAGCCTTTGAAAATGCGCTATAAGTCTCAAAAAGATGAAAATTTTCCGGTTGCGTTCTTTCTCTTTCCGAAAGAAAAGCGCGCCCTTATCAACGCTTATTATCAATTTGCACGGATGGCTGATGATATTGCCGATAATCCAAGTCTGTCCTCTGAGCAGAAGCTCAATGAGCTCAACAATCTTGAGGAAATTTTGCTCGGTAAAGATTGTTCCAACCCCAAATTTGCCGTGGCAAAAAAATTACGCGATGCCTTTTTAGAACATAATCTGTCTTTTTCTTTGGCGACAGATTTGTTGATTGCCTTTCGTCAAGACGCGACAGGATTTGTTTATCAGACATGGGCACAACTTTGCCAATATTGCACTTATTCCGCGGCACCGGTCGGGCGCTTTCTGTTAGCCCTTCATGATGAAAGCCCTTCCACCTATCTGCCGGCAGCTTCTCTTTGCGCGGCGCTACAAATCGTCAACCATCTGCAAGATATTAAGTATGACGCCAGCGTGCTTAAGCGAATTTATCTGCCGCAAGAGGTGATGTCAAAGTTTAAAGTTTCTGAAGATATGCTCTCTTCGCCTTGTGTTTCTGCCGAGTTAAGGCGTTGCGTTGATGCGCTGATTGAAAAGACTTACGGCCTTCTTAAAGATTCTGAAATTTTACCTTATATCGTAAAATCTCGTACGTTAAAAATTGAGCTATTTGTTATCTTTTGCTTAACTAAATCTATGTTATATAAATTAAAAAAGAAGGATTTTTTGGCTCACGGCCTGAAACTATCCATTTACGATCGTATAAAAGCGGTTTTTTATGGTTTGATTAAAGGATTGTTTGCTCAAACCAAAACGCTTAATTCTAAAGGACTATGAATGAACGATATTAAAAGAATTGTTAAACGTTCCGGATCTTCGTTTTTTTGGTGTATGCGCTTTTTGCCACTCGCCAAAAGAAATGCTATGTATACTCTCTATGCTTTTTGCCGCCATATTGACGATGTGGTCGATGAAAATGATTTATCTATGAGCGAAAAGCTTAACCTTATTCAAGCTTGGCGAGATGAGCTTGATAATATTTATGATAAGAAGGTTCCGACAACGGATATCGGACGTAAAATTTATAAAAATTGTATGCGCTTTAAACTTCCAAAAGAAGAACTCTTGCGTCTTGTTAACGCCGTTGCTATGGATATTCCTAATCCGGTTCAAGCTCCGTCTATGAAAGAGTTTTATGCTTATTGTCGTGGCGTGGCCGGTGCTCCGGGAGTATTGACCTTGCGTATTCTTGGCTGCAACGATGAAAATTTGATAAATGATTTGGCAACTTCTCTTGGAAACGCGTTGCAAATTACGAATATCTTGCGCGATGTCAAGGAAGACGCCGAGGCTAACCGCCTGTATATTCCAAAAGAGATTTTGCGCAAAGCGCAGATTGACTCAACTTCTCCCGAGGAAGTTGTTACCCATAAAAATATTTCTTATGCTCGTGAAGAATTGGGTAAACTTGCTGAAGAAGAATTTAACAAAGCTCATGAGCTTATTCAAAAGCTTGATAAAAAAATTGCTCGACCTGTTCGGGCTATGGCTTCAATTTATTACCGCTATTTTCATATTATGAAACATCGCGGCTGGGAGGTTATTTCACCCAAACCCCAACTCTCAAAATGGAACAAATTCACAATTGCAGCAAAGGCTTATTTTGCAGGAAAGTAAACGCTACATCATTATCGGCGGCGGAATTTCAGGGTTAGCTGCCGCAAAATTTATTCGTAAGGCAGAGCCTGAGGCTAAAATCTGTCTTTACGAATCTTCCAATAGGCTCGGCGGGCGTTGCGGTTCTTTTTATGACAAACAACTGGGCTGCAAGCTTGATTATGCTACACATGCTGTTTTGAAAGCCAATAAAAATGCCGTAAAATTGTGGGGTGTAAAATCTTTTTCTTCCGCTTGCGCTTTTTATCATCTTGATCGCAAGCGGCTTTCGGCTAACCCTTTTTTTCATCTTAATGAAATAGCTCTTGCGCTGTTTAATCTGCCACTCAAACAAACAGCACCGAAGCTTATTTACCAAACTTTGGCCCTTTTGTTTCCGTTTCTTTCCGCGCGGAAAGTGCATTTTTCAGAAAACAATACTCAAGAAACGCTTATCAGTCCGCAAGTGCAATATTTTAATGAAATTCACTATAATCACACTTTGCGTGAAATTGAGGCAACTAATGGTAAGGTAAAAAAACTTGTGTTTCAAAACTCGGTCTTACAAGTTTCTGCTCAAGACCGCATTATCTTGGCTGTTCCACCAACTTCTGCCTGTCGTTTGTTGGGGCTGGAAAATTTTGAATTTAATCCGATTATCAATCTTCATTATCGGACAAGTGTGGCTCTTACACTCCCAAAGGAACGTCCCTTTCTTTCTGTTTGTGGCGGAATCGTACAATGGGTCAGCGTCAAAGAAAATGTTTTATCCGTTACCATTAGCAACGCTGCGGCTCTGCTTAATGAAAAAGAACTGCCGCGCCTTGTGTGGAAAGAAATTTGCGCCCTTCGCGGGGTAAAATCTGCCTTTGTTCCGCCGTGTCGCGTTGTCAAATATCCACGAGCAACCCTTTTGCATACAGCTGAAAACGACAATCGGCGTCCGTCATCTTGCCTGACACAATATTCTAATCTTTTTATGGCCGGAGACTGGACGATGAAACACCTGCCCTGTTCAATCGAAACAGCTATTCTTTCCGCCAAACGTGCCGCCCGCTCCGCACGAAAGTATAAGAAGAGATAACTGGAGCGAGGCATGGCACGGGAAATTGAGTTAAGAATTCAAACACCAAAAGAAAAATTATTCTTAGACTGGTTGGGGAAAAATGCCGCCTTTAAATCCGACATTTTGCAGACAGATTATTATCTTGACCGCATTGAAAATCCTTATTTTTATTTTGATGACTGCCATAAATTGCAATCAGATTATTGGCTGAGAATTCGGTCAAACAATGGAATTTATATTCTCTGCTTAAAAATAGTTCATCGAGATGAAAACGAAAATTATTTATACTCAGATGAATATGAAACTAAAATTTCAGATTTAGAAAATACGCTTAAAATTTATGAAAATTTAGGTTATTACAAGGCGATTACCGTAAAAAAACATCGTAGAGAATGGGTATATAAGGACTTTATTGTTGCTTATGACAGCATTGAGCATCTCGGAAATTTTTTTGAAATTGAGCTGAAGTCCGGTAATTTATCTTACGAAAACGGTAAAAATAAAATAGAAAAATTCATTTCTTCTATTTTAAATGAAGAATTTACTCTTTCAAAAGAAGGGTATCCTTCGTTGCTTTATAGCTTAACTAATTCTAATGTTTAAGTATTATCTGTAAGATGTTGTATTTTTCATCTTGAAATTTTTTTGTTTTTTACACATAATAGAATTGTTACTAATACAATTATTTTTACTCTTATGGATACAATTTTTGCTATTTTTTTGCTGGTTCCGATTATTTTTATCGGTGGTGTAAATTTGTTTTCCTCATCTCATGATGTGAAAAACATTTTATGATTTTGTCAGCAGCTTGAATTTTTTCGGCTTCTTACACAAAAAAAGACCTTCGGCATTTTTATTCTTTTGAATAATTCCCTGCCAAAGGTCTTTTTTTATTTATCTCGCTTTTTTATTTTTGCAAGAAATACTCACGCAAATAATTCGGCAAATCCGCAATTTTAACACGTTCTTGCGCCATGGTATCGCGGTCGCGAATCGTTACGGTTTCCGGCTGTTGTTCTATGGTTTCAAAGTCAACCGTAATGCAGAGCGGTGTGCCGACCTCGTCATGACGGCGATAAGCCTTACCGATGTTTCCGGTGTTTTCCAAAGCAACGCGGCCAATGCCCAATTTCAACAGATTTTGTTTAATCTCGTGGCATTTGTTCATAATCTGCTCGTTGTTCTTTTTCAACGGGATAACGGCAACCTTAATCGGCGCCAAATGCTTTTTCAACTTCAAGACAATACGGCTATTGCCCTCGCCCAAGTCTTCTTCGGTATAGGCCTCAGTCAACAGAGCCAAAACGGCGCGATCAACACCCATAGACGGCTCAATCACAAACGGAACTTCCCACTTCTTTTTCTCGTCGTTTAAAATCGCAAGCTTCTGAGTTGATTCCGGATTAGCGTGAACTTTGGCGCTCAAGCCGAATTCTTCCTGCGCTTTGGTATGATTTCCCAAGTCATAATCCGTGCGATTGGCGATGCCTTCCAGCTCTTCCATACCATGAGGGAACTGATATTCAATATCATAACAAGCCTTAGCATAATGAGCCAAATCGTCTTTCGGCGTGGTATAAATATTCATATGCTCTCTAGGCAAGCCTTGTTCTTCCCACCAACGAATGCGCTCTTCTTTCCAGTACTCATGCCATTTTTCATCATCTCCGGGCTCAACAAAATATTCCAACTCGGCTTGTTCAAACTCTCTTACTCTGAAAATAAAGTTGCGCGGTGTAATCTCGTTGCGGAAAGACTTTCCGATTTGGGCAATACCGAACGGCAATTTTCTGGAGGTCGAATCGACAACATTCTTAAACTGGGTAAATATTGCCTGTGCCGTTTCAGGGCGCAAGTATGCAATGTTCTCAGCGTTATCAACCGGTCCGACGGTGGTCTTAAACATCAGGTTAAACGGTCTTGGCTCGGTTAAATCCGTTGAACCGCAGTTTGGGCATTTGCCGTCTTTGATATGGTCGGCTCTGAATCTACCCTTGCACTTACGACAATCTGTCATCGGGTCAGAAAACGTGTCCTCATGCCCTGAATAGTGCAACACCTTGCGATTGGTCAATATTGCAGCATCCAAGCCCTCAATATCATCTCGTTCATAAATCATCCGGCGGAACGGAATGGGACGCTCTTCATCGGGCATAAATTCGTTGACCAGACGATCGTCAAGGTTGGCGAGACCGGTATTTATGTTAGCAAGCTCTGGCGGGTTGGTGGAAGAATTGCCCACGCGC
>CASFLB010000068.1 GCA_949295395.1 uncultured Pseudomonadota bacterium | reverse complement strand
GCGCCGAAGTTTGCGCCTTGTACGCGGCCGACAATTCTGACCCAAGTGTCAGGTTCTAATACGCGGTATAGGTTTAAGCCTTCTTTGGCTGCCTCATGAAATGGGCTGGCAACGCGCATTTGGTGAATCGATAATCCTGCTTTATAGAACAAATCATAAATCTTGTTATAATCGAATCCGTATTTGCCGTTTGCAATCCAGACATCTTTGGTGGTCCAGTCATAAAGCGGGTAGGCGTTATACCAGTTTTTGCCCATCTTAGTGGTCCACTGCTTATTATCAATTAAGTCTTTGCGCGCATTGGCATAAGCACGGAATCGGTTGAGCGACTCGTCGGCTCTTATGCCCAGCAGGCAGATTGATTTGCCTTTATGTTGGCGAGAAAACCAGTCTGCAAAATCAGCATAAAGATCCTCTTGAACCATTTTGTATTTGTAAAAATCAAACGGGTTGTTATTGAGGTTTATAATATAAGGCATGCTGGGCATTTCTCTGACCCATTTGTCTTTTTCATCCGGATCCCATGTGTACCAATACATTTGATAGTTGCTGACCGCGCAACGCGAACCCATCGGCAGGCATACCCAATAGGGAACAATCTCATCAAGATTGTTTTCAAACATACGGGTGACGAATTCGGTTGTTTGTTTATATTGCGCCTCAAAGTCTTGATGAAAAACGCCAATCTTTTTTTTGATATTGTGTTTGCGTTTGTAATCTAAAACCAGGTTCAGTAGCAAGCCGCTGTCTTTGCCACCAGAAAAAGACACGTATATATTGTCATAATTATCAAATATATATTTTATTCGTTCGTTTGTTGCCTCATATACACTCTTGTTAAGGTATTTTTTCATAATTTAAGCGCCTCCTCTTTGGAAATCATGGTGCATAAGTTGCTGATGATGTTTTCTTTCATCAGAAGACTCTGTCTCATCATTTCATCCAGTCCTGTTTTGACCCAGAGATTATATATTTTGACATCTTGTCGTGTTTGTCTTTGCGCAAGCCCTTTTAAGGCTTGATGCTTGAGCTTATAATCAAAGGTTTGCGAAAAGAATATCACATTATTACAAATCTGCATATCTAAGCCTAAATTATCCACACCATATGTGCAAATTAAAACATCGGCTTTGTTCATAAAGCTTTTGATAACATCTCTTTTGTTGCGATAACCATTGATTGCCGCGTATTCTCCTGCTTTGAACCAACCACATTCTTCAAAAAAATTTACTTCATCTTTGAATTTGACGTAAATAATTGATTTTTCTTTTCGGAGTTTGGCTTCGCTTAAGATTTCAAACAAGGTTTTGACCTTGTTTTGACATATTGTGTACATATGTTGGAAACGGTGGATAATTTCAATAAACGGAGCTTGTGAGCGGCGCTCAAGGTAAAGATTTTTTTCTTCTTGATAGCCTTGTTCTTCTTTGGGGGTTAAATCGCAATAGATATCGTAGTTTTGTGTGCCTCCGTAGTCAGCAAATTCGTTTTCAAAAATGTAGGGGCGAAGTTTTTCGATTAATGAAACTTCTTGTTCCGGATAGGACCAGCGTCTTGGCCTTTGAAAGGCTGTTCTTAATTTTTTTAGATAAGTGTGGTTAAACTGAAATTTTGTCATGTTTAAAATTTGTGGATTTATAAATTGAATTTGAGTGTAATAATCCACTAATCCTCCTGATACGGGGAGTTCACTTAATATCAACCGATAAGAGAATTTTGGGCCAAGCTTCAAGAGTTCTCGTGTGCGTTTGGTTTTGGCGTTTTTTATATTTAGGCTGTCATCAATGACACAAAAAGTTTTTTTGTTTGAAACGAGGTTGTTTATTTGTAAAAAATTGAAGTCTTTTACGGACATGCATTCTATCGGAAAGACAAATAATTTGCTGCGAAAACCGGCTGAATATTTATCGAGGTAATCTCGGTAGGTTTGGGTATGGATAATGTGGTTGCGGCTTATCCATACAATACAATCAATTTCTTCTATTTTTGAGGCTATTAATTTGAAGGCTAAGCAAATTCTTTCTTCTTTGTTTTCTCGATAGATGATTCCTGATTTTAGTTCGTTAAATCGTTGATAGACCGATGAATCCGTAAATTGAGACAACATTTTTCTCTCCCTTTTTTATACCTTTTTTCTATGTAATCGCTTATATTAGCACTTCAAGAGATAAGCCGGAGCTTTTCTTTTGAGTCAAAAGCTGAGAGCCTTGTTTTTGGAAAATGTGAGGTTATATCTTGGGAGGTTTTAATCTCTTATGGAGGTGCTTTATGAATAAACGTCTTTTCTTGTTGGTTGCCGGAATGATTGCCGTGTCGGCGGTTGCCGTTCAGGCTAAAAAATATCATGGTGGTTTTATTGGCCCTGAAGCCGAATATTCTTCCGTAACCGTGGCAGAGGTTAAAAATTTGTCCGATGATGCCCGCGTTATGTTACAAGGAAACATTATTAGTCGTATGAGCGATGATGATTATATGTTTAAAGATTCAACCGGTTCGATAAAGGTTGAGATTGATAAAAAAGACTGGGATGGGCTGACCGTTACGCCGCAAGATGTGGTTGATATCAGGGGAAAAGTTGATAAACATTGGTTCGGAGAGCCGGAGATTGATGTTAAAAGCCTTTCTTTAGTTGCTCAGCCTATGTCTGCGACAAAATAGTTCTTTTTTATCTTTGCTTTACAAATCCCGCCGATTGCCTTCGACGGGATAATTTTTGTAATAAAAACTTGACAAAAGACGAAAATTGATTAAAGTAACGGTACAAAATTATTATTATTCACTTAAAAATTTATATTTATGGGAACAAAAATTATTATTATCTGTGGGATTTTGATCGTTATGACAATTCTACTCGGTTGGTTTCGTCTTCGGGGGTTAAGAAAATGTTATGACAAGGCTCGAGCGGAAAAGAGAGATATTCGTGAACGAGAACAGATGGCTCTTGCCGACAAATTACAAAAAACTTATGACAAGTCAAAGGTTGCAACGTTGAAATATATGGTCATTGCCCCTGTGGTGATTGCAATTTTAGGCACCGCCGTTTGGGGAATTAACCGTATTGTTGTAGCTCAAAAAGCAGAAAAAGAACTGGTTAAGGTTGAAAAGATTGAGGAAAGCTCAGGCAAGGGTTTCTTCTATTATTTCAGCTATGATGCTAATCTCGAACGCTATACGGAGCATCGAAAAGAAGTCTATGATAAGATTTTATTTTCGATTCAAGAGGTAGAAGAAAAAATTCAGAAGGCTAAAGCTTCCGGTGATAAATCTGAAGAGATGGCCCAAGAATCTCTTTTGAAAAAGCTCAAGTATAATTTGAATGAAGCTAATGCAGAGACAGACAATGGTCTTCTTAGTTTTGATAGTGGCTGGAAAAAGAAGATAAGGGTATCTGTATTGGGGAGTGTTATTCTGGTCTTATCATCTTTAGTTGTTGTATTGGGCGGCTCTTTCTGTAAGACTTTATCTATTTTGTCATCTCTTATTGTTAATGCAATTTGTGTTGTTAATGCAATTTGTGGGGGTGTTTCTATTGTTATTGAAGGAGTGCCATGGGTCGTTCTGATTTTTTGGATTATAATGATTGTTAATCTTTTCTTAGTTTGTAAAAACTGGAAAAAAGCTGATTGGGACTGGGAGTAAAACAAAGCGTGGTTCGTAAAGAGCAACGCTTTTTTATGTTGGAAAGAGGGATTTTAATCGGCGGTTTTGAAGCGCGAATCGAGGCTGACAAATGTTTTTTCATCGGCCGGTGATACACTTCGGCCAAACGGCATTTGGGCGTTGAGTTTCCAGCTTAAGGGAAGCTTGAACTCATCATAGATAAAATTTTCGACCAAAGGTGAATAGTGTTGCAAGCTGGCGCCAATCTTGTTGTCGGCAAACAAGCACCATAGTGCAAACTGGAGCATGCCGCTTGATTGAAGCGACCAGTCGGCGAATCGCTCTTTATAAGCCGGATATTGTTTTTCAAGCCCGTGGACAACGTCTTCGTCTTCAAAAAACAGAACCGTGCCGAATCCGGCGGCAAAGGAGTTTATCTTGGCTTTTAGTTCAGCGTGTTTGGCAGCCGGTGCGACTTTGGTTAGTTCTGTATAAGTCAGATTCCAAAATTTTTGATTGCTGTCGTTAAACAAGGCAAGGATTCGCCCTGACTGTGAATTAAAAGCGGTCGGGCAATATTTCAAGGCTTGTTTGATTAAATCCTTAACTTCTTCTTCGGATTGGGGGATTTTGTTGTCGATTGCGTATATCGAACGTCTTTGCTCCATGAGGTTGTAAAAGCTTTTATCCATCATCATAAATCCTTTCTTTTCAAGTCGTTATCTATTATATATATCTGTTTTTTTAATTTTTGAATAAAAGCATAAAAAAATTTTTGTTTTTATTTTTCAATATGTTATCGCAATATCCTACAAAATTTTTTGTAAATTTGCATTTTTTTTCACACCGTTTGTCCTTTATTTATGGGGTGTTTCACGTTTTTTGTTTGTCGGGACATAATAGGACAAGACAAAAATGCTTTTTTTTGCTAGATTTTGTTATATGCTGGATGAAGTTGTGTTCAGCAAGCCCTTGTGGTGCTATCGTTTATAGAAATTCATTAAACATCGGAGAGAAGTTTTGGCTTCTCTCTTTTTTTTGCGGAGGTTTTTTGTGGTGTTATGGCGGAGTTGAGTTTTCGACAATTGCGGTTTGTGGAGGAATTTGTTAAATGCGGTGTCGGAACACAGGCGGCGAAGCTTGCCGGATATTCTTGTCCGAAAACAGCGGCCATGCGTCTTAAAAAAAATCCTAAAATCAAGTCAAAGTTAGATGAGTTGCGTCAAAATGCCATGCAACAAGCCCAGCTCTCGCTTGATAAACTGATTGAAGAATTAGAAGAAGCACGTCAAGTGGCTCTTGATAAGGAAATGGCTTCGGCCGCCGTGTCCGCCTCAATGGGGAAGGCGAAGCTTTTGGGGTTGGATAAACCTCAGAAAGAACATGAGGACGAAAAAGAAACCGATGTTCCTCAAATCTTGGTTAAGTTTGTTGATTGAAACAAGGAGGTCTTGTGAAACAGGTTGAAGTGCAAATTCCTAAAATTTTTTCACCGTTGTTAACGTCTTCTTATCGTAATAAGTTTTTTTATGGCGGCCGCGCAGGCGGTAAATCGTATGCTTTTGCCGATTGTCTTCTCATCCTAGGACGGCAAAAGAAACTTTTTATCGCCTGCCTTCGTGAAATTCAAAACAGTATGAAAGATTCAGTCTATAAGCTCTTATGCGACCGAATTTCTTTTTATGGGCTTGATGATTATGCCGTGACCGATGCTAAAATTGAAAATAAAATAACCGGTACACGCTTTGTTTTTAAAGGCTTACGCAATCAGGACAGTCAAAAGATAAAATCGCTTGAGGGCGTTGATATTGCTTGGATTGAAGAAGCCCAAACCATTACACGAAAAAGCTGGTCTATTTTGGAGCCGACCATCCGTAAAGACGGTTCGGAGATTTGGATTTCCATGAACCGTGAAGAGGAAAATGATCCTTTATGGGTGTTGGTGGCGGCTAATCCCGATGAGCGAACGCTTGTCGTTAAAGTTAATTATTATGACAATCCGTTTTGTCCCGAAGAAATTAAGCTTCAAGCTAAAAAGTGCAAAGAAACCTCTCTTGCTGATTATAATCATATTTGGCTTGGCGAACCTTTGGCGCAAGGCGATTATAAACTCATTAATTCCGAGCTTATTCAAAAAGCACGCGTGGCCAAAATAAGCTCTTCCGACTCTCCTCTTATTATCGGTTTGGATATTGCTCGTGCCGGAAGCGATCGAACAGTCTTTTGCTTTCGTAAAGGGCGATATTGTTTTATGCTGAAAGAAGTGAGAGGGTTTAACACCGTGCAAGTCGCCGATATGGCGACTTTTTTTATTAAAGAATATAACCCAGCCAAATTGTTTCTGGATTTGGGAAATTCGGGCGCCGGTGTTTATGACATCTTGATTGACCGCGGCTATGGTCGAATTGTCAAGGGAATTAATTTTGGCGGAAAAGCTATTATGGAAGACCGCTATTATAATAAACGCGCTGAAATGTGGGACAGCGTCAATAAATGGCTGCAATCCGAACTGCCGGTGCAAATTCCTGATGATGATGAATTGGCCGAAGAGCTTCGTTCCATAAACCGCGTTAAAGTAGCACAAGACCGTCTTCAGCTTGAAGATAAGGAAGAACTCAAAAAGCGTATCGGACGTTCTCCGGATAAAGCCGATGCGTTGGCTCTAACTTTTGCCGAACCTGTTTATGATAAAGGGCGGGTTGAAACTTATGGCTCGGATTATGTGTGCCTTGAGGACTTGTTTCGTAACGCAACTGTAAAGGATAACTCATGGTAAAAGCAATTATGGATCGCGTTTTTATTCGCCTTGAGAAAAAAAAAGAGAAGACCGACGGCGGTCTTCTCTTGACCGATGGTGCCGACGTGAGCCGCACTATCGGCGTCGTCGAAAGTATCGGCGAAAAAGTGACTTCCGTTCAGGTCGGCGATAAGGTTTTGTTTCACCAATTTGATGAACTGCCAACCTATGATGCTGATGTTGTGGTGGTCAGAGAATATTCACTACTTGGGATTTTGAATGATGACAAATGAAGAGAAAAAAGTAAAAAAATGGCTTAACCGCCTTGAAACCGCTGAAAAACATTATCAAGATTATCATGACCTTGTTGATGATACGCGGCGCGCCTATAAAAATGAAAAAGGCTCAACCCAAAATATCTTTT
>CASFLB010000067.1 GCA_949295395.1 uncultured Pseudomonadota bacterium | reverse complement strand
AATTATCGGGCGTTCCATCTCCATCTAAATCCTCGGTATTGCCAAACAAACCGCCCTGACACTCTGAGGTGTCGGTTACAAAACAGACCGAAGCCAAAGCGGAGCTTGTCCAAAGACCAAGCCCGAAAGCCAGTAAATAATATGTGAGCCGCAAGCGCATGATGTTTTCCTTTTTTTTCTTACGACTCGATTATATCATAAATGCCGTTTACTTTCAACAGACATTTTTGACATAGGCTGAATTTTTGGCGCAAAAAACAGAGAGGTTTTGCTTTTTACATCCTTTTTCTAAAAAAAATTTGTTAAAAGGTTGTTTTTTTATGGTTGTTATCCTTAAATAATGGTGTATAGTAGCCCAAGATAATTTTATATATAAGGAGATGTCTATGTTTATTTCTGATGCTTTGGCTCAATCTACCGCCGCCGCTCCTCAAAGTTCCGGTATGGCGTTTCTGTTCCAAATCGTACTCTTTATCTTAATTCTTTATTTTCTTATCTTTCGTCCGAATCAAAAAAGATATAAAGCTCATCAGGCTATGTTGCTTGCTATTAAGCCCGGTGATGACGTTATTACCGGCGGCGGAATTTACGCTAAGGTTATCAGCGCTAACGGCGATTATGAATTGGTGGTTGAAATTGCCCCCAATACCCAAATCAAAATTAACCGCATGACCGTTCGCGATGTTGTTTCTCCTGAAGAGGCGAAACCCGCAAATTCTAATAAAAAATCTAAAAAATAATACAGGATTATTGTTGTTATGTATAAACTCTCTAAATCTCGAGTCATATTGATTTTGGCAATATGCCTTATCGGTATTTTCTTTGCTCTGCCTAATATGCTTAGAAATACCGACAAACTTCCTTCTTGGTGGAAACCCGTTAATCTCGGGCTTGATTTGCAAGGCGGTTCCAGCCTTTTGATGCAGGTTGAGGTTGACGATGTTCTTAAAGAACGTCTCGGTGCGATTGAAGATTCTGCTCGTCAGATTTTGCGCGAAAACAAAATTCGCTATCTGAACCTCAAAGTTACCCCCGAAGGCGTTATGGTTAAAATCGAAAACCCCGCCTCTCGTGAAAAAGCCGCTAATCTCTTCCGTAAAATTGATGACGGCATTGAGGTTAAAGACGCCGAGGATAATTCTCTCCTGATTAATTATTCCGACGTGGCGCTCAATCAGCTCAAGCTCAAAATTGTTGATCAGTCGATTGAAATTGTTCGTCGCAGAATCGACGGCATGGGAACAACAGAGCCGGTTATTCAGAGCCAAGGCGCTGACCGAATCGTTCTCCAGCTCCCGGGCTTGCAAAACCCAGAGGAAGTTAAGCAAATCTTGGGACGCACCGCTAAAATGTCATTCCATTTGGTTGATAGTCGTTCTTCGGCTATGGATGCTCGCCGCGGCATGCTCAGCAACACCTCTCGCCTTGTTAAAGGGGCTGAAGGTGAAAGCTATGTTATTTATCGCAAGCCGGTTGTCGGCGGCGAAAACTTAGTTGACGCTAACGTGTCTTATCAAGACGGTATGCCGGTGGTTAGCTTTAAATTTGATTCTCTCGGTGCTAAAAAATTCGGTGAAGCCACTAAAAATAATATCGGTGAGCGCTTAGCCATTGTTTTGGATAATGAAGTTATTTCAGCCCCGACCATTCAAAGTGCCATTATGGGCGGTAGCGGCGTTATCACCGGAAACTTTACGGCGAAATCAGCCAATGATTTAGCCTTATTGCTCCGCTCGGGTGCTTTGCCGGCTCAACTTCAAGTTTTGGAAGAAAGAACCGTTGGCGCCGGATTGGGAGCCGACTCCATTCGCGATGGCGTTTTTGCTTCCGTTATTGGTTTTGTTGCAATTGTTTTGTTCATGCTCGCGGCTTATGGATTGTTTGGTCTGTTTACCACAATTACCGTCTGTATGAACCTTTTGCTTATGCTCGGCGCACTCAGTCTGATTGGCGCAACGCTTACCCTTCCGGGTATTGCCGGTATTATCTTAACCATCGGCATGGCTGTTGATGCGAACGTTCTTATCTTTGAACGCATGCGTGAAGAAGTTAAAAACGGACGCTCAACCAAAGATGCCGCTGAAGCCGGATTTACCGAAGCTTGGGCAACCATCGTTGATTCAAACCTTACAACCTTAGTTGCCGCTTTTGTGCTGTTTTATTTCGGCACCGGTCCGGTTAGAGGTTTTGCTGTTACCTTAGCGATTGGTATTGCAACATCTATGTTTACCTCGGTTACCGTTACCCGCCTCATTATTTCTTGGTGGATGATGAAGTTTAAACCGAAAAAACTGCCCATTTAATATATAAGGAATAAAAATATGAAACTTTTTAGTTGGGTAACCAAAGATACAAATATTAATTTCATGAAAACCGCTAAACTTGCGGCGGCTTTCTCTATCTTGCTGTGCATTGCTTCTATTGCCTGCATGAGCCTGAAAGGATTTAATTACGGTATTGACTTTTCCGGCGGTATTCTTATGGAAATTAAGTCTGATTCTGTGATTGACCTTGATCAAATGCGCAAAGATTTATCACAAGTTGATATTCATGACGTCAATCTGCAAACAATCGGCGAAACCGGTGAAGAAGTTATGATCCGTGCTCAAGCCGATGGTATGGATGAAAAACAGCAAATGGCTACAATTAACCTGATTAAACAGACACTCGGTTCTTCTTATGAATATCGCCGTGTTGAATTGGTTGGACCGCAAGTCGGTGATGAGCTGAAAATGGATGGCGTCATTGCCTCTGTTATTGCCGTGTTAGCAATTTCGGCCTATATTTGGGTTCGCTTTGAATGGCAGTTTGCTCTCGGCGCTATGATTGGCTTGATTCATGACGTTTTGACCACACTTGGTGTTTTATCGCTGTTTAATTTTGATTTCAGTTTGACCACCGTTGCCGCAATCTTAACCCTTGCCGGATATTCCGTCAACGACACGGTTGTGACCTATGACCGTGTGCGTGAAAATCTACGCAAGTATAAAAAGATGCCGCAAGTCGAATTGCTGAACAAAAGTATCAACGATATTTTCTCGCGTACGATTTTAACCGGCTTAACCACCCTTTTAGCCGCTTTGGCGCTGTTTATTTTCGGTGGCGATACGCTTGAAAGCTTCTCATTCGTAATTGTTTGGGGTGTGATTATCGGAACATATTCTTCAATTTATGTTTCAGCGACCTTCCTCAATCTCTTTGACTTGCGTAAAAAGCCCGATGAGAAGGAGGTTAATCCGTTTGGAAACGTGCAGTAGTCTTTGACTTATCTGCCCTTTAATACAAAAGTTTAGCCGACGTTATGTTTGCTAAACTTTTTTTGGCGAGAATACATTGACAAAATTTCAAAAATAAGATATAACGCTATTACTTTGGAATTATTAAACTTATATATTATGGCAGGAAAAAATTATCTTCCACTATCCGTAGAATGGGAAAACGGCGTCGTTTCTAAAGAAATTCAGCATGGGGTACAACCAATGTTTATTATCCTTGCTAAAGATGTTAAGCTGTCTTTAGATGGAAAGCTTTTGGAATATGAGGACCATATCGGCTTGGATAAAGCCCATGCTTTATGCAGTAAAAACACGTCTAACATTCTGCACATCATGTCAAGATTCAATATGTCTCAAAATGACATGAATTGCTTGGCTCTTTGGGATAGTTATTGGCGTTTACATCACTGTCGCCGGTCTGCTCAAACGGCCTAGTTTTGAACCAGTCGAAGAAAAGCATTGAATGATTATCATTCAATGCTTTTCTTTTTCAATGAGTTAGCTTTTGCGCTGTGAGTTGTTGTGTGACAGGGTTGATTTTTTATCAAGAACGGAGTAACTTTTGAACATAAACGTACTTTATCGAAAGATATTTCTATGAAAAAAATTTCTCTTATCGGCTGCGGCCGCTGGGGAACCTTCCTCGGATGGTATGCGGCAAAATATTGCGGTTTTGATGTTGATATGTATGATATCCCGACATCGCCCAACTTTATTGAACTGCGCGATACGCGTAAAAATCCTTATCTGACCTTGTTGGATAACATGACGCTGCACGACAATCTTTCGGCAGTCTTGAAAAATGACACAATAATAGTTTCAATCGGTTGCCAATATTTCAGAGGCCTGTGCCAAGAGCTTAATCAATACGACTTGAGCGGAAAATATTTTCTTTTGGCCATGAAGGGCTTGGAAGAAGACAGCGCTAAATATATGCACCAGATTATGCGTGAAGAAATTAAACAGCCGATTCACATCGCGGTTTTGGCCGGCCCCGGGCATGTTCAGGATTATACCAAAGGTGTTCCCTCGTGTGTGGTGGTCGACTCTGATGAAGCTGAAACCAAGGATTATTTTATCAAAAATCTTTCGAGTGAACTTATTCGCTTCTACTATGGTGCTGACTTAATCGGAAATCAAATCGGCGCTGCCATGAAAAATGTTATCGGCATTGCTGCCGGTATTCTTGACGGATTGGAATGGTATGGCTTAAAAGGTGCTTTGATGGCACGAGCTCCGATTGAGGTTGGACGTTTTATCAAGCATTTTCATGGCAATCCACAGACGGCTTACGGCTTGGCTCATTTGGGTGATTATGAGGCAACTTTGTTTTCAAAATACAGCCATAACCGCACCTTTGGCGAAAAATTTGCCCGCGGTGAAGATTTTGGCAAGTTGGCCGAAGGGGTGCCAACCCTAAAAGCGGTTAAACTTATTGCGGATAAAGAACATATTGATATGCCGATTTGTCAGGCGCTTTATAAAGTTGTTTATGAACATGCCGATATCAAAGAAACTATTCGCCAAATGTTTTCACGCAATATCAAACAGGAATTTGAAAATTGGGATTAAAGACAATGACACAAATTATCAGCCGACTCGTTGCGACCGTTTTGGGAATTGGTTATGCCCCAAAAGCTTCTGGAACTTTTGGCTCCTTGGCCGCTTTGCCAATTGTGTGGGGACTGTATCATTATCATGCTGATGCTTACGCCATGCTGGCTTTGGCTCTTTTTATCTTTTTGGCCGGTGTCTGGGCCACCCACAAAATTATTGTCGACCAAAAGGATAAAGACCCTTCTATCGTTGTGATTGATGAAGTTGTCGGTCAAATGATAAGCTTTGCACTTGTTTGGCCACATTTGGGGGCACCGTTTGCTTGGGCTTTGTATCTCGGCGGCTTTGTGTTGTTCCGCTTGTTTGATATTTATAAAATGGGACCGGTGAAATTTTTTGACCGCAAGGTTCATAACGCTTGGGGCGTCATGCTTGATGATGTGTTTGCCGGAATTATTGCCGCTGCTGTTCTTTATTTAGGCCTAACCGCGGTTTTGACCTTAAAATAATAACGCGGTTTGCTCCAACTTTATTGCAGGAATAAGACGCTCGGCAATTGCTTGAGCCTTGGGGTTGATTTGACTGACCACAAAACGACGTTTTTGGTTTTTGCTGAGTTTTGTTTCAATTTCAGGGTGACGTCGCAAATAATCCGTCAACTTTGCACCCATAAATTCATCTTGAGAGATGATGTGGCCGTTTGGTAAAATTTTTCGGGCATAGTTTTTGATTAACGGATAATGTGTGCAGCCCAAAATCAAACTTTCAACGCCTTTTAGAGGTTGAAGGTAGCCTTCTAAAATCTTTTCCATATTTGAAAAATCATTTTCTTCAATAAGCGGTACAATTTTTGGCGTGGCTTGCTCTTGAACAATGATGTCCGATTTTAGTTTTTGTAGTTCCGTTTGATAGATGTGTGATTCAACCGTTGCTCGTGTGGCAATAACACCAATATTTTTTTCTCCTCCCGAGAGAGCAACTTCCACCGTTGGGATAATGACACCCAGAACTTTAACATCCGGAGCTTCGGAAGGAATAAATTTTTGCTGAATATAGCGCAGACAAATTGACGTTGCGGTGTTACAGGCAATAATAATCAGCTTGCAGTCTTGTTTTATCAACCAGCGCATGGCATCTAATGTATATTTCAGAATCCGCCCCGATGTTTTTTCTCCATAAGGCAAATGCGCTGTGTCCCCCAAATAAAGATAATCATATTGGGGCAATGCGTCGATGAAAGCCTTGGTGATAACCAGTCCGCCGAGACCGGAATCAAATACGCCGATTTTCATGTTTGTTCCTAAAAAATTCAAGCCTTTTGCGATTTAAGCATAAACAAATTTTGTTTGCAAGAGCAAACCCCAAAACAAAAAGAACAAAATGCGAACTTTTATGCTTGACTTTTAATTTGATACTTGTTATAAGTTTCTCAATAGAACAAAATTAGTACAAACAGGGAGGCTATTATGCGTAAACTTAACATTATTCTTTACTTTGTTTTATATGGAACAACTTCTCTCGCCGTCTGTCTTTAATAAAAATTCACGCTTATTAAAAAAAGTGCTTGCATTTGTCTTGAAAATAAGATAGAAAAGTTTTGCACTTCGGGTGTGTAGCTCAGGTGGTTAGAGCGCTACGTTGACATCGTAGAGGTCACAAGTTCGAGTCTTGTCATACCCACCAATTTTAAGCCGTTTCATTTTGAAACGGCTTTTTTGTGACTTGCTATAACAATAAAACACATCCCAACATCCTTATTGGATTTTATGCACATATACATCGTCAGCCCGAATAGGTGACTTTATCCCCAGAAAAATTTTGCATTTATTCACAAAAACGGTGGTTTTCCACAGGCGTGGGGTTTGTGTTAAATATCAAAATAGGCTAATATAACTCTTGTGACTATCGGACTATGACTTTAATTTTTTTAACTCTTTTATAAAGGAACTTTTGATGAAGATGT
>CASFLB010000066.1 GCA_949295395.1 uncultured Pseudomonadota bacterium | reverse complement strand
ATTCCACAAACCTTGTTTTCCGGATAGTTTAACCGGATTTTTCAAAACGTCAATATTTTCAAGTTTCCATGCATACCGCCCGACACGCCAATCGCCGAAATCACGCTCAACTTCACTCTGCGCTTGGATAAATTCTTCCGTCATCAAAACACAATCAACCAAATCGGCCACCACAATCACCTCACCTAAAGCACAATCTTTTATATCATACTTTTCCGCCAAGAGCTTGCGCTCTTTAGAAAGCGGCTTAAGCGAGGCATGAATGGCAAGCTTGCCGCGATACTTAGTCGCCCAAGACCGTGTCTCAAACTTTTTCAACCCCAGAGCAATCGCTTGAGCATAAGGCTGCCAAATCGTTATCGCCTTCATCAAACTCCCTCTGCTTCATTATAGCAAATCAATCCTACCCCACAAATTTTTGCTTGAAAAGAATAATCATTTCCTTTTTCTACTTATTTATATTTTTATGCTCCATTCAGCGGAACTACGACTTTTCCCGACTTGTCAAGCAACAAAAATATATAAAAAAAAGAACCAAGAGCAATAAAGCTCAAGGTTCTTTTTTTTAATAAACATCAGAAATTAGGACTGAGCAATTTAGCTTGAGGCCTGTTTTCTGCATCATATCCGGTGATAATCGCTTTAGCTTTTACATCAATTTCCATTTCATTATACAAAAGTTTTGTGTTATAATTCTGAACAAAAGCCTTGATTTCCTCATCTGATTTTGAAGAAGCAAAAAGTTCATCCCGACGAGACAAAAGGTCTTCCATATTTTTAAAGCTTGGAAAACGAATTTCCCAATCTAATCCTTGATAGGCAATCAAATGAGCATTGTCAGAATCCTTAAGCTTATCTTGCAAATACTCAATCATATCGAAATACCGATAAGCTTGAGTTTCAGAATAATTTATGCCGTTCTTAAGATCAATCGGATCAGATATGAAGTCATAACGGCGATATTCTTCCCTAAGTTGCTCAAGATTAACGTTTGAGACAAGATTTTTGTAATATTCATAGTCCGATTCAAGAATAAAGCCGTTCAACGAAATCGGTATTTCAAAACCTTCCAGTTCCTCACCCGCATTCTTCCAAGAATCAAAAACTTGTCTCTCATCGCTCGCTTCATCCAAAACATCAGCTTCCAAAACTTCAAAATATTCAGGAATTTTAGCAAATGAATTGGTAAATTGATATTCCACGGCCACATCTTCATAATCATTGGTTGAATACCCATATTTTGCAGCATAAGTTTTCCTCTTATAGGCATAGCTTCTAATCACATATGTGTTAAGAACATCGCCATACGAAGCTCTTTGAGTTGTGTTATACAAAGCTTGAAACTTTTCCGGCTGACGAGCTAAATAACCAAAACCGGCACTTTGAGAAAAAGTTATCGCTTTTCCGTTCGGGAGCAACCACAACCAGCAAAAGCTGTCATTTTCCAAATAGTCATCATCTTCTTCACCATCAGAGTTTCCACCCTCAGAAATTTGAAAATTTTCAACAACAATCGGAAAGTTTGAGACATCTTTCACTTCAGGAAACGCACCCTTAAACGCATCAATCATTAAATCTCGGATTAACTCCTTGGTTTGTAATAATTTCTTTGCCATAATTATAAAATATTTAAAATGTAAAACAAAAAATAATAATTAATTACCTTCCTTTTATCACAAACACAATTTTTGTCAACATTTTTTCAATTCAAAACAAAATTAATTTCCTCCTCACCGACAACACCACCGTTTTCTTCTTTCTCACCAACACCAAACAACCGACTTTTTCTCCTTTTTTACTTTTCCATTTCCCTCGCTTTACTCTTTCTCGCTTCTCTCCAATTTTTCTCTCTCTGACCCTCCCTCGTTTAACCACTCTCCGCTTACCCACACATTTTCTTCACTTCACTCATCAGCTTACACCCATCCTTTCAATTTCCCTCTCTTGCACACACTCTCTTATCCCTTCCTCCCCCTTTCTCGCCAGTGCTTTCCTTCCCATTCCACTCGTCCTCTCCACCGCTTTCCTGCCCCTCTCATCACGCTCCACATCACCCATTACTTTAGACAAAATTAGCCACAATACAAATCAAAAACACAACTCATACTCAAGCCACCCTTTCAAGCACAAAAAAATCCCGACCAGCCATAAACAGGAGAGGCATAATCGGGATTTTTATCTCTGAAATAACTTTCAGAGGAACAGAAAGGTATTAAGAAGGATTACTTCAATTCAACCTTAGCACCAGCTTCTTCAAGTTTCTTCTTGATTTCTTCAGCTTCAGCCTTAGCAACACCTTCTTTAACAGTCTTCGGAGCACCGTCAACGAGATCCTTAGCTTCTTTTAAGCCCAATTGGGTGATAGCGCGGATTTCTTTAATAACGTTAATCTTGTTAGCGCCAGCTTCAGCAAGAACGACGGTGAATTCGTCTTTTTCTTCAGCAGCGGCACCAGCAGCAGCACCACCAGCAGCAACAGCAACGGCAGCAGCGGCAGAAACGCCCCATTTTTCTTCCAACATTTTTGCAAGATCAGCAGCTTCCATAACGGTAAGAGCTGACAATTCATCAACTAACTTGGCTAAATCGGCCATAATTTTTCTCCAAAAAATAAATTAAATCTAAAAAATTAAAATCACAAACTTTTTTACTCTTAGCTTAGGCTATATCTTCAAGCAGCAAGCTCTAGGCCCACCCGCTTGAAAGATAAAAGAACTAAGCAGCTTCCTTTTCGCTGTAAGCTTTTGCCAAGCGAGCCAGCTGAGCGCCGGGAGCTTGCAAAAGACCAATGATTTTGGCGCGCAGTTCGTCCATAGAAGGAATGCTTGCCAATTTTTTGATTTCATCAACGGAAAGAACACCAGTGCTCATAGCACCGCCGACGATAACCAACTTCTCATTATCTTTAGCGAAGTTAACACAAACTTTGCAGGCAGAAATCGGATCACTTGCAAAAGCAACCGCAGTCGGTCCTTGGAACAAGTCAGCCAAACCTTCAAATTTTGTGCCTTTAAGAGCAAGACGAGTAATGCGATTTTTAGTAACTCTGAAACCAGCGCCGGCTTCTCTGACTTTATCTCTAAGTTCAGAAACTTCTTTAACGGTCAATCCTTTATAATGAGAAACGACCAAAACTTCAGACTTAGAAAACAATTCATTAAGCTCGCTGAGTAACTGTGCTTTTTCTTCGCGATTCACTTGTTGTCTCCACTATAAAACACCGCTTTCAAAAGTAATCACCTTTCATTGAGGCTCCACCATAAAAGCAATGTCATTTTTTACACATATTGCTCACCTGTTGCAAAGCAACAGCCAAGCAAGACCTAATCTGTCCAGGAGAAAAAAGATAAAAAAATTCTCTACTCCCGTCTACGTAGGATATTTAAGAACGCCCCTCAAGAAAAACCCGTTTTTAGGACCTTCACCCTAAACCCCAAGTCTTTAATGATAGTCCGCCACCTACGGTCTTGGACAGTTTTCAAAGGCATTAAATACCTTTGAAGAGCGAGCAAGGAAAAACCTCACTCAAAACATCAATCGAGAAAATCATCACTAATTAACAAATGAAGAAATTTCTCTTTCAAAAAAACAAACGAGAAAAGCTCTCTGCCTCAAACTTTGAGCTCAAAGCTCTTTCCCCAATAATATCCAAAAAACTTAGATATCGGTGTTAAACACCAAAAACTTTCAACTGTCAAGCAGAATCTTAACCTCAAAGGCCCTTCCGCTCAACTGACTTAGGCAGCCCCTTTTTTTCGGGAGCTGCCTAAATCTCAAAGATTACAAGGCTGAAGCATCAACCTTAACGCCAACACCCATTGTGCTGCTCAAAGAAATCTTTTTAATATAAGTTCCTTTAGCACCAGCCGGTTTAGCTTTAATGATAGCATCCATAAAAGCTTTAGCGTTATCATAAATTTTATCTTCTGAGAAGCTTGCCTTAGCAACACCAGCGTGAACAATACCATTCTTTTCAACACGATATTGAACTTCACCGGCCTTAGCTTTTTTAACGGCATTAGCAACATCAGCAGTAACGGTACCGAGTTTCGGGTTCGGCATCAAGCCTTTCGGCCCCAAAACACGAGCAACACGACCGGCCAATCCCATCATATCAGGGGTAGCAATGCATCTGTCGAATTCAATTTTACCGCTCAAGATAGAGTCGATAAGATTTTCAGCTCCGACCAAATCAGCACCGGCAGCTTTAGCTTCATCAGCTTTTTCGCCCTGAGCCAAAACAGCAACGCGAATGGTTTTGCCATTTCCGTGCGGAAGAGCGCAAACACCGCGAACCATTTGGTCAGCATATTTCGGATCAACACCAAGGTTAACCGCCAAATCAATTGTTTCGTCAAATTTAGCCGTAGCGTTTTCTTTAACGATTTTAACAGCTTCTTTCAAAGAATAAGACTTTGTTTTATCAACTGTTTTATAAGCGTTTACAATTCTTTTTCCCTGCATTGTCTTACTCCACAACCTTAACGCCCATAGAAACGGCCTGACCTTTAACCATATTCATTGCAGATTCAACTGTTGAGCAGTTTAAATCCGGCAACTTAGTGGTGGCAATTTCTTTAACCTGAGCCATAGTGATTTGACCGGCAATGGTTTTTCCAGGTTCTTTAGAAGCTGACTTAATATTAGCAGCCTTTTTGATGTAGTAAGAAACCGGAGGAAGCTTTGTAACGAAAACAAAAGATTTGTCTTCATAAGCGGTAATAACAACCGGAACAGGAATACCCGGTTCCATTTTCTGGGTAGCTGCATTAAATTGTTTGCAGAAATCCATAATATTCAAGCCTTTTTGACCCAAAGCAGGACCAACCGGAGGAGAAGGGTTAGCCTTACCAGCCGGAATCTGAAGCTTGATTAAACCTAAAATTTTCTTTTTAGACTTAGCCATTTCAAAAACCTCTTTATTAGGATCGTGGTTGAACTAGACGATGGCTCGCCTCCCACGAAATTATTAATTAACACGACTCGCCCTTGAAAAAGACACGATTCCTTTTCAAGAGTCGCTCTTATATACCACAGTGATTTTATTTTACAAGTATTTTTTCGAGAAAAAGACAACATCGCGCCACAAAAGTGTTTACAAAATTGCAAAATCTGATATATTGATCGACAAATAATATAATTTTGTCAAACTATTAATACTTATTTTTATGGAAACAGCTTTTTATGTAAGTCTAGCAATCAATTTGATTTTTGGCGCTCTGCTTGTTTGGTTAGTGATAAAAATAACAAGTCACTCTAAGGCACCAACATCATGCCAAAATTGTCTCAAAGAACAGAAACAAAATCAGAAAAGAGCATCAATCTCCAAAAGACTTTACAACTCCTCACGAGAAGATGTTGAAGCCTTTATAAAAAAATCGGACTGGAAAACTATATCCAATATCGCTGATAACTTTGTTCCCAGAGTAGATTTTCCGCACGATAATCAGGTATGGAAGCTGCTGACAGATCGTCTGTGCCAAACCGAGCACCCGATATTATCGAACGAATTTATGAAAAGACACCGTTCAGAGATAATCATGGTTGAAAACAACAGCTCAGACGCTGAAATCAAAAAAGAAGTAAAACAGAAATGGATAGATATGGGACGTCCTTTTTATGTTGTAAGAAGCAATCACCAGCTTGTCGGCTTTGCCCTTAGCTCAACGCTAATCATCGACGGTGTAACACCACGCGCCATCTTTGCCTCACATATCGGCAAAATTGTGCAAAGTTGGAACAAATCTTTACTGACAAAATCAGACAGCAAGATTGTTGAAAAACATTTCGAGGCCTTAAATTCTATGATGAAAGAGGCAAACGTGCCACATATCAGTCACAAAAACTGGATGATTTCAACAGGTGATTACGAAGGATATGATCTCAATCACCCCAAACGCTTCACCTATTATGAGGATGACGATGTATCCCTTATTCTTGCTAAACTTTAAGCAAAAAAACGGAGGTTCAAAACCTCCGCTTTTTTTATTTCTTCAAATCACTGGTACAGTTTGGACACTTAACGGCCGCCGCCGCAATTTCAGAACAACAATACGGGCAGACTTTTGTTTTAGGTGCAGCTTTAGCAGCATCTTGAGCCTCTTTTTTATCAATCTTTGCCCGCAAATTATTAATCGCTTTAATCAAAATAAACACAGCAAAAACCACAATGGTAAAACTGATAACAGCATTAAGAAACAAGCCATAATTCAGCGTAACCGCACCATCGGCCTGAGCCGCCGCCAAAGAATTATAAACAGCATCACTCGCCCCTGATTTCAACACCAAATAAAGATTGGAGAAATCAACCTTCCCGAGCAAAAGCCCAATCGGCGGCATAATCACATCTTTAACCAAAGAGTCCACTATTTTCCCAAACGCGGCACCAATAATAATACCGACGGCCATATCAATCACATTACCGCGCATGGCAAATTTTTTAAATTCGTTCAAAAAACTTTTAATCATGCCCTAAGCTCCTACAAAAAAAGGGCTCGGCAAACCGAAACCCTTTAACCTAATCATAAAAAACTTATTTAATTTTCTCAACCTGAGAAAACTCAAGCTCAACCGGTGTTGAACGACCAAAGATTGAAACCGAAAGCTTAAGACGCATTTTTTCGGCATCAACTTCTTCAACCACACCGACAAAGGAAGCAAACGGTCCGTCAATAACGCGAACCTGCTCACCGTTTTCAAACTCAATAGCGGTACGCGGACGCTCAACCCCTTCGGTCATTTGTTTGATGATGCGCTGAGCCTCAGCCTCGGTAATCGGTTGAGGCTTGTTACGGCTTCCGAGGAACCCGCTGACGCGCGGCGTATTACGAATAATATGCCAAGCATCAT
>CASFLB010000065.1 GCA_949295395.1 uncultured Pseudomonadota bacterium | reverse complement strand
AAGACCTGTCAATCCGGTGATGTTATCAAATATGACAACTGCAAGCCTTGTCCGAACTTAGGCAATTTAACCTCATGCCCAAGTCCATTTACTTGCACTTATGAGGAATGTTCCAACCTTTATTACAAATCAGGTTGTCAGTCAGGTTATGATTGGGACGTCTCAGCAAAAAACTGTACACCTCAGTGTAGCAGCGATTATCAATATACTTGTACAGGAACACATCAAATTGGTGGTAGTGGCTCCTCTTGTGGCGGAAAATATCAGAGCTGTGAATGTGAAGGTCATTATACATGGAACGGTGGGGCTTGTTCTTGCCCGAGTTCTTATCAATACACCTGTTCAGGAACAGGTTATGTAGGAGGCAGTGGCTCATCTTGCGGTGGAAAATATACCTCATGCAAATGTGCAAATGGATATAATTGGGAAAAAGGAAGTTGTGTGCAAAATGCTGCCGTTTGGGGACAATGTACCGGTTACGCCAAAAAGAACTGTAAAATCGGTGATATCTTATTTAGTGACGGGACTTGTGCTTCAGATGTTGTTTCCGGTAAAACTCCAATTGCGGTTGTTGTTTATATTAGTTCCGAAGGATGTGGACAAGCGATAGCCTCAGATTTGTTAAATTCAGTATATTCTTGGGGAAGCGGGCTTTCATTCCCTGCGACAAATGCGAGAGATGGTTATGCCAGTTGTGAGAATAGTCAAAAGATAATGGCCGCGGGAAATTTAGGAAATCATTCGGCAGTATGGGGTGCACATAATTATACGACAGCGGGGACAAAGGTCGGAGATTGGTGCTTACCGGCCAGAGGGATATTTGAAGCAATAGTATATAATAAAGAAGTTATTGATACTGGTTTTGAACGAGCAAGTGGAGTAGCTTTTTCAGATAGGAATATTGTTGCTTGGTCATCGACAGAAAAATCGGATATTTATGCGTGGATTTTAACTGGCTATGGAATTAGTACCGCTCAAAAAAATGAAAGATTCACTGTTTATCCGGTGATTGAGTTTTAATTTATTGAAAAAGAAAAAACCGGCGCGGTGGCGTCGGTTTTTTTTGATGAATTAGAATTGGAGAAGAATACGATCCACATCATACGATTTATAGCCTAAACTTACTTGACTACTATAAAGAACGAAGGTTTGAGCGCAGTTACTCATCTTTTCTTCGGCACACCAGCAAGCACTCATACTCTCATCATCGGCTTTAATCCCGTTTTCGTTAAGCGTCATTGCGGTTGAGCGAGCTTTAATAACAATTTCGGGGAGCCAAATTTTGACAAGACGGTCAGAATAAGGTAGGTGACCGATTTTCCCATTAAAAACATGAGCCTCGGCGTAGCTTTTGACACCATGCCATGTCATCATTTCCTCTTCAGAAGGTGCTCCTTTTTCTTTTTTCATAAGAACATTTGAAGGAAGCAACCACCCCCAAACATCATCTTTACGCGTCATATCCAAGCCACTCAAAACATAAAACTCTTGCAAGCGTTTATAAACTATCGGAAGAGCGGTCAAAATAAGTGGTTCATGAGAGGCTTTAATTCGCGAAAGAACCCAATTTTCCAATTCTTGTTGCGAAAGTCCCAATTTTGAAACATACGCATCTAATTTTTGAAGTCTATCCATAATATTTAAAATTAATAATAATTTTCCGTCGGTTAAAATAAAGAAATATCTGTTTTATGTCAATAAAAGAATTTAAGATTGACAAAGGCGTCACCATTCATTACAACGCAAATAACAAAATGGAGTTGTGATGAGTTTATTTGATATTTTTCTTTTGGCTTTAGCCTTATCGGTTGATGCCTTTGTTGTCTCTTTTTCTTATGGATTGATTATTAAGAAAGGGAAAGGTAAAGCCGCCTTAAAATTAGGAACAGCAACAGGTTTGGGACAATTTATTATGCCGGTTTTGGGCTGGTATGGCGCGCGTTCAATTTATCAGCATATTGAAGCGATTGATCATTGGATTGCCTTTTTTGTGTTTTTGGTACTTGGGATTAAGATTGTCGCTGAAGCTTTTAAAGAAGGCGACTGCGAACCAAAACTCTCTAAACTTTTAAGTCTAAAGGTTTTATTTTTTATTGGGCTGGCAACCTCAATCGATGCTTTTGTCTCTGGCTCCATGCTTTATTTTATGAAGGCTCCGGTTTGGTCAAGCGCTATGATGATTGGGGCAATAACTTTTATCAATGCCGCCATTGGCTTTAATTTCTGCCGGATGTTTAAGCGGGTTCCGATAAAATATATGGAGATAATTTCGGGGTTAATTTTAATTAGCCTCGGATGCAAAGTGTTAATAGAACATCTTTCCGGCGCGGCTTAGGCCTCAATCCAATGGATTCTAACTTTTGCCAGTTCACGGTCATCAATTGTTGAACGAATGCTGTGCAAGGAGATTTCATCATGCATAAGCTGCGTCTGCACCTTAACATTTTCGCCAAACAGACCTTCTTTTTTAAATGAAATCTCAATCTCTCGGATATCTTTTTTGAGTGACCACTCTTCAGGAACCGATTCACTAGCCCATAAAGGGTAAATAGAATTATTGACGTGTTTATTAAAATCAATATCATCAAAACGTATTTTAAAGCGTGTTTCCAAATCAACATACTCAAGTTCGGGAAGTTTTGCAAATTCAGGATTAACGATATTTTCATTCAATGCCTCATATTGCGGCAGGTTTTCAAGCAAGGGAACGGGGCGCTTGCTTTCAATATTAATCAGCACCCATTGGCTGGCAGCTTTAATTAAGGATTCGCCATTTTCGCCCAAAAGCTCAAAATCACGAACAGCAACAAGTTTTTTAGCTTCGGCCGGCCATGTTTTAAGTGTTATTTGTTCATGAATCTTTGGTTTTTGGTTTATAAAAATATGATAATTGCTTCCGACCCAAGCAAATCCATGTTCCAGGCAATAAGCAATTCCCAAGCCCATTTGGGTCGCATGTTCATCGGCAATGTCTTGAAAGATGTTCATCAGAGTAACAAGACGGAGTTTTTTGTTGCGGTCACATTCATAACTACGGAGTGAATATTTTTTTACATATTTTTCCATAACATCCTCGTTTTTATTTTCTTTTTTTTCGTTTTATCATAAAACTCTTAAATTTCTTTTGACAGCGTTTTCGACTGATTGTTCTTTTCAAAAAACCTTTTCCCGAGGTTGGTTTTTGTAAGACTTCTGTAAAGAAAGCGCTATCGGGAGAATTATAGACAACCGCAAGCCATTTTGCCGGAGCAGAAAAGGCCAAAGAAGCGCGCTCCTTTTCCAAGCGGAAAATCTGGTTGTTTTGGGGAGTCTGAGGCAAAAGCCTAACATCGCAAGTTTGTGCCAGCTCGCGTACATCATCAATCATAAAAACCGGACAATGGGTCGGAATAAAACAAGCCTTTTGTTCAAGGGTTTGATTAAGTTTTTCAACATCGCCCCAAAAGGCATGCCCATATCCCTGAAGTTCGGGATAATCATCAACGGTAACAAATTTTATATTATGAAGGTTAAATTGCCCTTTAAGCGGATTAAAAAATGTTGAGGCCGTAATAATTCCGAAAGAATTTTTTCGATTTGCTTCGAAAACATCAGGTAACTCGTTAAATGTTCCGATAACGACATAATCATCTTTTAAGGGCAGTAGTGCCTCTTTATCATGGGAATAGGAAACTTTTATTCGATTCTTTGCCATGTTTTCAAAAGAAAGCCCATAGTCAACCACCATTTTAAGATAAGTAAAAAAGTCAACATTACCGTAGAAAACAACATTTTTTTTGCATTTGAGCGCTGCCATAAAAGCAATCAAATACATCTCAGGGTGTGTTGGATAAACCGGAATGAAGATCTTATTTTTTTGAACACTTTGTATTAAGTGGACTAATCTAAGATAAGTCGAACGCTCTTGCACGGCTAAACCATCAGAGCTTATACCGTAAAAATCAGCAACCACATAATCAATTTTTGATGCCGCTTGCTTCAGCATCTTCAGGTCGGTTGATTTGCGAAAGCAAGTTGTTTGATCAATTTTCATATCGCCGGTATGATAGACGCACACATCTTGAGAAGAAATCAGAAAACCGAAGCTGTCAAAACAAGTATGGGACGAAGAAACAACATCGACGCTTAAACTTCCGAAAGTGAACTTATCTCCGGCCCTAATGACATGAAATTTGGGCCACAAGCGTCGAGGAATATTAAATTCGCACAACAAATCATAAAGAATCATGAGGGTATATTTTCCGCCATATACGGGCGGAAGACGATATCCGGCTTTAAGGTAATGAATAATTCCGTTAAGATGATCAGGATGCGAATGGGTTAAAAGAAGAGCTTGAGGAGCATTTTTCTTGTCAGCCAAAATCTCGCGAATATCCGGAACGGCCGCGGTAGCATTTTTAACGCCTAAGGCTTGATAATTATCAAACTTACCTAAATCCACCAGCAAAGAAACGGACGATTTCTGTCCGTTTCTGCCGGCGGAACGAATATCGGTATAACGATAACAATGCCCACTAATCTGGTCCGGATTATTCCCCCCGAGGGGCTGCCAATAAAGACCTATTTTTTTAAGAGCCTCTCTCATAAGTAAAACCGGACAGCTTTAGAACTTATTGAACCTTTCTGTTTCGATAGTCAGAAAGCTTACTTTCTCGCCAAGCATTAGCTTTTTCAGCAGGAGAATTTTTTTCAGTCTGAGCTGAAGTTAAAGCCTGTGCTTCAAGCTTTGTTGACTTTGCAACCTGAACCTCATCAGCTTTAAGCGAAGCGAGTTGAGCATTTTTCTTAACTTTGTCGTAAGCGACAACAATTTTCTTCTTATAGCGCAAAGCTTTTTTCAAAACACCGGAATGATAAGCCATAGCCGCTTTAAACCAGTCATTCCCACGCTTTTTGTAAAGCTTTTTCAAAAATTTCGCGCCGTACTCGACGTTTTTGTAAGGGTCGAGGGCCTCTTCAACAGACTTAAATTCCTTACCATGATACATCAGGTTGATTTGCATACAACCGACATCTATACTTTTAACGCCCTTTGCTTGTAAAGCTTTAACCGCCTTAACGGCCTCCGCTTTAGAGGAATAATAATGCCCCTTACCGAGAGCGTTGACAGTCCATGGCCATGCCAAAGTCTGTTTGTGCTCTTGATTCCAGCGACCGGTTTCAACGGTAGTGATGGTTTCAAGCAGGTGCTCCTTAATTTGATATTCTTTTTCAAATTTTTCGGCAGCGGTCTGACAGATAAAAGCTTCATCAATGCCCATAAAAGGCTTAGCTTGAACCGGCTGAATCAACAGCAACAGCAAAAGTAATAACATAAAAAATTTTGATACGAAATGTCGCATCCCTCTGTTCCCCCAGCTAAGCCACAAACATCCCTTATGCAATCACAATGCCAATTTCAATTTGCTTAACGGCTTAAAATCAAAAAACACCAGATAACTGGGGTTAGGTTTACACGAAAGGCTGTTCGAAACACAAATCAGGACAACCTTATGTTATAGTCATATTTAACTATTTATTAACAATTCAAAAAAGGTTATAACACATTTATTTTTTAAAATCCAGCAAAAATTTTGCAAAGGCGGTTATAACAGACGATAAATCATTGCTAACAGTATGAAAATTATTATTTTTTTTGTGCACAGATTCATCCATATAAAGCCCACGATTAATCTCAAGTTGCAAGGTATAGATGTTTTTTCTTGGCTGGCAATAATTAAATGTTGTAAAGGCGCCGGAATAGGGGCAGTTCATAACAACTTTATAGCCATGAGCCGAAAGAGCGTTTTCGAGAAAAACGCTGATTTCAGTCGGACAACTTTGGTCAAACAAGGTTCCGATACAAAAATGAATGGGCTTATCTTCTTGCATAACAGAACAGATTTTAGAAGGCATGGAGTGCCCATCTAAAACAAAGCAAAAGCCAAATTTTTGTGAAATAGTGCTGATAAGTTGCGCCAACCGCTTGTGATACACATCATACACATAAGCGATTCGCTCCTGAACCTCGTCGTAGTTAAGAAGACCGTCATAGATATTTTTTCGTTCAGCATTAATACGGTGAACAACGCCTAAACCGACACGGCAACGAATACCGGCTTGAATATCGGATGTGGGCGGAAAATTATAATACATTTGAGGGTCAATTTCGATTTTGTCGCGGTTTACATCAATAAAGGCGCGAGATATATTCATGCTCAAGAGCGGAATTCCACACTCAGAAGCCGGAAGAAGAAGCTCATCGACAAAGGAGTCTTCATTACTGCGCAACTCCTCAAGCGGCATTTTGACGCTTTCAAGAAATTCATGAGGAAAGACCTGTCCGCTATGAGGGGAGGCTAACAATAAAGGATAAAGAATATTCTTGGTGTTATACTCTTCGCAGATGTCAAGTTTTTTATAATTAACCTTAAAGTTAATTTTATTTTCGGCCACGGCAAAACTCCTGTGCAACAAAAAAACACTCTTGGTTGCACATTATACAACAAAAAATATTAAATTTTAATAAAAAAATTCAGTTGAAATTTAGGGCCTAAATCAAATGATTTTCAGCCAAATACTTCCATAAGGCACAAGCGTGAATGGATTGGATGATTTCGTTGTTTTTCAAAAGGTTGATAACTGTTTTAAGGTCAAGAAGGTGAACGGAAATATCTTCACCGCCATCAAGATGCTGCGGCCGAAGAGGTTCAACATCTTCGGCAATAAAATTATAAGTCCAGTTATTTGAGGTGCTCGGATTGGCCGAAAGTTTAAGGTTGGGACGCCAAACACCGTTGCCAAAGCCGGTTTCTTCCAAAAGTTCGCGTTTGGCGGCCTCAAGAGGAGACGAGTCTTCTTCGTCAACACATCCGCCGCAAAGTTCATAATTTGTGGTTTGAGAACCATGCCGATACTGACGTATCATTAAAAATTTTTTATCTTTGGTGATAGCCAAAATATTTACCCAGTTTGGATATTCCAATACATAATAATCAGGAATGATAATCCCATTGGCTAACCGTATTTTATCTTTGCGCACGGTCAACCAGGGCTTGTTAAAAAGATAAGCGCTCTCTAAAACCATTCCTTTTTTCTCATTTGGCATAGCATGAGGCTCCTAATGTTTTTTATCAACAAAGAGAGATTTTGTTTTATCAACC
>CASFLB010000064.1 GCA_949295395.1 uncultured Pseudomonadota bacterium | reverse complement strand
TACTACCTTTATATAACTTCGAGTTCAGCCTATACTAGTAAAGATTACAGCTACGAGGTTCGTCCCGTCATTGAGTTTACATCAGGAAGTTCGGGAACATCGTGTTTGTATTATGGCACAATCTATAAGGAGAATATCAGCTATACGGGAAAAGTTTTACCAAATTATACCGATGGGGGGTACTATTTCCTACCTTATTTCAAACAAGAATGTCGTTTGCCCGATGGAACTTCAGTTCCTGTGGATGATAGTTATTATTATGAACAATATTCAGATTATAGCAGTGCCTTAAATGAACAAAGAAGGAAAGAACAGGCTTATGCTGATGCTGAAAAGGAAGGGACCATTACAAGTCACGATACAAAAGCTCCTTGCTCGTTCTATGCTCCTTGTCAGTAAAAGCAATAGAGTCACAGAAAAAAAACGATAAAGACAAACCGTTAATGATAGGTTCGCATTAAGCCGGCAAGGATACCTTGAACTTTAACGCGTTCAGCCGGAAGGCGGCGCGTTTCATAATCCTTGTTCATCGGGATAAGCAACACATCATTGCCGTCGCGTTTAAATATTTTAAGCGTAGCCTCAGCGTCATCAACAAGAGCAACCACAATATCGCCGTTATTGGCTGTTTCGGCACGTTTGATAATAACCGTATCGCCGTCCATAATTCCGCCTTCAATCATTGATTCTCCTTCAATGGTTAAGGCATAAAATTGTCCATGGCTGACCATGTCAAACGGAACGGGAACAATCTCATTTTCATCGGCAATTGCCTCAATCGGCGTTCCGGCCGCAATTTTGCCATAAAGCGGAATTTGCGCGGCTGAATTTTGCAAGGCGATTTCACGTTTTTTTTCTTCTTCCAAAATGGCTTTAGGTTTAAATTTTGGCATCCGCACAACTTCAAGCGCGCGAGCCTTATGCGGCAGTTTACGGATAAAATCACGCTCAATTAAAGCTTCAATCAAGGCATGAATACCAGACTTTGACTTTAAGCCGACAGCGTTTTTCATTTCCTCAAAAGAGGGTGCGCAACCGGTTTCTTTCAATACTTTGTTAATATACATCAAAAGTTTGTATTGTTTGACGGTGAGCATAGTAATCTCCGTAAAAAAATAGAACATTTTGTACTAAGAATGTTCTACTTTATAAAAAACAATCTGTCAAGAAAAAATTTACAAAACTCAAAGTCGTTCAACGCAAGCTTTTACAAAAATTCGTTCCTGATTTTTATGCAATTCTTTAGCCTGGGCATATGTTCTTTTAGCCTTAGGGCTTGTAAAACGAAGAAGGTTAAGATAATTTTGATAAATATCAGGGCGTCGAGCAATTTGCGACACTTCCTTAATAGTTGTCAATGAATGTCCTTCATTAAGGTGTTCAAGGGCAAATTTAACCGCCATTTTTCCGCCTTCATCTTTAAAGACACTAGGAAATCTATTGGACAAGTCCTTAACATAATCCGGAGAATTTATATAATCCAAGGTCTTTCCTTCGAGCGTTTTGGCTATACCCTTGAAATTTCCGGTAGCAATCTGTTTCGAACACCACATTCCGATAATCGGCCAGGACACATCATCAATTTCAATATTTTTCTTATGAAGAGTGGCCAAAATTTCATCAAAATCAGCTTTCCCGAAAGAGGCATAGCAATCCGAAGCATATTCGCGTTGCAAATCAAGAAATTGATAAGGGTTTTCCTCACCCTCTTGCGCAAAGCGCTTTTTAAAGTCTGAAACAATAAAAGCCGAGAGCTTGCTTCTGTAGGCATTGCCGGAATGAAAGGCGAGGTTCCCTTTAGCATTATATTCTTTTTGAAAGGCGGAAAGCGCATTCTTAAAACCTTGAGGATTGTCTTTTTTGTTAAAAAACTTGTCAGCAATGTTTTGATAATCTTTGTTAATCAAGGCATAAATGGCAAGATTGCGAGCGTTAAAATTATCAAACTGCAAGCTTCCGGCGTATTCTTTATAAACACCGACAGGGTTAGACATTGTTCCGACTTCTCGCTTGAACGTAACATCCCAAATAGAATATTTTGTGGCATTATCAAAGTCCTTAATTTCATCACCGCTCTTGTTAAGGGCCTTATTTTGAAATTCAATAATCTTTTGAGTGTTCGCAGAAATATTAACCATGGTGCGATGAGTGGTAATATCTTCGGGCAACAAACGTGAATCCGGACGATTAAGCGTCATGGCAATTGCATTTCTATCGGCAGATGTTTCTCGAGCCGAGGGTTGTGCCGCTTTGGATGAAGGAGCAACGGAAGTCACCGTTCCGACGGCCGCAATGATAGCACCGGTTTTAAGGTCGCGTTTAACACGTACGGAAGCTCGCAGCATCCGTTCTTTGATGTGTTTAAGGCGTTCTATCAACCGAGAATTATCCATGTCCGTTTATCCTCCCTTCACCGCGGACAAGCTCACCAAATCTAAATTAAGTATAAATCAAAAAAAATCACAAATAAAGAACATTTTACATAAAAAAGTGAATAATTTAGTTGAAAAATTAGATAAGAAGGGTATAGTTTTGCAAAAGAATGTGTAAAATAAGAAAAAAGAGAGAAAAATCATGACCGTTGAAAGCACGCTTCACCGCGATTCGCGTATCGCAAAGTTACGCACCTTGGAAGAAAAGGGATATAATCCATACCCATATCGTTTTAAGCCGGATTCGTTCGCGGCAGATTTGCAAGAAAAATATAAAGACCTCGAAGCCGGAACAGATACCGAAGACAGAGTAACGGTTGCCGGCCGTGCGATGGCTGTCCGCAACAGCGGAATGTTTATCGATATCAAAGATATAAGCGGCAAAATTCAAGCGTTTTGTCACAAAAATCACTTAAGCGAAGAAGATTTAGCGCTATTAAAAAGCCTTGATGTCGGAGATATCGTTGGCGTAACAGGATACATTCGCCGCACTCCGAGAGGAGAACTGTCAATTGCCGCCGAAAAGTTTGACATTATCGGCAAGTCTTTGCAGCCACTGCCTGAAAAATTCCACGGTTTGACCGATATTGACGCGCGCTATCGTCAAAGATATGTTGACTTTATCGTTAATGATGACGCTAAAGAGATTTATAAAAAGCGCTGCCGCATTACATCGGCCATTCGCCGCTATTTTGAAGAGCATGACTTTCTTGAGGTTGAAACGCCGATGCTGCACCCGATAATGGGAGGAGCAAATGCAAAGCCGTTTATTACGCACCATAATACGTTGGATATGGACTTGTATTTGCGTATTGCGCCGGAGCTTTACTTGAAGAGATTGGTTGTCGGTGGTTTTGACCGCGTGTTTGAGATTGGCCGCAACTTCCGCAACGAAGGTATTGATAAAAGCCACAATCCGGAATTCACTTCTTTGGAGGCCTATCAAGCCTATGCGGATTATAATGATATGGCAGAATTAATCCCTGATTTGATTCGTTATGTGGCTAAAAGCGTTTTAGGAACAACCCTGATAAAGGTTGGTGAACATGAAATTGATTTGGCTCAGCCTTTTGTCAGAAAGTCAATGCTTGATTTGGTTAAGGAATACACCGGCGCCGACTTTATGACCGTTGAAAAGCTGGAAGATGCTAAAGAATTGGCAAAATCTGTGGGCGTCAATGCCGATGCGGCCATTTCTTGGGGCAAGGTTGTATCTGAAGTCTTTGATGAGAAGGTTGAAGCAAACTTAATCCAGCCGACTTTGGTTATGGATATGCCTAGAGATATTTCACCTTTGGCCAAGACCCACCGCAATAATCCGCGTTTGGTTGAGCATTTCGATGCTTATATCGCCGGTATGGAAATGGGCTGTGCTTATTCTGAGTTGTCAAACCCGCTGGAGCAAAGAGCGCGCTTTGAAGCTCAGTGCGCTGACCGTGAAGCCGGTGATGATGAAGCGCAAATGCTTGATGAAGACTTTGTAAATGCGCTGGAAATCGGCTTTCCTCCGACCGGCGGTATGGGAATGGGAATTGACCGCTTGGCCATTATGCTGACCGGAGCTGACACCATTCGTGATGTAATAGCTTTTCCGACCTTGCGCAAAAAGGACTAGCTCGTGTCTCCAAAAAAGCGTAAAAAAGCAAAAATAGCTTATGAAGAAGCTCGTCCGGCTGACAGAAAAGGCCAAAACAAAGGCCTTTTCTCCAGCTGGAGGTTTTGGGTTTCGGCCTTGCTTGGCTTGTTTGCTTTTTATGCTTTGCACCCGCTTATTTTTTCAGGAGATAAAGAAGAGCAAATATATTATGAAAACGACGAGCCGGTTATGATAGATATCAGACCGGAAGAGGAGTTGACAACATCGGCCCCGGAACCCAAAGAAGGTGTAAAGCCGGTTGTTGAAGAAAAACAGCCGGAAGAAAGCGAGCAAATAACAAAAGAAAAAACACCGAATTCATCGGACGATATTGCTTATTTGATTGAGGCCTTGAGCAACAGCGAGGATATGGAATATGTGATGGTCGAACAGTCTGAAGAAGCTCAGGCTGTTCATGATGAGAAAAGCTATCAGCTTTATGAAGAGGAATTACCGGATAATATTATTGACGAGCATCAGGAACAAGATGTTCCCTCAACCGTTCATTATCAGCAAAAGAACATCAAAGAGATAGACGTAAAAGTTTTGCCGCGTCCGCACCATGAGACGGAAAAATTGATTGCGGTTGTGATTGATGATATGGGGGTAAATGTTCGCCGCACAAGAGATATTATCAGCTTGGAGGCGCCTTTGACCTCATCTTTTTTGACCTATGGCCCACATTTAGAGCAGCAGATAGAGGCGGCGAGAGCGGCCGGCCACGAGATAATGGCGCATGTTCCGATGCAGCCGCATAAAGATTTATATACGGCGCCGGATGGTCTGACCGTAGATATGACAGACGAGGAGCTAACCAAAAATTTCGAAATTATGCTGACAAAGTTTGAAGGGGTGAAAGGCGTCAATAACCACATGGGCAGCAAGTTCACTGAGGATAGACGCGCCATGAGTGATATTATGAAAGTTTTGGCAGAGCATGATTTGTTCTTTTTAGATTCTAAAACAACGGCCAAGTCTGTCGGACAAGAAGTTGCCAAGGCTTACGGCGTTGACTATGCAACACGCCATGTCTTTTTGGATAATAACAATGATAAGGCCTATATCTTGGGACAGCTTCGCGCTACCGAAAAAATTGCCAAGAAGAATGGCTACGCTGTTGCTATTGGGCATCCTAAGAGCCAAACCTACGCAGCCTTAAAAGAATGGCTGCCGACATTAGAAGAAAAGGGCATAAAACTCGTCCCAATGAGCGAAATCGTCGAGCTCAGAAATTAATATATTAAATTCCTAAAAAAGCGAGGTGATTTCACCCCGCTTTTTTTTCTTGCAAATGCCATTTTTTTATGATATAGACAAAACAATAATTTATTATTGTCTAACTTAAATTATTGTATTATGAATATAGAAACGAAAAAATTAACCATCAAAACGTTCAAAAAATGTGACTGCGGCTATCGTATCAGAACGGAAGATAGGAAAACACTGGTTGTTCCTCGTATTTGTTTGAAAAGAAGAAAAATAAAAAAAGGAGACGAACTGGTTGTCGATATAGCCCACAAGGCACTGATTGTTAAGATGGAGCTTAATGGTTATCCTCTTTACACCGAGGCTCAAGTAAAAAAGCTCTAGTAAATAAGTGATAAAGAGTTATTGCCGTTTATAAATTACAAAAAAAGCGAGGTGATTTCACCCCGCTTTTTTGGTTAGAAATGAGCTTATTTCTTAAGAATGCTCTTTCCGGCATAAACAGCCATATCGCCCAATTCTTCTTCAATACGAATGAGTTGGTTGTATTTAGCCATACGATCGGTACGAGACATAGAACCGGTTTTGATTTGACCGCAGTTTGTCGCAACGGCGATATCAGCAATGGTTGTGTCTTCGGTTTCGCCGGAACGGTGAGACAATACGGCGGTATAACCATGACGGTGAGCCAAGTCAACAGCGCGCATTGTTTCAGTCAAAGTACCGATTTGGTTAACCTTAACCAAAATAGAGTTCGCAACGCCTTTTTCGATACCCATAGCCAAACGCTTCGGATTCGTAACAAAGAGGTCGTCACCAACGAGCTGAATCTTTTTGCCCAAAGCTTCCGTCAACATAGACCAGCCTTCCCAGTCATCTTCGGCCATACCATCTTCAATAGAAAAGATTGGGAATTTAGCGCACAAATCTTCATAGAATTTAACCATTTCTTTGTTGGTATAAGATTTGCCTTCGCCCTTCATTTCATATTTTCCGTTTTCATAGAATTCGGAAGAAGCTGCATCCATAGCGAGAACAACATCTTCACCCGGTTTGTATCCGGCACCTTTAATAGCATCAACAATGAAAGTCAAAGCTTCTTCGGCCGATTTCAGATTCGGAGCAAAACCGCCTTCATCACCAACGTTAGTGTTGTGACCGGCAGCTTTAAGGTTCTTTTGCAAGGTGTGGAAAACTTCAGCACCCATACGAATAGCTTCACGGATAGAAGAAGCGCCAACCGGCATAATCATGAATTCTTGAATGTCGATTGGGTTATCAGCATGCTTACCGCCGTTCAAAATATTCATCATCGGAACCGGCAAAACATGAGCCATAGTACCGCCAAGGTAACGATAAAGCGGAAGTTCGCATTCTTCAGCCTGAGCTTTCGCAACAGCCATAGAAACGGCGAGAATAGCATTAGCACCGAGTTTGCCTTTGTTTTCAGTGCCATCAAGTTCAATCATAGCTTCATCAATGTCGATTTGGTCATCGGCATCAAGACCAGCCAAAGCGTCATAAATAGCGTCATTAACATTTTCAACGGCTTTCAAAACACCTTTTCCGCCAAAACGGGCTTTGTCGCCATCACGAAGTTCAACAGCTTCGTGAACACCGGTAGAAGCGCCGGAAGGAACAGCGGCACGTCCGAAAGCACCACTTTGAAGAACAACATCAGCCTCAACGGTCGGATTACCACGAGAATCAATAATTTCTCTGGCATGAATATCTACAATAGCACTCATTTTTTTCTCCTATAAATTAAAAAAACTGCCAATAAGGTCGAATATTTTTTCTTGAATGTCAAGTAAAATTAATATAATGTAGTCATGTAAAATTTAATTTAAGTGGAAAGAAATCAAATGTTTTCGGAAAAGTGGCATCGTCGATTTATGGAGTTGGCATT
>CASFLB010000063.1 GCA_949295395.1 uncultured Pseudomonadota bacterium | reverse complement strand
AAGGTCAACTTCCTCAACCAAACCGACAAAAGAGGCGAACGGCCCATCAATAACTCTGATTTGCTCGCCGACTTCATAATCGACCACGGTTTGAGGTCTTTCAACGCCTTCTTGCATCTGCGTAATAATACGCTTTGCCTCGGCTTCCGAAATCGGTTGAGGCTTGTTGCGGCTGCCCAAGAAACCGGTAACACGCGGCGTATTCATAACCGCATGCCAAGTATCATCGGTCATTTCCATCTTAATCAATACATAACCGGGGAAGAACTTACGTTCAGAATTAACACGCGCACCCTTTTTAAGCTCAACCACTTCTTCGGTCGGCACCATAACCTCAAGGATACGGTCTTCCATACCTTTCAAAACCGCCTGCTCTTTAATCGATTCGGCCACTTTCTTTTCCGAACCGGAATAAACATTTACAACATACCAACGAGCATCCATAGGACCTAAACTCCAATATCTAAAACTAACTTAACAATCCAGCCCAAAATCTGATCAACAAAGAAGAAGAATGTTGCGGCAATCACGACCAAAATGATAACCATAATCGAAGACTGCGTAACTTCTTTCTTTGTCGGCCAAGTAACTTTTTTAACTTCTTGCTTGACCTGTCTGAAAAACTGCATCGGACTAACTTTTGCCATGAAACAAATCCATAAAAAACAAATGAAAAAAAAACGACAAGACACATTGCGCCACTTTGCCCAACGCGCCTGACTCATTGCCGACAAGATAGTAAATTATTTTAGATATGTCAATAACTATCTTTTTGTTTCAGCAGATTAAACCAACAACAATAAAAAACAAAAAAATAACAGCAAAGATTTTGACAAAAAAGGACTTTTTTTCAAAAGTAATTGACATCAAAATGAAATTCTGCTACAATTCACCCGTAAAAATATTATTTTGACTATTATCGAAACAACAGCGGTTGTACAGATAAGGTTTATGTCTAATTTCAAATAATAACAATATGGAAACAGAAAAAAACCTTCAAAAAGTGAATTTCAAAAAAGGCAACCAATGGTACGAAAGTAACATTGACTTAAAGGAAGTGTATTCTTCCGTGCATTCGAGCGCCAAAAGCTATGGCTCGTCAGCCAACCAATTAGTAAACGAAATGTTTGCCAATCTTTTGGAACTGGCTTTTCAGAAAAAGATTGAGCTGACATCTCCGTTTATCATAACGGATTACGGCTGTGGGCAAAGCAAAGCCTCAAATGTTTTGGCAGAAGTTGTTGCTGCGAACGTGGAAAAAATCGCCGTTTTTCTTGAAAAAGGCAAAAGCATCAATGAGCTTCTGAAAGAAATGTCGCCTGAAATCAAAAAAGCCGACGAAAAAGAAATCTCATTTTTGCCCGCCCAAAGCGTCTACGGCCAAATTTTGGTTCAGCGCTATGACATCGGCATTTCGGAATATTCAGCAAGGCCAGAGCAAAAAGCGGATGTTGTCTTCTGCAACGATGTGTTTGAACACATCCCCAAAACTGAAATTCCAGCTTTTATTGCCGGACTTGAAGAAGCAGGCCAATACATTTTTGCCTCAATATCTTTAAGAGACGCGGTCAACTACATGAAAATTCCTAAAGATATGCTTTGGGAAAAGGCACAAAAGATTGACGCGCCCAGCGGGATAATTCTGACGGAAGATACTTCAGGAGACTACATCTTCTCACTTCATGTCAGCGTGTTATCTCAAGAACAATGGCAAGAGATTCTGGGCAAAAAATGGCGATTGTTACCGGCACAAGACTACACGGCGGTATCGGCCATGAATTTCCAACCTTCGGCAGAATATCAGTCCTCCAAAAAAGAACTGATTTCTCAGATTGGTTTTGCGGATTTCATCCCCTTCCCGACCAAGTTGGGCAGCCGATACGAGCAAGACAAAATTCTTTGGAAAAGGACAGCTCTCATGCAACCTCAAAAGCATATTCAAAAATTGAATGCTTTGGAAGGCTATCCGGAAAGCACCTTCAAAGACAAGGAAAAGAAAGAAAGTCTTGATTTTTTGGCCTTCATCGGAGCAACAGTCAAAAAAGAAAACGGCGTATGGAAAATTGAGCAAATGCCGGATTTCTTAGACAAGTTGAACCAGCTTGAAATTCTCAGCAAAAAAAATGCTTCCTCCGACGCTGAGGTGCAAAGAACCGCAAAAAGAATCATAGAACTTGGGGTTTAACCCTAAGTTCTTATGTTTGTTGAACATTAAATTAATTATTATGGAATTTATTAAAAGACAATTGGCCAATTTAGCGGCTGACTTAAAGAAAAACCAAAAAGAGTTCATAAATGATTTCATGTCTTTTTCGGCCGACTCTCGCTTTACGGCAGAAAACGCCAAAAAAATCATTGAGTTTTTAACCGCCCCTCAAAATCATAAAATCAGTTCAACAGAATTGGTTGAAGGTTTGAAAGTCAACATTGACTGGACGGTCCTAAAAGATGAAAAGGAGGTCTTTCCAGAAGCACACCACCGTTTCCATGACATACATATTCCAACCTTTGCAGAAGGAATGTTTATATCATCGGCGGCTGCCACATTGCCGGTTAAAACAGAGTTTGATGAGACAAAGGACATTGGATTTTATGTAAAATCCGCAGATACCTTTGCTTCAAAGATTGCAAAGAACTCATGGAAATTCATTCCGGTAGGCGTTTACCACGGCCCGCTGTACGGAGGCTTTGAAACCTCATCGGAAAACTATTGTTTAGAAAACAACAAAAAAAGAGTTGTCAAGATTTGCATTAAGATTCTTGCCGACTAACCCCAAGACCTCATAACCGTAAAACGTTATGAGGTTTTTTATGATAAAAAATTAACTTTCCGCAAGATTAAAAATACGCTTTCCCTTTTGCCGAGCTAGGTTTAAGGCCCGATAAGCGCCGCCGGATTGACGAGTAACATAACAAACAAAAACATCGGCGTGTTCGACGATATACTTATTGCGCCGCAAGATAGCAAATTTTTGTGGACCATAAGCCGCTTCGGCCGGATAAATAAAGTCAAAATCTTCGAACCAAAAATCTTGCTTAAGCTTTGAATAACGATTGGGATTATAAGCACAAAGACAACAGAGAGAAATATCGGGATATCGCTTTTTCATGCGCCGCATAACAATCCGCGACACCCAATCAAAATTCCCTTGGTCGCAACACCAAAATTCACAATACCCGTCTAAGATTAAATGCTGAACCACCTCTTCAAGCTGACGCTCAAAAGAGCCTGTCACCATCACATCGCGATGACCGAAAAACGCAACAATACCGCTCAACCTTATTCTCAATCAGCCCAAGCTGACACGCCAAAGGCGGTGGATGTCGTTAACTACAATCTCTATGAAAATAGCCCGCTTATTCGCGCAAGCCTTATTTCGCGGCATCCACCTTACGGCAAATGCCCATACAACAAAGACACTCCTGTTTTTTACACAGCAGCTCTTCTTTGCCCATAGAGATTGAGGATTAACGATTCCTTGTTGAGATTTGGGCTATCTCAACGACTTTACTATAAACGCATAAAACCTAAAAAACAATAAAAAAACTCGCTGCCCACAAACCACAACGAGTTTTTAAAAACTTTCTTCCAAAGAAATAATTATGAATGTCCTTCATTTGACCGATTAATCACCATAGCAGGCGTAACCTTTGAGACTTGAGAAACATTTTCTTTGGACGCACCCTGAGCCAAAGGTTTTTTATTCTTTTTAGGCTGAATAAGACCACGCGCCATCAAAAGCACCTTTCCCATTTTTTGAGAGATTTTAGCCTTAGTCGAAGATTTATCATGTTCACTTTCTTTAGGTTTTGTCGTTTCTGCGACGACCTCCTCTTTTTGAGAATTTTTAGGAGAATAATCTTCAGGCAAGCCTCTTAAGTGATTAATTTGGGCTTGTTCATGAGATGTCGTTAAATTCTGTACGGAATCTTTTGCGACCTGTGGCTCACTTTTTTCTTTTTCGGGCACATTTTTCACAGGTTCCTCACGCGTCATCTGAACAGAACTCATATCAAGAGAAGGCGTTTCTCTTATCGTTTCCCGATCATAAACACCGCTTAAAAACTCTGATTTTTGCTTTTGAAAACGCTGTTGCATTCCTAAATCGTCAAAAGACTTTGTGGCATCGCTTTTACGATTATCCAAAATCTTTTGCACCGCCGGTATAGGCTTAACCTCAGACATTTTAACATAAAACTCTCGACCGGCCCCAACCCTAACATGAAGAATTTTATCTTTTAGCGGATTTTTTTCAGGGGTAACAAACGTTTCGCAGTTTGTTTTCAAAGCCTCTTCTCGAGACAAAGAAAGCCCACGTGTCGGATTTTTTGAAAAAGCATCTTCCATACCAAAGTTATCATAAAACTTGTCATCTTTTGATTGTTCATAAACATTAACAAATCCGATATGAACATCTTCTCCATTAACTTGTCCGATAGCCCTCAATCCATAATCATCATGCGTAGCTGTACCATTAACACCATCATAAGAGGCCGCATAATTACAGTTTGTTGTAGCATAAAGAATTCCGCTTCGTCCGGGGCGTTTACTTAACCCGAAATAATCATCAGAAACTTGTGTTCCGTTAAACAAATATTGTTCTTGAGGAAATTCGGCAAAAACACTGCGTTGATCCATCGGCTTCATCAAACTGGCATTATGCAAAGTCTGAATAAACTGATTAAGTTCTTCTTGCTTCAAAGGCTCAGGAGTTTTCTTTTCTGTAAACATTTCCTCCGCCTTCATCGGAACAGACAATTGGCTCAAAATATTGGCATCATGCATATATTCAACTAATTTCGGCATAACCTTTTTGGCTTCGCTAACCTTCATAACCGGAGACCATAAATTATTTTTACCATCGGTTGAATCATGCTGATACCATGAATTTGTATCTTCCGCAGCCCCTTGAGACAAACCCATTTCTTTAAAAATTGCATCAAGCTTAGCCTGACCGTTTTTATTAACGCCCAAATTAAAAACAACCTTGTCATTGTCATTCATACTAGAAAGCCGCTCGATATGAAAATCAGCCACACTTTCACCGGTTCTTTTTCGTTTAACGTCAGAAATAGCTTTATCAATACACTGAGCCTCAACAGCGCAATTTTGTTTATCCTCCATACGAATGGTCTGTTCTAATTTTTCAAAACTATCGCCTAAGGACCACTGTTTTTGCTGCAAAGCGTCACGTTCCTCATGCATATCTTTTAAGGAGGTTTCGAGCCCATCAAGAAAAGAAGCGTCTTTCTCACTTGTTGCCGAAGTCTGATTATCATAAAAAGCGCGAAATTTATGATCAGCCTTCAACTTTTCCGCAAGATTATTCTCGGTTGCTGACTTAACCAAATAATCAAGCTTTGACTTAAATAAACCAATTTCATTTTTCTTAGTAATTTTTTCAAAAGCATTAAAGCTATTTTTCACTTTTTCAAGATCAGCCGGATTAAATGTCCCTTTTTGCTCATAATCACGAAAAACTTTTTCCAGCAAAGGCTTTGATTTTTTAGGGCACTTATCCCACAAATAGCGAGTACTGTCTGTTAAAGTTTGAGCAACTTCTTTATCTTTTTGCTTACCCAAAATACTTTGATCGACCCGATCAAGAGCAGCTTCATTTTCTTTCAAACTCCGTCGAGGACCGGCCAATTTTTCATCCAAAACGAGTTGCAAACGCTTTTCAGCATTTTCTTTCAAAAAAGAGGCAACGCCATTTTCCGTCTGAGATAAAGCCATTAATTTATCAAAATACGGTTCTTCTAAGATCTCAAAATCTTTATTATCTGATAAAAAATATCGCCCCATGACGCCCTCATAAAAAATATTTCTTACAATAATACTACCAAATTCTTAAATTTAAGTCAATCGAGTTTTGTCAATTTCACCAAAAGTTAATACTAAAAACCATGACAGGGAAAAGCTTATAAACAAACGGCTCTAGAAAGCCATTCTGCACTAAAAAAATCTCGGATAATGGAATTTATAGAGTTGTTTAAAAGGCGAAAGTACCGCAGCGTACAAAGAAGTACGTGAGAACACTTTCAACCTGAACAAATTGCCCGAAAGCATATTATTATTGCTATTTTGCTCTAAAGGAGTGTTGTTCAGTCCCCATTGGGTAGAGTTATTTACCTAAAGAGCATCAATAATGATTGAAAAAATTTTGTGGTTACAAAAAATATCCACACAAAAAAGAAACTAACATAACAGAAAAGACCGTAGCAATCTTTGTTCTTTGTTTCCAAGTATGTTTTTTATCACACAGAGCGGCTACTATACAACCGACAAGAAGCACAACAAACAGTTGAATTTCTGTTAAAAATTCTTTTCCAATTAATATCCACCCTAAAAAAAGAGCATACCATTGCAACTTAGGAAAATTCAAACAACTTGCATGATAAAAACATGATGCAAAACGAGTGTAAAACAGATTAACCAGCCCAATAATTATAGCTAATGGATAAAAACAACTAGCAATAATTTGTAAATAAGGCATATAATAGTCTAACCTCAACCAATGATTAGCCAAGGACAATGAAACAATAATCATCAAAAGTGTTGAATATAAAAATTTTCCGATAAATGCACAACATAGCAGAAACAAAAAATTTTGTGTTTTAACCCACATTACAACAATCCTAACAAGAAATCAAAAACGGGTAATGATACAAATATATCATTACCCGTTAGTTTACGAAAAAATATATGCACAAACCATTCCTAAAAAGAAAAACAGCAGAGCAACAAACAAGTTAAAAATAATAAATATAAATGTTTTTAATTGATTGTTTTTCATTCCTAATTTTCCTTTTTAATGCTTATGCAAAAATTTTTTATTTATAATATTGCTCAATATATCTCGGAACTAAAGTTTCACATTTTTCTTGGTTATACTTAGTTCCAAGCAGTCTACCTATTTTGTTAGCATAATTATCAGCAAAACTACTGTCAAGTGTATTTTGTCTGGTAACAACATCATGTACCTCTTTCAGAAAGGATAGCACGTTAGCAGCATCAAAACCACCTTCTCCATATTGAGCGGCTTTACAATTAATAAGTGCGTGCTTATATTTGTCTGTATAGGGTTGATTAGCTAACTTATCCTTATTATTTATCATATTCCGAATGGCTAATGCCCCAAACACGCCATAACCAAGTTTATTTTGACTCCGAGGTTCGACAACACCTTCTTGTTGTTGAACTTGGCGTCGAACTCACTTTCTCGTGAGTTCGAACCTAAACCGCCTCTATTGCCAATAA
>CASFLB010000062.1 GCA_949295395.1 uncultured Pseudomonadota bacterium | reverse complement strand
ATCCGGAGATTTATATCATGTTATCAAAATTAATGGGGTGGCTGTCGGCTGATATGGCTATCGACTTGGGTACCGCAAATACGCTTGTCTATGTCAGAGGAAAAGGCGTTGTGCTTAATGAGCCTTCTGTGGTCGCAATCGAAGAATATCGCGGTAAAAAACAAGTGCTTGCCGTTGGTAATGAGGCTAAGTTGATGCTGGGGCGTACTCCGGGGAATATTCATGCTATTCGTCCTTTGCGCGATGGTGTTATTGCCGATTTTGAAATCGCCGAAGAAATGATTAAGTATTTTATCCGTAAAGTTCATAATCGTCGTTCTTTTGCTTCTCCGATGGTCATTGTTTGTGTCCCGTCCGGTTCAACCGCCGTTGAACGTCGTGCTATTCAGGAATCTGCTGAAGCTGCCGGCTCTCGCAAGGTTTGGTTAATCGAAGAGCCTATGGCGGCCGCTATCGGTGCCGGATTGCCCGTGACGGAGCCGACCGGAAGCATGGTCGTTGATATTGGCGGTGGTACAACCGAAGTTGCCGTCCTTTCTTTGGGTGGTATTGTTTACGCTCGTTCTGTTCGCGTGGGCGGCGATAAAATGGATAGCGCTATTATCTCTTATATCCGTCGTAATCATAACCTATTGGTCGGTGAAGGAAGTGCCGAAAAAATTAAGAAAGAAATCGGCTCTGCTTGTCCTCCGGAAAAAGGTGAAGGTCGTACCGTCGAAATCAAAGGTCGTGATTTGATGAATGGCGTGCCAAAGGAAATTGTTATTACCGAACGCCAAGTTGCTGAAAGTTTGGCTGAGCCGGTTGCTCAAATCGTTGAGGCTGTTAAAGTTGCTTTGGAAAATACCGCTCCTGAATTGGCCGCAGATATCGTTGATAAAGGTATCGTTTTAACCGGTGGTGGTGCTTTGCTTTCTAATTTGGATCAGGTTTTGCGTAACGCAACCGGTCTTCCGGTTTCTATTGCCGAGAATCCGCTGGCTTGTGTTGTTAAAGGTACCGGAAAAGCTTTGGACGATATTCATAAGCTCAAAAGTATCTTGTCTACAATGTACTAATTCTTAATTCTTAGTCGATGAGAGAGGCGCTTAGGCCTCTTTTGTCGGCTTTTTACTTTGTCAGAGGTGTCATGAAGCGCAGAAGAGTCTTGTTTATGCAATTAAGTCATATTCGGCAGTTGCTTAAAAAGTTTGCTCTGGTCATTTTGTTCCTTATTGCGTTTGTTATGATGCTGCTTAATAAAACAGATACAGTTCTGATTGATAAAACTTCTTCGGTAGCTACTGATATTGTTAGTCCGGTGGTCGATGTTTTGATTTTGCCGGCGAGGTTGCTGGCTAATGCTTATGATTATCTTAAAGATTTGTCCTTGGCTCATAAGCAAAACCAATTTCTTAAGGCTGAAAATCGCCGTTTGCGTCTTGTTAGTGAGCGGGCTCGTTCTCTCGAAATCGAAAATCGTCTTTTAGCAAAATTGTTGAATTATACTCGTCCTGATGAGGAAAATCTTGTTACAGCTCGTGTTGTGGCAGAAGAAGGAGATGCTTTTTCTCATTCTCTTATCGCATATACCGGTAAAAATTCAACCGCGCAAAAAGGACAAATTGTGTTAACCGACAAAGGTGTGGTGGGGCGTCTTGATAAGGTTGGGCAGCTTTACAGCAAAATCCTTATGATTACCGATATTAACTCCCGTATTCCGGTTATGATTGAAAATACTCGTGTTCGCGGTATTTTGGCCGGCGATAATGAACTTAATCCCAAGTTGGTCTTTACACCAATATCGGCTGATATTAAGGAAGGTGATCGAATCGTTACTTCCGGTGTGGCTGGGGTTTTTCCGGCCGGTTTGCCAATCGGTGTTGTCTCTCATGTTTCTAAACGCGAAATTCGCGTGTTGCCTTTTGCTGATTTGAACAAAGTTGAGTATGTTAAAATTGTCTCTTTTCCTTTAGATGAAGAATCCAATCTTTCCGAAGCCGGTGTTGTGGAGGTTCGTGATGAATGAGGATTGGGACGAAACGCTTAAGCTTACATTGCAAAAAATGCTACCGCTCTTGACCTCATTTATTTGGGTGGCTCTTTCTTATATGCCGTTTGATTTTTTGTTGCCGACAAATATTCATGCCAATGTGGCCGTGGTTTGCGTTTATTATTGGATTTTACATCGTCCTGACGTCTTTAATTTATTTTCGGTTTTTTGGGTTGGGTTGTTTGAAGATATTTTAACTTCTGCTCCTTTGGGGTCTAGTATTTTTCAGCTCTTGCTTTTATATGTTCTTATCGGTTATATGGTAAAATATTTTAATGGAAAATCTTTTGAGCTTTTGTGGCTTGGTTTCTTGCCTTTAGCCTTTGTGGTTATGTTTGCTCGTTGGTTCGTGGTTTCAATTTATTATGCTACGTTTTTACCTTTTCCGTTGTTGATGTTTTCTTTTTTGTTGACGGCAGCCGTTTATCCTTTGGTTACTTTAATCAATGTTTGGGTGCAAAACAAGCTTATGATAGACGAGGGATGATATGAATCGGGATAATGATAAAGGTAAGGTTCTTTTAAAGCGCTCGCTGATTATGGCTTGCGGTATGGCCTTTTTGTTGCTTTGTATTATCTTTAGACTCTATTATTTGCAGGTTTATCAAGCTGATAAGTTTAAAATGTTGGCTGATGAAAATCGTATTTCAACACGTTTGCTGATTCCTCAGCGGGGTATTATTTATGATCGAAACGGTGTTGTTTTGGCGACAAATGAACAGAATTTTCAGGCTCTGATTGTGGCTGAGCAAACAGCTGATGTTCAGCAAACACTTGATTCTTTTAAAAAAATTATGCCACTCGAAGATTTTGAAGAAGAGCGGATTAAACGTGATTTAAAGCGAAACAAGAGTTTTGTTCCAATCAAAGTTAAAGATAATTTGACTTGGGAAGAAGTTTCTAAAATTCAACTTAATGCCGCTGAACTTCCCGGAATCTTTATTGATGAGGGGCTTAATCGTTATTATCCCTATGGTGAGAAAATGGCTCAGGTTCTTGGCTATGTGGCAGCTGTTTCCGATACGGATGAAAAAGATGATCCGTTGCTCGAAGTTCCTGGGTTTCAAATCGGAAAATCCGGTATTGAAAAGTTTTTGGAAAAACGTTTGCGTGGTAAAGGCGGTATCCTTAAAATGGAGGTTAATGCCTATGGCCGTGTGATGAAAGAAATTGAGGAAACCGAAGGGGTATCTGGTGAAAATATTACTCTGACGCTTGATGCTCGCTTGCAAGAAAAGGCTTTTGATGCTTTTGGTGATGAAAGTGGTGCGGCTATTTTGCTTGATGTTCATAGCGGTGAAATTTTGGCATTCGTTTCAACACCAGCTTTTGATCCTAATGCTTTTACTCGCGGGTTAAGCCATCAGGAGTGGAATGCTTTGCAAACTAATGAGAAAAAGCCTCTTGTTAATAAAGCTATTCAAGGTCAATATTCTCCAGGGTCTGTCTTTAAGCCTTTGGTGGCTTTGGCCGGTTTGGAATCAGGGGCTATTAAGCCTGATACACGTTATTTTTGCGCCGGAAAAATGTTGCTTGGCGATCATCCCTTTCATTGCTGGAAGCACGCCGGACACGGTTATTTGAATGTGGTTGAAGCTTTGATGCATTCTTGTGATATTTATTTTTACGAGACAGCTCAGCGAGTTGGAATCGATAAAATTGCGGAAATGGCTCGACGTTTTGGTCTGGGCGAGAAGGTTAATATCGGACTTGAACATGAAAAAGCCGGTCTTATTCCTGATAAAGAGTGGAAGCTTAAGCGTTTTGGCGAGCCGTGGCAGGTCGGTGAAAGCCTTATTTCTGGAATTGGGCAAGGTTATATTTTAGTAACACCTCTGCAATTGGCGACCATGACCGCTCGTCTTGTTAATGGTGGGTATGAAGTTGTTCCGACCTTTTTCCCTATTGATGACCGTAATTTGTTAAAAATAAAAAAGATTAATGTTTCTGATGCTTTTCTTGATATTGTTAAACAAGGAATGTTTGACGTTGTTAATCAGCAACATGGTACGGCTTGGGCTTCACGCTTTAATTATAACGGAATGAAAATGGCTGGAAAAACTGGCTCGGTTCAGGTTCGCCGAATTTCTCTTAAAGAACGTCAAAGCGGTATTATCAAGCAAAAGGATTTGCCTTGGAAATATCGTGACCATGCTATTTTTATTGGTTATGCGCCGGCGGATAATCCTAAATATGCGGTGGCGGTGTTGGTCGAACATGGCGGTGGCGGTTCTTCTGTGGCGGCACCGATTGCCAGCAAAATCTTATATCAAAGTTTGGTCTTGGATCCTATTGATTATCGTAAGCATTAAGAGGTCGTTATGTATAAACCTTATGAAACAAGTTTTCGTGCCCAACGGATGTCTATTAAAGAAAAACTGATGAATATCAGTTTTTGGTATGTGTTTTTTATTTGTCTTTTAGCGGCTATCGGAGTAACGATGCTTTATTCGGCCGCTAATGGAAGTTGGTCTCCTTGGGCAATAAATCAACTTATGCGTTTTGGCGTTGGTTTGGGCGTAATGATTGTTTTTGCTCTTATTGATATTCGTTTGTTTATGCGTTATGCCTATGTGTTTTATTTCTTTACATTAATTTTGTTGTTTGTCGTAGAAGTCGGCGGGCACGTCGGCATGGGGGCGCAACGTTGGATTAACTTTGGTTTTTTTAAGCTTCAGCCCTCAGAATTGATGAAAATTGCTCTTGTTTTGGCTTTGGCTCGTTATTTTCACGCCTCTTCTTTGCAAAGTATTGAAAGCGTTAAGGGAATGGTTCCGCCTTTGTTATTGGCCTTGGTTCCGGCAGGGTTGGTGATTATTCAACCTGATTTGGGTACCGGACTGATGTTGATTATGACAACAACCGCTATCTTTTTTTGCGTTGGCGTGCAAATTTGGAAGTTTGCCGTATTGGGAATCGGGGCTGTTATTATGGCGCCTATTGCTTGGCATTTTTTGCATGATTATCAAAAAAATCGTGTCCTGACTTTTTTGAACCCTGAGCGAGATCCTTTGGGAGCCGGATACCATATTATTCAATCTAAAATTGCTTTGGGGTCCGGTGGCGTTTTTGGTAAAGGTTTTCTTAAAGGAACTCAAAGCCATCTTAACTTTTTACCAGAAAAGCACACGGATTTTATCTATACAATGTTATCCGAAGAATTTGGTATGATTGGTGCGGTTGCGGTTATTTTGATTAATTTTTGCATTATTGCTTATGGTTATTCTTTTGCTTTCAAAAGTAGTAGTTATTTTGGTAAAATTTTAGCCATTGGATTAACCACAAACTATTTTCTTTATGTCTTTATTAATACGGCTATGGTTTTAGGGCTTATTCCCGTGGTGGGGATTCCTTTGCCTCTTATTTCTTATGGCGGAACGGTTATGCTTTCAATTATGACCAGTTTTGGAATTTTGCTTTCCGTTCATATTAATCGTAATATTTCTGTTGGTAAAGAATCGTCTTTTTAGTAACCCAGACGTTGTTCTAACTCGGTTAAATTTTTTGCGGAAAGGTAAGGATTGCAGGCTTTTTCTTCTTTAAGACTGAAAGGACCGGCCGGAAGACCTTGTGCGATGTTCCTTTGAGCTTGTTCGAGATATTTTATAACTTCCGGGGCGTTGTTGCTTATTCTTAACGCGTCTCTTGCTCCGTATAATGTATATTCGTGTCCGGGGTAGAACATGACATCATCTGGAAGGGCTTTTATTTTTTGTAACGATGTCCACATTTGTTCTATCGTTCCTTCAAAAATTCCGCCAATGCAGAGGTTGAATAAGACATCTCCCGTAAAAAGAGCTTTATCTTGAGAAAAGTACCATAAAATGTGTCCTATGGTGTGTCCGTCTGCGTTGATTATTTGGGCCGGCGTTTCTCCTAAATTGAAGGTTTCGCCTTCTTTGACTTCAATATCTAGTCCCGGTATGCGGTGTGCATCAGAAGCGTTGCCGACAATGCGGGCATGGAATAACGCTTTTAATTCTAGATTGCTGTCTGTATGATCAAAGTGGTGATGCGTATTTAAAATGTATTCGGGTTGAATGTTTAGCTGATGACAGGTTTCTATTATTGGGGCGGCTTCTGAAGGATCAATAATAGCACTTATTCCACTTTTTTCATCCCTTATGACATAAGCGTAATTATCCATTGTGCCGGCACGGCATAAAATCGGTTTGATTTCCATTACAAGTAATCCTCCGGACGAACATCATCAATTTGACTTGGTGATATGTATTGCTCGGCATATTCTTTGTAAACTTCGTTTTCAATAAAGACATGGTATAAATCAGGGTCAATGTGGCCATTGTTTTTCATGTCTTTCATGATTGAAAGTACTTCACTTAACTTTTTGGGTTCTTTGTATGGGCGGTCGCTGGCGGTTAAAGCTTCAAAAATGTCGGCAATGGCCATTATTTTGGCCGGTATGGACATTTCGGCACCGGTTAGTCCGTTGGGGTAGCCTTGGCCATCGACACGTTCGTGATGTGCGCCGGCATATTCAACAACTTTGGCTAATTCTTTGGGAAAATGAATGGCTTTTAGCATATCTATCGTGATGACTATATGTTCGTTAATCTTTTCCCTTTCTTCTTTGGTTATGGTTCCTTTAGGAATTTCGAGATTGTAGAGTTCGCCATAGTTGTAGCCTTTGCTTATCAGGTCTGGGCGGTTTTGAAGAAGTTCTTCGTATCCGGGATTTTGATAAGCTTTCATGTCTTTGATGTTTTCTCGTTCACTCCATGATAGACCTTTTGTTCGGTCAAAATATCTCATGAATTTCATTTCTGTTAGTTTTTCAAGACGGTGAATGTCGGCTTCCGTTACTTCGGTGTCTCCCGTGTTGCAACGAGCGATAAAGCTAAAGTCTTCTTCAAGCTGTTTGACAGTGGTCTTGGCGGTGAAAACATTTTCATTAGAAGATAAAATGTTTTCAAGCTGAGCACTGGCGCTGGCGTCTTCCGGTTTGTTGTTGATGATGGCTTTGAACAAAGATGACGCTTTAGGCATTTCAGCAATGACTTCAGAGTTATCTAAGGGGTTAGAAAACTCGGTTGATGGAATGTCTTGCTGAAGGGGGGCTTGAGCTTGGGGTGCTGGGGCAGCAGAAGGAGCCGGAGAAGTTTCTTCAATGCTGGGAGCAGTCGAAGTTTCTGCAGTTTCTGCTTCAGATGTTTGCGGCATTTCAATTACGATGCTTTCAGCCTGCATGGCGGGCCTTACCCCTATTATCTCAAGAGTCGGATTGCCTCTCCGCGCGGGCATCTGTGCAACCGGGACGCAGGGGAGACGCTGGCTGCGCTGCTGCGAGCTGGGTGCGAGCGGTTTGCGCTCTGCCACCTCAGTCAGGAAAACAATACC
>CASFLB010000061.1 GCA_949295395.1 uncultured Pseudomonadota bacterium | reverse complement strand
CAATCCAAAATCGGCGTAATTTCTTCAGGTGTTCGGGTTAAGGCATCTTCACTCATAGAGCCTTGCAAATGTACTTCTAAAAGATGATTTTTATCTTCAAGCGTATGTTTGCAATTTGCTATTTCCGGAATTAAAAAGTTTCTTACAATATCTGTGTAAGCCGGCTTAAATTCTCCCGTTTTCAAAAGATGCCTTATATCTTTATCAACTTCGGCAGTGTCATATTTGAAATTAATGATATCAGAAAAATTTAGCATCTCGTTTTTACTATCCTCGCTCCAACTCTCTAACATTCATGCGAGATTCCCTCATTTTTCTTTTTAGTATCGCATCTTTTGCATCTTCCATCTGACTTTTTGCGATTGTTTTTTGCTTTTCTGAAATCTTTCCGGTTTGGGAATTTCCAGTTTTTCCCATATCTTCTTTAGAAAGTCCGATTTCCTCTAATCCATTAGCAATAAAATTCTGCTTATCTTCAAGATAATCTCTATGTTCATCTTTTAATCTTTTGCGTAATTCTTTAATTTTTTGTAAATTATCATCTACATATTGCTCCTCGCCAAGTTCCAAATTTACTTTTTTAGAGGGACTATGTTCATTTTCTGAATGTAAAATATATTCTTTGGATTTTGAAACAGATTGTTGCTTTTCACTTTCACCTTCAACATAATTGGGATTTTTCAAACGACCATATTTATCAAATAGAGATTCATCTTGACCTTCAACATAATTAGTATTTTTCAAACGGCCGTATTTATCAAATTTTTCTTCATTATCTTCGACAGCGGCAGTATTAGAATCCGCTACAGCTCTCAATTCTCCAGTTTCAGGATCTTCTTCTAATATAACACCGCGCATATATTCCTCCGTCTTTTAATACTAATCTTTCTTTATCCTACCACATTTTTAAGAATCTCACAACATTTAATATTAATAACAACCGCAACTTTTCTATTGAGTCTGAGGACGGAAGTGTTTATCATAAACAAAAAGTTAAGAAGAAATAAAAGAAAGCGAAATGCCGGCACCAAAATTTGTACATCTGCGCGTTCACACCGCTTATTCCTTGTCTGAGGGGGCGATTCAGGTTCCAAAGCTGATTCACAAGCTTCATGACATGGGGATAGGCGCGGTTGCCTTGACCGATACGGCAAATATGTTTGGCGGCAAAGCCATTTCAAAATACGCAAAGGAAGAAGGGATTAAGCCGATTCTCGGCTGCCAGTTTTATCTGCGCAATCCCGACGCCGATGATGTCTTAAAAAGCAAAGGCAAAATTATTGAGCCCGATAAGATTGTTCTGCTCTGCATGAACGCCAAAGGCTACGCCAACATCATGAAGCTGATGAAGCGCGCTTATTTGGATAACCCGAGCAATCTGGAAAAGGCACAGATAAAACTTTCGGATTTAGAAGAATTAAATGAAGGGCTGATTTGCTTAACCGGCGGCGTTGAGGGGCAAATCGGCCGTTTGCTGCTTGAAGGTCGAAAACAAGAAGCGGAAGAGCTGACCGTCAAATTACAGCAATTATTCGGCGACCGTCTTTATATGGAAATCATGCGTATCGGCCTTGAGAGTGAACGAAAAACCGAAGACGCTTTTATTGACCTGGCATATAAATACAATATTCCGCTGGTGGCAACCAATGAGGCCTTTTTCTTTGATGCGGAAATGTATGAAGCGCATGACGCGTTAATTTGTATTGCCGCCGGACAATATGTCGCCAATGAAAACCGCAAAAAATATTCTCCGAACAATCGCCTTAAAACGCCTGAAGAAATGATAGAACTGTTCAGCGACTTGCCCGAAGCTATCGAAAACACGGTAAAAATTGCGATTCGCTGTAATTTTCTGTCTTCCAAAGTTGATCCTCTGTTGCCGATATTTGTCTGCCCCGACGGCATGACCCAAGATGAATATATCGACTTTGCCGCCCGCAAAGGCCTGGCCGAACATATGAAAGATTATGTTTATTTTGAAGGCATGACCGCCGAACAAAAAAGAGAAATCGACGAGCGTTATTACGGTCGCTTGGAATATGAGCTGAGCGTTATTAAAAAGATGGGCTTCCCCGGCTATTTCTTAATCGTGTCGGACTTCATTCAGTGGTCAAAAACACACGGCGTTCCGGTCGGCCCCGGACGTGGTTCAGGTGCGGGCTCAATTGTGGCTTGGTCGTTGAAGGTAACCGAGCTTGACCCGATGAAGTTAGACTTGCTGTTTGAGCGCTTTTTGAATCCGGAACGTGTCAACATGCCGGACTTCGATGTCGACTTCTGTCAGGAAAATCGTTATAAAACAATTGAATATGTGCAAAACAAATATGGCTTTGACCATGTGGCGCAAATTATTACCTATGGTAAATTACAAGCCAAAAACGTGATTCGCGACGTTGCTCGCGTGATGCAAATGCCTTATGCGCAGGCGGATAAAATTTCCAAGATGATTCCCCCAGGGGTACAAGGCAAAAACCCGACCTTGCAAGAGTCGTTGGACCAAGTTCCCGAGCTGGAGGAAATGCGTCAAAACGACCCGCAAATAAACAAGCTGTTTGATATCGGTATGAAGCTTGAAGGCCTGTATCGTCAGTCAGGAATGCACGCCGCCGGCGTTGTTATCGGCGACCGCCCGCTTGATGAGCTTGTGCCGTTATACAAAGATCCCAAGGCCGATATGCCGGTCACCCAATATGACATGAAATATGTTGAAGAAACCGGCTTGATAAAGTTCGACTTCTTGGGCTTAAAAACCTTGACCGTGATTAAGCGCGCGGTTGACTGGGTTAAAAAGAGCCAAGGGATAGATTTGGATATTGAGAAAATTCCCCTTGATGATAAAGAAACTTATGAAATGTTGCAAAGGGGTGAAACCGTCGCCGTCTTCCAGTTTGAATCGGAAGGCATGAAAGACGTTCACCGCCAGATTCGCCCTGACCGATTCGAAGATTTGGTGGCGATTGTGTCGCTCTACCGCCCCGGCCCGATGGATAATATTCCGACCTATATTAAACGTAAGCACGGCGAAGAGGCCATAACTTATCTTCATCCGGCTTTGGCGCCGATTCTTGATGAAACCTACGGCATCATGGTCTACCAAGAGCAAGTTATGAAAATTGCACAAGTCTTGGGCGGCTACACCATGGGCGGCGCGGATAAACTCCGCAAAGTCATGGGGAAAAAAATGCGTGATGAAATTCCGAAACAACGCAAAATGTTTACCGAAGGCGCGGTAAAAAATGGCATTGAAGAAGGTACGGCCACGGCGATATTTGACCAGATGGAAAAATTTGCATCTTATGGTTTTAACAAATCTCACGCCGCGGCATATTCTCTGATTTCTTATCGCACGGCATATTTGAAGGCACATTTCCCGATAGAATTTATGTGCGCGGTAATGTCTCTGGATATTACCAATACGGATAAGCTGAAATTCTATAAGGAAGAGATAAAAAGACTGGGGCAAAAAGTTTTACAGCCGGATGTCAATAAATCAGGCTCGGACTTTGTGGTAGAGAATGGTAACATTCGTTATGCGCTGGGCGCAGTAAAAGGCGTTGGCGAAGCCAATATGCGCTCGATTGTGGCTGAACGTGAAAAACGTGGCCCTTATAAAGATATCTCGGACTTCATCCACCGCACGGATGCCAAGCAAATTAACCGCCGTCAAATGGAGCAGCTGATAAAAGCCGGTGCTTTTGATTGTTTGGATAAAAACCGAGGAAAGCTTTTTGCCAATGTTGAAACGATTATGCGCCATATTAACGCGGCGACGGAATTAAAAAACAGTGAGCAATCATCTTTGTTTGGCAATGAGGAGTTACATTCCAAAGTTAAACTGGCCGACAAACCCGATTGGCCGGAGTTGGAAAAATTGCAGCTTGAGGCTGAGGCTATCGGATTCTATTTGTCTGCCCATCCGCTGGATAGTTATAAAGAAGGCATGGAAAAGCTCGGAATTAAGAGCAGTGCCGAGGTCTTTCATAATATCAAAGTCGGTGATACGATTCGCGCCAAGCTTGCCGGTTGCGTCACGGGATTCCAAAAACGCTTAAGCAAAACCGGTAACAAATATGCGATTTTGACCCTATCGGATAGTAATGACAGCTTTGACATCTTTTTGTTCTCGGAAAACATGGCTAAATATGAAGACGTGATTAACAGCGGCCTGCCGTTATTTGTCAGCTTGACGATTACCAAAGAAGATGAGGAAAAATCGCCTCGCTTAATGGTAAATGCAATTGAAACATTGGATAAAGCCGTGTCAGAAGTCTCCAATGGTTTAGAGATAAAAATTAATAATGCCGTAGCGGTCAAAGAACTCAAAAATGTTTTAAATCATGATCGCAATGGTAAAAACAAGATATATATAATACCCGAAAGCGATGAGTGGGATTTACGCATTGAACTCCCCGGCGGATTCGCTTTTAATGATAATGATTTCCTAAGCCGGATTCGCAGTATCCCCGGTATCACCTCAATCAAGGAGCTATAACATGGATAAAGCCGCGTTCAAGTTATTTGAAAGCCCGGACGATCATCCGAAATTTCCTTATATAGAAGGGAGTTTAGGACCGTGGAAAATTTTATTTTTAAATGGACGGCGTTTTATTCTTTGGGGAATAATTTTTAGTCTTGTATTGAGCGTTGTGTCGATTCTCTTTGGAGAAGCTTTTATTTGCAACTATCAAATATATGGAAACGTAAATTTTTATTGCCAAAGGGGCGAAGCTTTAACCTTGACCTATTTTTTATTAAAGCTTTTGATTATCTCCGGCTATATGTATCTATGGGTAAACAGCGGTTCAGAGAAACTGAAATCTTTTCAAGAAATAAGGTCAAACATAAAAAGCGTAGGCCTGATTTGGTTAATGCTGCTTTTGATGATAATTGGCCTTATTATTCCGATGTTGTCATTTATGGCTTTAAGTAACAGAATCCCGAATCCGAACTGGCAAGTTGAAAGCCTTTATTTTACAGTAGTTGCGATAGGATTTTTTGTTCCATTTCTTTTGATGCGGCTTATGTCAGGTTTAGGCTATGCACTTGAAGGAAAAACGCTTCCGCGTATAAAAGACTTATGGCAGATGAGTCGCCACAATATGCTCCGCATAATTTTTTCATTATTTACGTTATTTGTGATTTATGCGTTCTTTTACGGAAATTTTTATACGAACTTCCGGCGGACAGAGGTTGAAGCCATGCCAATGGCAGGGATAATTATTGAAATTTTATATAACATAATGACACTGTTCTTTATCACGTTATTGGCCAATAATACCTTATTGCAAAAACGTTATTTGGGTGAAGATATCAAAGAAAACTAGCGAAACTGATTTTCGGTTGTTTCCCGAATAACATTGAGATAGTTTTCCGGATCTTGAACCGAAGCGTGATAAGCTAAAGAATAGCTTAAAACCAAAAATCCAAACGGGTTGGCAATAGCATCTTCTGTTTTTGCAAACGGAATTTTTGTAAAGCCGATACGTAAAGTTGCGCGCCAAATATTAACCGAGGGTTTGCTCTGATTCGGAAGATAATCAATCGTGCGGAATTGAACTTGCCACAAGCCGCGGGACAGCGGTCGGGTCCATTCAATTTCAACATCGCGCCGCAAGCCTTTTTCGCGGAATTGCATCATATTATAGGCAACATCATTTTTAGAAAAGTCAGCATAAACTTGGTTTGATGAGTACCAATAAATCGTAGAGCCTACACCCCACCGGCGCAAAAGCTCATCATAATCTTCGGTAATGACATAGCGTTGAAGAATATAAGTGTTAATATGTTGTTCGGCAATCAGATCTCCGACAGGCATGGAAACCAACATAGGCTGAACTTGTTCCAATTGGCTAAAATATTTATTAATTTGAAAGAGCTGAGGGGCGACTCGAATTTGTGGAAGCAAAACATAAATGGTCGAAGCCAGCATCATGTTGATGCAAATGCTGATGCAGGCGAGAATAACAAGAATACGAGACGTCCACAAATAGCGTCTTTCAGGCATGGCCTTAATATGAACTCTCTCAGGATAAAAGCCGAGTTGATCAGGACTTTCTTTTTCTTTAAATTTAAAAATGGTATGAAAAATATCAAACATAACGGCACACATCCTGCGTTTTGTTAAGAGAGCCTACAATAAGTTTCACATGAAAGTTGAATAAAAGCAAATAAATACTGTTCATGTTGAAATAATTGATATAAATATATCATATAAAAGTATAAAAAGGGTTTAGAAGATGAATAAAAAACTTTTATCGGTCATGGGAGCTTTTCTTGGAATAAGCTTATCCGCTTGCGCAAAACCGCAAGAGGCAAAAAACTTTGAAGGAAGTTTTCCTGAAAAAACACCACAAGAAACGGTTGAAGTTCGCACGATAAAAAAGAACAGCAATCGCCCCGGAACAATGGCCTATTATAGGGATTGGGATGCGGCGGTTCGTGTTGATGTCGACTTGCATAATATGTACGAGTCCACCCCGACAAAAGTTGAAAAACCGATAGATATGTACATGGCTATGGCCTTGTCTCTAAAGTACAACTACACCCGCCGACTGGCCTCATATCAGCAAAGTTTATTAGATGCCGGTTACCTTCCGTACAACAAATTTCCTGATATTTTAAGCAAAGCGGGCTATCGAAATACTCAAAATCTCGAAAATTTAAATTCGGACTTGAAGGTGGCTTGGAATGCGTTGGATTTAACAACGCTGTATTTGATGCCGAGCGGCGACAAGTATAAGGCTGAGATAGCGTTTCAAGAAAATCGAAAAGTCATGCACAACATCATGCAAGAAGCCCGCAATCTATACTGGCGAGCGCTGGCTGCACAACGCTTGATACCGATAATGGATGAAATGACAGAAGTTTTAACACTTGAAGTCGATGAGATGAATATTAAAGCCAAAGAATTGGCCGAACAAGGTCAAAGTCTAAGCAGCGAAGCTCTCGTTAATAAACGCAAATATATGGAAGCGATTAAAAAAACGGCTGACTTGAAGCATAATCTCGAAGATTCGGAAATGAAATTAGCTTCATTCATGGGGTTTCATCCGAACACGGATCTTCAGCTTGTCGGCTCAGAATATGGCAATTTTGCTTTGCCGGACATCAAACAAAATTTAGCCGATTTAGAGTGGTTGGCCTTAACCTCGCGTCCGGAACTAAGAGCCTTTGATATTGGAATGAATATTGATGATTTGAAAATACAAATCAAAGACTTAGAGGATACTGACGCTCAGGCTTATAAGTCAAATCCGGCCTATTATAATGAAAAATGGGGCAAAAAAGCCCAAGAAATTACCATAGAAGTCTTTGAAGATGCCAAGAAGGCTTCAGCGAATGATTTAAATACTTTGCGTCGTGAACGAACAACGGAAATTATATTAAATCAGCTTTATGTCGCTTGGGCGCAATATATGTCGGCGGTTGAAGCTTATGAAATAAGAAAAGAGATTGCCAACACCTCGGAAGACATTGCTGAAGATGTGACCATAAGCCTTGGTTCTTACTCTGAAAAGAGCAAGTTGGAAGCTGCCCGTGCCATTGATGATGAGGTTCAGGCCTTTTTAGCTTACGCCGATGTTCAAGATGCGCTAGGGAACTTATATGCCTCAATAGGTTTAGATGCTCTGCCTTATGATATGTACAAAGCTAAAGCATCGACCATTGCGTTAACCTTAAAAGATACATTGCAGTTATGGCAAAAAGGAAAGTTCAAGGCTGAAGAAATGCCGGCGAAGCCAATCATGCCGAGCAAGCGTCCAGCAATTAATTTGACGTCTCCGAATATTTTGCCCGATATTGAAGTTAAAACCGGAGAACGCTTTAGCGTAACGCTGCCGCCGTCTGTTTTTGACCGTTTGAATTTAAGAGGGCGTGTCACAACCAGTGCGGCCTTAGAAGATGGCTCTCCCTTGCCGGAATGGATGAATTATAATGAAGAAAGCTATACGCTGAGTGGAGTCGGAATGCCATCAAATGTCGGCGTACAAAGAATAAAGATTTTTGTAACCGATGAAGGTGGAAATGTTGGCTATATTACGTTTGGAGTAAAACTCGATGAGTATTATTCACCATCAATGGAAGTTCGAGGCTTAACGAAAGGACGCGCCGCGGAAGTTTTTAAGCGGTGTACTGGAACAAGCTGTTCGGATTCGCGAGTCGTTTTCAATTCAGAGCCAAAAAGGCAGGTGGGGATAAGTCTGGGGATATTAACCATTGATTAATGCATTGAAATACAACAAAAAATAAAAGATAGAAGATTTATCCACTAGGACAAGTTTTAAATTTATAAGATTTATAAGGAGATACGAGAGTCAAGCAAATTTTAAATATTTTGGGTCTTGTTTCAAGAGGATAAATAGGGTTTTATAAAGATAGCAAAGGAAAAAGTAAAAAAAAGGAAAAATTTTTTTGTGCATACAATATATAGGTTATTTACTTTTATTTAACACAATATATTGTATATATGTTGTCAGAGCAAATGACAGTAAACTAACGTATTGAAACTAAAGATTAAATGAAGGAAAGCTTGTTCAAAATGTCAGAAACGAATTACTCGGTCCCTCCGCTAGCCAATAAGGAGATAAAAATCGAAAGCGTAACAAAACGCGATGGTACACTTGCCCCATTTGATAGCAGCAAGATATATAACGCAATATTAAAAGCCGGTACGTCAACCGGAGAATTTTCTGAGCAAGAAGCTTGGTTGTTGACCGCTCAGGTTTTGAAAGTCATAGAGCATAAGTTTGCAGAAGCTCTTCCGACAATTGAAAACATCCAAGATGTTGTAGAACAAGTTTTAATTTCAGCAAACTATTTTGCAACGGCAAAAGCCTATATTTTATATCGCGACCAGCGTCAACGCACAAGAAACGATAAAAAAGTAATGGTCGATGTCGAAAGCTCTATTAATGAGTATCTTGAAAGACTTGACTGGCGTGTTAACGCAAACGCAAACCAAGGCTACTCCAACGGTGGATTGATATTAAATGTATCGGGCAAAGTTACGGCCAATTATTGGTTAAGCCATGTTTATCCGGCCAATGTGGGAGAAGCTCATCGCAATGGTGATATTCACATTCACGATTTGGATATGTTGGCCGCTTATTGCGCAGGTTGGTCTTTGAAAAACTTATTGCATGAAGGCTTCAACGGTGTTCCCGGAAAAACCGAAGCCGGTCCAGCCAAACATTTGTCATCAGCCGTCGGACAAATGGTAAACTTCATGGGAACATTGCAAAATGAATGGGCTGGAGCTCAAGCGTTTTCTTCGGTTGATACTTATCTTGCCCCATATATTCGTAAAGACAATATGTCTTATGACGAAGTCGAACAATGCATTCAGGAATTAATTTATAACTTGAACATTCCTTCTCGCTGGGGTTCACAGACACCATTTACGAACTTCACGTTTGATTGGGTATGTCCGGAAGATTTACGCGACAAACATCCGTTAATCGCTGGCGAAGAACAGCCATTCACCTATGGTGATTTGAAGGAAGAAATGCACATGATTAATAAAGCCTACATCACGGTTATGATGAGAGGTGATATTAAAGGTCGTCCGTTCACCTTCCCGATTCCGACCTACAACATGACGCCGGATTTTCCTTGGGAAGATGACAATACAGAATTACTGTTTGAAATGACCGCAAAATATGGTCTGCCTTATTTCCAAAACTTCATCAATTCAGTTTTGAAACCCGGTCAGATTCGTTCAATGTGCTGCCGTTTACAGCTTGACTTAAGAGAACTTTTAGCAAGAGGAAATGGTTTATTTGGTTCCGCTGAACAAACTGGTTCTATCGGCGTCGTCACGATTAACTGCGCACGTTTGGGTTATATTTATAAAGGCGATGAAAATGGACTTTATGCCCGTGTTGATGAGTTAATGGACATTGCACGCACATCTCTTGAAATCAAGAGAAAAGTTATTCAGCGCTTGATTGATGGTGGCTTGTTCCCGTTCACCAAGAGATATTTGGGAACCTTAAGAAATCACTTCTCAACCATCGGCGTAAATGGCATTAACGAAATGATTCGTAACTTCACCAATGATGAGCACAACATAGCTGATGCATGGGGACAAGACTTTGCTGTTAAGTTCTTAGATTACATCCGTGCCAAATTGGTCAAAATTCAGGAAGAAACCGGTAATATGTACAATCTTGAAGCCACACCGGCCGAGAGTGCAACCACCCGTTTTGCCCGCGAAGACAAGAAAAGATTTAAAGACATTATCCAAGCCGGAACCAAAGAGAATCCGTATTATACGAACTCGTCACAACTTCCGGTCGGCTACACCGATGACCCGTTTGAAGCCCTTGACCTTCAGTCAACCTTACAAACAAAATATACAGGCGGAACAGTACTTCACCTGTATATGGGTCAGAGAATTTCATCAGCGAAAGTTTGCCGCGACTTGGTAAGAAGAGTTTTAACAAACTATCGTTTACCCTATATCACGATAACTCCGACATTTTCCATTTGCCCAAAGCATGGATATATATCCGGAGAACACAAGTACTGCCCGATTTGTGATGAAGAAAAGAAGGCAGAAAAAAGACTGGCTGCATCCAGAAAAGATGTCGCTTAAACAACAAGGTTAATTAATTTATTTTTGGAGAACAGAAATGACAACTATCAATTTTGACGATGTTAAATTAAATGATGAAGAAAGACAGCCTTGCGAAGTATGGACCAGAGTAATGGGATATTTTCGCCCGGTATCTGAGTTCAACGTCGGTAAAAAATCAGAATTTTATTCTCGTAAATGTTTCTGCGAAAGCAAAGCTGTTATTAACCTTGAAAGCTACGACATCGCGGCAGAATAATTCTTTAGTAAAAGAGATGGGCCGGATTACAGAAACTGTAATCCGGTTTTTCATTAAACGGGGAGAGGGAAGAGATGATAAATATCGCAGGGGTTGAAACCTTTAGCATGGTCGATTACCCAGGGCAGATGAGTGCTGTAATATTTATGCAAGGCTGCCCATGGAGATGCCCTTTTTGCCACAACGGAGAACTGCAAAAAATAGGCAAAGAAAGTGGATTCGAATGGGCAAGATTTGTAAAATTTTTAGAAGAGAGAAAAGGCAAGTTAGACGCCGTCGTATTTAGCGGCGGAGAGCCTTTGGTACAAGAAAATGTTGTCGAGGCCATTAAAGAGGTTAAAGCCATGGGCGGCTATAAGATAGGTTTGCACACCGGCGGCTAT